>NZ_JBLKNX010000024.1:0-73440 GCF_051414055.1 Halosimplex halobium
GTCCGAGCGCGTTCCTGGTTTCGTGAGTTCCGCGAGGTTGCCCTGATGTGTGTTGTCTACAACATCAAGCGGGCTGTGAAACAGTGAAATCTACCGCCTTACAGCGATTCAACACAGCCCTTTGATCACACCACTACTCAGGAGCCGGATATTGAAGTCCTGATACGTGAATTCGACCAGCCGTTCGCTATGATGTAGTCCAGACGGACGATTCCCCACGATTCGGTCGAGAGCATCCGGGTCCACGATCTGATATAGTGGCCGGAGGTCGGTCACCGACTGACCAGTTATCTCTGTAATCACCGATACAACGATCGTACTCGGTAAAGCGTCGCTGCTGTCGAACCTCGCAATGTATGCTCCTTCTTCAGCGTCGAACGTCAGCGAGTTAATAGAGAGGTGGTCACTCTCCGTACTGCCTTCTTTGGAACTATTTCGGCCATACTCCGGCAGGTCGGGCATAGACATACGTAGATCGATAGTAAATATAAGTCACCCATCTTGATAACGGGACGCGTCAGGAACGTCCCTCAAATGGATCCCTCGAATAGGAGCTCTCAGGAACGTTTCGAGCAGCGAAACGGTCGAGCGATACGATCAATGGTTCTCAGCCGTGATACTCATCCTGTTATCTAGAGCCACCAACTATCGGGTTGGTCGTGAGAGGATGTCGCATGCTAGAGAAGGTGAAAATCGACCGGTTCGACTTGCGGCCGAAACTCATCCTGGCGTTCGTGCTCGTGGCGTTGCTGGTCGGTGTGACTGGATTGGTCGGGTACCAGGCTGTGGGGGCCGTCGATGCCGAGGCCCACGTCATCTCTGAGGACGCCGACAAGATCGACGCGTCCATGGAGATGTTGGTCGCCGTCGAGGAACAACAGGTGGCAGTCCAGGCGGCCATGCTCGGCGAGGACGGTGCCAGATCCGACTTCGAGGAGGCCAATTCCAACTTCGAAGAGTGGGCACAGAAAATGGATGAAAGCCACCTGAGCGAGGAGGAAGAACAGGCCTTCGCCGATTTGCAGTCCAGACATCAGGAGTACACGGCCGTCGCCCAGGAGGCGTTCGACGCAGGAGAAGCCGGTGACACTGAGCGTGCCAGACAGCAAATGGCAGAACTGGACCCGATACTGACCGATGTGCGCGAGGACGCACATACGCTCGAAGAACTCGCTGTCGAGGACAAAGACACAGCAGTCGCGTCGGCGGATAGCACCACAGCGACGGTCCAGTGGTTGCTTCTCGGACTGACTGTCGGGTCGTTCGTCCTCGCGATCGCCATCGGCCTGTTCGTCGCTGGACGGATCATCCCGCCGATCACGAGGTTGGAGGAGACTGCACAGGCTGTCAGTGCCGGCGAGCTCGACAACGATCTCGACAGCCACGTCGAAGACGACGAACTGGGTCGGATGATCGAGGCGTTCAGTGAGATGCAGTCGAACCTCCGGGGTGTTTTCTCGCAGATCGGAACCGCAAGTCGAGGCTTGCGACAGGGCGATCTTGGCTGGGAGTTCGAGGCCGACTATCCGGGCCAATACGGGGAGACCGTCGACGATCTCAAGGCGGGTGCCGACGAACTCGCCGGGAGTTTCGAGGCGATCCGGAGTGTGAGCGACGACCTCCAGCAGGGCGTCATCGATCAGAACATCGACACCGACCGCCCCGGGGAGTACGGCGAAGTGCTGGAAGACCTCGCGACCGGGACCACACAGTTGTCCGAGAGCTTCACACAGATCTCGGCCGCGAGCCAGGGTCTCAAAGACGGACGACTCGATCAAGACATCGACACCGACTACCCCGGGTCGTTCGGCACGGCATTGCGTGATCTCGAGGACGGGATCGGACAACTGAACAGAAGCGTCGAACGCGTCCAGGCGATCGCGGACGACGTCGCGACCTCGAGCGAGGAAGTGGCGAGCAGTTCGGAGGAGATCGAAGAGGCCAGCGAGCAGGTCGCGGAGTCCGTCGAAGAGATCTCACACGGGGCGGACACGCAAAGCGAGAACCTCCAGGAGGTGGCCGGCGAAATGAACGACATGTCCGCGACAGTCGAGGAGATCGCTTCCTCGGCCGAGGAGGTGGCTTCGACTGCCAGCACGGCCGTCGAGCGTGGCGAGACGGGCCGCCAGTACGCATCGGAGGCGACCAAGGAGATCCAGTCCATCGAAACCCGGGCCGACGAGGCAGCCACGCAAGTCGAGACGCTCGACGAGAAGATGGACCAGATCGGCGAAGTGGTCGAGATGATCACCGAGATAGCCGAACAGACCAACATGCTCGCACTGAACGCCTCGATCGAGGCCGCCCGAGCCGGCGAGGCGGGCGAAGGGTTCGGAGTCGTGGCAAACGAGATCAAATCCCTGGCAGAGGAGGCTGCCGAAGCGACTGCCGACATCGAACAGCGCATCGAGGAAGTCCAGGGGACGACGGAGGATACCGTCGAGGGGATGCAGCAGATGAGCGACCGCGTCGAACGCGGGTCTGACACGATCGAAGACGCCATCGAGATGTTCGACGAGATCGCCAACGCCGTCCAGGAGGCCGAAAGCGGCATCCGAGAAATCAGCGACGCCACCGACGACCAGGCGGCCTCCTCCGAGGAAGTGGTTTCCATGGTCGACGAGGTCTCCAGCGTCAGTCAGCAGACCGCAGCCGAGGCGAGCAACGTCTCTGCCGCGACGGAAGAACAGACCGCCTCCCTGTCCGAGGCCTCGGAGAACATCCAGCAACTGTCCGGTCTCGCCGAAGACCTGCACGACCAGGTGTCGGATTTCGACACTGGATCAGGCGTAGGTTCCGCAATCGAGGCGTCACCGGGATCGCCGGCTGCGGCCGACGGCGGGCACCACACGTCTGATACGGGCGGTCGGACGCCAGATCACGATGGAGAGATGTGAACGCATGGGATCTCACCAGATCCTCGAGTTCACACTCGGGGAGGAACAGTACTGTCTCGATATCGAATACGTAACCGAGGTCGTCAGCCGATCGAAACGAGATGTGACGCCGATCCCGGATTCGCCCCCGCACGTCGAAGGGGCGATCGACCTCCGTGGTGAGACCACGAGAGTTATCGATCCGAGTACCAGACTCTTGCCAGATGGCTACGAGGACGATGGAATCAGTCAGGAGCGGATGATCGTCTTCGGCGACGAAAGAGCGACGGGCGCACGTTCCGGCTGGGCGGTAACGGACGTGCTCCGGATCTCGACGATCGATCCCGACTCTGTCGAAGCAGTCGACGAGGAGATGGTTAATGGTATCGTCACCCGGGAGGACGGACACGTCGTCTGGATAGATCCGGAAACCATCTCGGCTGAAACATGAGTAAGGCAAGGACCCTGACTGAGACAGTGGAAATAGTGGAAGTCCTTCATGTCGATGACGAACCCGATTTCGTCGACCTCACGGCGACGTTTCTCGAGCGGGAGGACGACCAGTTCACTGTCGAGGCAGTGACGACCGTCGATATAGCGTTAGAGCGAATAGACGACCGCCGGCCCGATTGTATCGTTTCGGATTATAATATGCCCGGCATGAACGGACTCGAGTTCTTGCAGGCTGTTCGAAAGCGGTATCCCGACCTGCCGTTCGTCCTGTTTACCGGTAAGGGTAGCGAGGCCATCGCCAGTGATGTCATCGCTGCCGGTGTCACCGACTATCTCCAGAAGAGCTCTGGCACCGAGCAGTACGAACTCTTGGCCAACCGGATCCGCAATGCTGTCCGGGCACGACGCGAGGCACAGCGGGTCGACAGACAGCAACAACTGGCGCGGCTGACGGAGCTTGCCGGCGACACCGGTGGATGGGAACTGGACAGAGAGAGCGGGGTTGTCCTGCTGACGGCTGGCACCCGACGAATCATCGGGTGGCCTGACCAGGCGGAAATATCTCTTGAAGAGGCGATAGCACTGTTCCACCCGGACGACCGCGAAAACATTCGGCACACACTCACCAGGGCCTTCGAGACGGGCGAGGAACTGCACAACACGTGGCGACTTCAGCCAGGGGACGGCGAGGAGCGTCTGATAGAAATGACGATCACTCCGGTCGTAGAATCCGGTGGGAAGGTAACGACACTCCGTGGCGCTGGTCACGATATCACCGACCGCAGGGACCGTCGGCAGGAACTCGAAAACCACGAGACGATCATCGAGGTGTTGGCCGACGCCGTGTATATGCTCGACGAGGAGGGACGATTCACATATGTCAGCGACGAACTCGTCGAGTTGGTCGGCTACGACCGGGAAACCATTCTCGGAAGCACGCCGTCACTCATCAAGGACGAGGATGCCGTCGAACGGGCGGAACACCACTTGGGTCGGTTGCTGTCGGGTGACGGTCCGAAGACGGTAACATTCGAAGTGACGATCCAGCCATGTGACGGCGACCCGATCGTCTGTGAGGATCACATGGGTGTCCTTCCCTACGAAGGTGACGAGTTCGACGGGTCAGTCGGGACACTCCGAGATATCACAGAGCGCAAAGAGCGTGCACGGAAACTCGAACGGCAAAACGCCCGTCTCCAAGAGTTCGTAAGCGTCGTCAGCCACGATCTGCGAAACCCGCTGAACGTGGCCCTGGGGCACACGGAATTGGCACAGCGAGAGTGTGATAGCGAGCACCTCGATACCATCGGTGACGCGATCGACCGGTGTCAGGCACTCGTGGAAGATCTGTTGGCACTGGCCCGGAGTGGGAAGGCAATTGGAACTACGGAGCCGGTCACCCTGTCGGAACTGGCCGGGGAGTGTTGGCAGACGACGCCGAGTGCGGACGCAACGCTCGCTGTCGAAACAGACCAGACGATATCGACTGACCGGAGCCGACTTCAGCAGATGTTCGAGAATCTCTTCAGGAACGCCGTCAACCACGGAGGTGGTGAGGTAACGGTGACCGTCGGGGAGATAGCTGACGGGGTCTACGTCGCGGACGATGGAGCGGGAATCCCCGACGAAGAACGCGACGATATTTTCGAGGCCGGCTATTCGACCGCTGACGATGGCACTGGATTCGGTCTCGCAATCGTCAAAGAAATTGTGGAGGCACACGGCTGGGAAATCCGCGTGACTGATAGCGAGTCGGGCGGCGCACGCTTCGAGATCACTGGCGTCGAAGTGACGGACTGAACCGTACCAACGTTCAGGTGGTTCGTTCCACCGAATCCCGTTATCTAGGCCGCCGACTTATCCACCTCGAACCCGTTGTGATTATACGAGATACCGTGTCTGACCGCTCCCGTGACACCCCGACCGAGGAAATCGATCTGGTGGCGTCAGGTATCCCCGAATTGGACGAACTACTCAACGGAGGGCTCGTTCGGGGTCGGACGTACCTCGTCCAGGGCGCATCGGGAACGGGGAAGTCGCTGCTCGGTCAGCACTTCCTGCGAGCGGGACTCGATGCCGACGAGACAGTCGTCTACATCCACGGTGAAGAGTCCAGAGACGACATTCTCGTCAACGCAGCACGGCTCGATGTCGACATTCGGGATGCCGAGTTTTTGGACATCGGGCCCGGAACGGACTTTTTCGCCGAGGACAAGTCCTACAACCTGGTCGAAGCGAGCGAAGTCGAATCCGAGCAATTCACACAGGATATCAAACAGGTAATCGAAGATGTCGACCCGGCCCGAATTCTCATCGACCCGATCACCCAACTCCAGTACGTGGAACGGGACGAATACCAGTACCGGAAGCGGTTGCAGTCGCTCATCCGGTTTCTCCGGGACCGGCAGGTGACGACAGTCGCAACGCGAACACTCGACAGGGAGCGCACTCGCGAGACCAGACACGACGATTTCGAATCGCTGAGCGACGGCGTCGTCAACCTGTCTCTCGACGAGCACGAGCGCCGGATCGCCGTCCCGAAACACCGTGGTCTCGGCCAGATCGACGGGACCCACGGACTGGAAATCCGCGAACACGGGATCGAAGTCTACCCACAGACCATCCCGAAACACGACAACCGAACGTTCGACCCGGAACTGATCCCGACCGGACACGAAGCTCTCGACGGACTCCTCGGTGGCGGGATCGAACGCGGGACCGTCTCGTTTATCAGCGGGCCGACCGGCATCGGCAAATCGACCACCGGCTCACAGATACTTTCGGGCATCGTCGAAGACGGTGGGACAGCGCTCGGCTACCTCTTCGAGGAGTCGATCGACCAGTTCGTCCATCGCTCGGAAACCCTCGGACTCCCGGTCTCGGAGATGCGGGCGCAGGGATCACTGGCGCTGACAGAGACCGAACCGCTCGTGCGTTCGGCCGAGGAGTTCGATCGGCACGTCCTCGACCAGGTCGACGAACACGCGCCGGATGCGGTGTTCATCGATGGGCTCTCGGGCTACAAGATCTCGCTCCAGGGTGACGATCAGCGACTTGTTCGCCGGTTACACGGCCTCACCAGGGTTCTCAAGAACCGCGGTATTGCAGTCATTATCACGGACGAGGCGGACCGCCTCACCGGGATTCCGGAAGCTACGAGTACGAACACCAGTTACATCGCGGACAACATCTTGTTTCTCACGTATGTGGAAGTCGACGGCGAACTGGACCGAGCGATCGGTGTTGTAAAAAAGCGACTCGGGGATTTCGACAGCCGGTTCCACCGGTTCGCGATCGAGTCCGGCGAGGGGCTGGTTATCGAAGGACCGTTCGATACCGTTCGGGGGATCATGCAGGGTAGTTCAACGCATCGCGTTCCAGACGAGTCCAACCAGACAACTGACCAATCATGACCGACCGGTCGAGTCGCAAATTGAGCGAGCGACACACGATACAACTCTTGATTCACGGGGACAACGACCGGGAAGCCATCGAAGAATTTCTCGACGAGCGGTACGACGTCATCACCGACGACACGCTTCAGCCCGTCGATTGTTACCTCGTCGACGGACAGACGGTACCAAGGTATCGGGACGCATTACGGGAGCACAAAAAAGAGGCCCACCCGACCTTCACGCCTGCCCTGTTGATCCAACAGGAAGGGTCGAGGGGAACGGTCCCGTTGCCGTCCGAGCAGAACGGCGACGGGCCACCGCTCGTCGACGAGGTCGTGTCAGCACCCGTCGACCGGACGACCCTGTTTCGTCGGGTCGGGAATTTGTTGGCCCGGCGCGAGCAGTCGGTGGAGTTGTCCACGCGCTACGAGGACGTGCAGATTCGATTTCAGCGGCTGTTCGATTCGACGAACGACGCGATCTTCGTTGTTGCTCCATCTGGTGACGAGATCACCGAGTGCAATCCCGCAGCGTGTGACCTCGTGGGGTATTCGCATGACGAATTGCTCTCAGTATCCCCGGCTGAAACGATCCACACCGACGATCGCGAGTGGTTTCAGTCCTTTCTCCAGCAGGTACAGGAGGCGGGGCAGGGATCGACCGACGACCTCACGTGTCAGACGAAGGAGGGAGAAACACGACAGTTGGAGGTGTCGGCTGCGACGCTCGAGGATTCCGACCAGTCACCGATAATCCTCTCTGCACGCGACGTGACAGACCGGAAAGCGTACGCACGAGAGCTCGAACTGAAATCCCAGGCGATGGACAAAGCGCCCGTCGGGATCACCATCACCGACCCCGACCGAGAGGACAACCCGATGATCTACGTAAACGAGGGATTCGAAGCGCTGACGGGGTATACCGAGTCTGAAGCGCTGGGACGCAACTGTCGGTTCCTCCAGGGTGAAGCAACTCGAGAGGAACCAGTCGCCGAATTGCGCACGGCAGTCGAGAAAGACGAGCCGGTGTCCGTGGAACTCCGGAACTACCGAAAGGACGGCAGTCAGTTCTGGAACCGCGTCAGTATCGCGCCGGTGAGAGACGACGCCGGAACCGTCGAGAATTACGTCGGGTTCCAGGAGAACGTATCCGAGCGCAAAGAGCGCGAAATGGACTTACAGCTGTTCAAAAAAGCCGTCGAGAACGCAGGACATGCAGTCTTCATCACTGACAGGGAGGGCACTATCGAGTACGTGAATCCGAAATTCGAATCCCGAACAGGCTATACTCGTGAGGAAGCCGTCGGTCGGACCCCCCGTATCATCAAGTCAGGCAAACAGGACGAGGAGTTCTACGATCAGATGTGGCAGACGATCCTTTCGGGCGAGCAGTGGAATGCAAATCTCATCAATCAGCGCAAAAACGGGGAGCTGTACCACGTCGACCAGACGATCTCGCCCATCGCGAACGGCGATGGAGAAATCACGCACTTTGTCACGATCGAGTCCGACGTGACGAATCGTCGGTTGCGCAAACAGCAACTCGACGTTCTTAACCGCATCCTCCGCCACAATCTCAAGAACGCAACGAACGTGATTCAGGGCCGGGCCCAACTACTCCGCGAATCGCTGGGCGATGACGAACATCGGGCGAACGTGCGGACGATCGAGCAACGGGCTGATGCCCTGGAATCGCTGGGTGACAAAGCCGAAACTGTGCGCTCGCTGTTCGAAAACGAATTTTCAGCTGAGACCGCTACCAACGTGACGGAGTTAGTTACAGATGTCGTCACCACCGTTTCTGAAGAGTATTCGACCGCTTCATTCGATATCGATGGTTCTGACCCGCTCTACGTTCGAGCGGATAGCCGGTTGAAGGTGGCAGTGAAGGAACTACTGGACAACGCCGTCGTCCACAACGACCAACCCAAACCAGAGGTAACGGTCACCACCAGACCGTCCAGGGAAAAGCGGTCTGAACAGTGGATCGACATCGAAATTTTGGATAATGGACCGGGTATCCCGGACCAAGAACTGGAGACGATCAAACAGGGCGAGGAAACACCGCTCCAGCACGGCACCGGACTCGGGCTCTGGATCGTCTACTGGACTGTCTCGCTGTACGGCGGCGAAGTCACCTTCGTGGACAACTCACCCCGTGGGACAGCAGTCGTATTGAGCCTCCCCCGGGTGTCCACCGACTCGTCCGTTCGGGCAACGCACGCCGAAAACCACTGACCAATGGAAGACACTGAGACATCGGAAACGCGGAACGAGAATCGGACGGATCGGTATCGGACTATCCTTGAAGAGTCGAACGACATCGCCACGATCATCGACACTGACGGAACGATGACGTACGTGAGCCCCGCCGTCACACGGGTTCTCGGCTACGATCCCGAGGAATTAGTCGGGAACTCTGGCTACGAATACGTCCATCCCGACGACCGGGAGAAAAACGCCGAGGCGGTCGAAGCCGTTCTTGAGACTCCGGACGAACCCCAGACCGTCGAAGTCCGATTCAAACACGCCGACCGGTCGTGGTGCTGGATCGAAGCCACGATGCAGAACCGGCTGGAAGACGATGTCATCGACGGGATTCTACTCAACAGCCGGGAGATCACCGAGCGGAAAGAACAGGAACGCGAACTCCGCGAACTGGCTGGAGAGTACGAGGCACTCCTCAACAATGCAGAGGACGCGATTTTCCTCGTCGATGTCGACGTTTCAGACGACGACATTACGTTCGAATTCGCCCGTCTCAGTCCGGAATACGAGCGACAGACCGGCCTCACCACCGAAGAGGTGCGGGGAGAAACGCCTCGTGATGTATTCGGTGAGCAAGAGGGAGCTGAACTCGAAGCAAACTATCACCGGTGTGTCAAAGCACGCGAGCCGATCTCGTATCAGGAAGAGCTAGAAATCGATGAAGAGGCGCGCATCTGGCAGACGAATCTCGCACCGGTACTCACCGACGGCGACGTAACCCGTCTCGTAGGAATCACCCGGAACGTCACCGACCGCGTCGAACGGGAACGACAGCTTCGTCGGCAAAAGGAGCGGCTCGACGAGTTTGCGAGCGTCGTCTCCCACGACCTGCGCAACCCGCTCAACGTCGCACAGGGCCGCGCAACGATCCTCGATGAACAGACAGAGAGCGAACATCTCGACCCACTCCTGCGGGCACTCGACCGGATGGAAGCTATCGTCGAGGACACGCTGACACTCGCTCGTCAAGGTGAGACGATAGACGAAACGGAGTCGGTCAGTCTGACCGATCTCGTCGGGAACTGCTGGGGAACGGTAGACACAGACGCGGCGACCCTCGAGATAACTGATGAGATGACATTCCAGGGCGATCGCGACCGATTACGGCACGTGTTCGAGAATCTGTTCCGAAACGCTATCGAACACGGCGGCACGGACGTGACCGTTCGTGTCGGACGTGTCGGTGAAGACACTATCTACGTCGAAGACGATGGGTCCGGGATCCCCGCAGATCGGGGCGAGGAGATTTTCGAACCGGGCCATTCTTCGACGAATGATGGCACCGGATTCGGACTAACCATCGTGAAGCGGATCGTAGAGGCTCACGGGTGGACGGTGTCTGTGACAGACGGGTCTGAGGGTGGGGCGCGGTTCGAGCTCGTGATGTCACAATCGGAGGGATGACCCGTACTCAGACACGGCACTGTCGTCCATGCATTGAGACGACACCCGCTATGGAGGGGGCGATATGCGTATCTCACCGATATTCCGAAATCGACTGGGAAGGCACGTAGTATCCGATTTCATCGATCCACGTCGACAGCCACTCGTCGGCAGTTGGCTCATCAATCTTTCCAGCATCGATCGCAGCCAACAGAACCCCGACCGACCCGACAACGGTCACGCCTTGGTCTTTCACAAACGATCGGGCATCCCCGTCGTCGGTCAGTAGACGACCGTCCGCAGCGTCTGCCACGGCAAACGCCTGTGTTTCACCGGGATCGAGATGGTCATTGACAACCGCTTCTCTGTTTGCGACGGTGTTCGGAATCGTCGCGACCTGAATCTCGTCGTCGAGTGTATCGAGTGCCGACTGAAGATATGGGTGGTTATACACTGAACAGGCGCAATACCACGGCCTTCAGGCCGTGGATACGCGCCGTCACTTGTGCTCACAGTCCACCGTTCAAACGCCGTCACCGAGTTTCCCATAGTGACGTTTAAGTGATAGGACGCCCTACTGAGGAGGAGGAATCGGTCGGAACGGAGCGGATTCCGAACCGTCCTTCGGAGGTGGCCTGTCCACCCACGTAACGAGGTCGTTCGAAAATCGCAGATTTTCGTGATCACGAGAGACGGAGTCTCTCGGACGACAGTATCCGAAAGGGCAGTCGGTGAACACACATGCTAGAAGCGTGTGCCCGTGCCGACTGCTCAAAGCAAAACAGACGATACCCCCAAGTCCGGTGACGCGTGCCGGCGTCCCCGTGGCAAAAACAACACCGGGACGCCGTACACGGTCGAGGAGAGGGGTAACGGCGGTTTGGCACTGCCAGCAGTCCACCAGTCCGATACCGTGGGACTACCCGTGCCCGAACGGGCTGGGAGTCCGGTGATTGGGCTGCGAACCTGAAACTCCCACCGCTCGGGATTCCTCCGCGTTCACGCGGAGGAGGATGTCAACCCTTCTTGAAGCCGACGAGGAAGCCGCCGGTGAAGCCGGCGCTGACCGGGATGACCGACAGCAGGCTCACGACGATCCCCGGCGGCTGATTCGCGGTCGCGGCGTCGGTCGCGGCGCTGCTCGCGTTGACGAGCCCCGCCGAGAGGCGGTCCCAGTCCACGATCAGGATGCCCTGCGACTCGAGGAACTTGAACAGCGCCAGTTCGAGGCCGACGAGGATCGCGATGATCTTCGCGACCTTCTTCGCCGTGAAGCCGATCAGTCCCCCGATCACGGCGCCCGATCCCAGTTCCAGCCCGATCTGTTGCAGGCCGATGTCTACCATATCCGACCCGGTGACGGCGGCGGAATAAGGCTCTTGTGCCCGCCGGCCGGCGCGTAGCCCCGGCTTACCGGGGCCGGCCACGGGTCCGTGATCACGGGATATTGAGGTCTGAGCCGGTAAGTCGGCGGGCTGTCGGATCCGTCGGCGGCAAGCGACCAGAGTTTAAATACGCGGGTGACGTAGCCACGCGCGAGTGACGGAGACAGGATCCGAACGGCGGGCTGTCGTCGCCAAGCGCGTCGACAGCGGACGGGCCAACACGACGGAGATCCGCGACCTCGCGCGCGCGGCCGGCTACGACGTGGTCGGCGAGGTGACCCAGACCAGGAAGGAGGACCCCGCGACCCACATCGGGGAGGGGAAAGTCGCGACGCTGGCGCGCCGGGTCGTCGAGACGGAGGCGACGGTCGTCGTCTTCGACAACCAGCTCGGCCCCTACCAGACGTACAACATCGGCAACGAACTCCCGGAGGGGGTCAAGCTGGTCGACCGCTTCCGGCTCATCCTCGAGATCTTCGGCCAGCGCGCCCAGACGCGCAAGGCCCAGCTACAGGTCGAGCTCGCGGAACTGCGTTACGAGCTCCCGCGCGCGGAGGCGAAGGCCAGCCTCGCCCGGCGCGACGAGCGGCCGGGGTTCATGGGGCTGGGCGAGTACGACGAGAGCCGCGAGCAGGACATCAAGGCCCAGATCTCCCGCATTCGCGACGAACTGGAACAGATCGAGGAGACCGAGGAACACCGCCGGGCCCAGCGCCGCGAGTCGGGGTTTGACCTGGTGGCGCTGGCCGGCTACACGAACGCCGGGAAGTCGACGCTGCTCCGGCGGCTGGCCGAGGACGTCGAGGTCGACGAGAACGAGGACCTGCATCCCGACCTGGACGCGACCGCCGAGTCCGAGGACCGCCTGTTCACGACGCTGGGAACGACGACTCGCCGGGCCGACATGGACCAGCGGGACGTGCTCGTCACCGACACGGTCGGGTTCATCTCGGACCTGCCCCACTGGCTGGTCGAGTCGTTCAAGTCGACGCTCGACTCGGTCTACCGGGCGGACCTGGTCCTGCTGGTCGTCGACGTGAGCGAGTCGACAGAGGAGATCCGCGAGAAGCTCGTCACGTGTCACGACACCCTCGCCGAGCGCAACGAGGCGCCCATCGTGACGGTCCTGAACAAGATCGACACGGTCGACGCCGAGGAGGTCCAGCGCAAGCGGGAGGCGCTGTCGGCGCTGGCGCCCAACCCGGTCGCCGTGTCGGCGCGGACCGGCGAGAGCGTCGACGACCTCCGCGAGCGGATCCACGCGGAACTGCCGGACTACGAGCGCGAGCGGCTCGTCCTGCCGATGACCGACGACACGATGTCGCTCGTCTCGTGGATCCACGACAACGCCCACGTCGACTCGGTCGACTACGGCGACCAGGTGGTCATCGAGTTCGAGGGCCGCCCCGCGGTCGTCGAACGGTCGCGCTCGAAGGCCGGTGACCTCGTCGAGGCGTCGGCCTGAGACTGCTGGGGCCGGCCTGTCGACCGGCCCCGGGCGCCGGTCAGTCCGCGTTTTGCTCGTTCCCCGAATGTTCCTCCCGCCAGTCGAGCGCCCGTTCGCGCAGTTCCCGACAGCGCTCGCCCTCGACGGTCAGGTCCGGGACGGCCACCGGCGAGCCGTCCTCGTCGATGGCGACGAAGACGAACTGCGACTCGGTGGTCATCTCCTGTTCGCCGGTCCGGGGGTTCTCGCGGGTCGCCCGGAGGTGGACGTTGACGCTGGAGCGCCCCTCGTCGAAGACGAACGACTCGATGACGACCACCTCGCCGGTCGGGATCGGCCGGTGGAAGTCCATGCGGTCGATCGAGGCGGTGACGCAGGGCTCGCCGGCGAATCGCATCGCCGACATCGCGCCGAGCTCGTCCATCCACTTCATCACGTTGCCCCCGTGGACGGTGCCGTAGTTGTTCGCGTGGTTGGGCTGGACGCGCCACCGGTTCTCCAGGTAGGTGTCGCTGACTTTCGGCATGGTCCGACAGAGGGGCGGGAGGCTTGTCGGTCTACCGGCGCCGGTCACGTCGCCGGGCCGGTCACGGCTTCACGAGCACCTTGATCGCCTCGCGCTCGTCCATCGCGCGGTACCCCTCGGCGATGTCCTCCAGCGAGACGGTCTTGTCGAAGATGGGCGACGGGTCGAGGGTCCCCTGGAGGACGTCGGCGAGCAGTTCGTCGGCGTAGGCGCGGACCGGCGCGACGCCGCCCGCGAGGGTCACGTTGTCGCCGAAGAAGTCGAACAGGTCTAGCCCCTCGTCGAGACCGTGAGGGACGCCGACGTAGCCGACGGTCCCGCCGGGACGGGCGACGCCGGCGGCCGTCTCCATCGCGCTCGCGGCGCCGACGCACTCCAGGACGTGCTCGGCGCCGCCGTGGGTCAGGTCGGTGACGTGGCCCACCACGTCGTCGACGCCCTCGGACCCGCCCAGTACCGTCTCGGTGGCGCCGAACTCCTCGGCGATGTCCAGGCGGTCCTCGTGGTGGCCGACGGCGACGACGCGGGACGCGCCAAGCCGTTTCGCGGCGAGCACCCCACAGAGGCCGACCGCCCCGTCACCGACGACGACGCAGGTGTCGCCCTCGCCGACGCCGGCGCTGACCGCGGCGTGGTGGCCGGTCCCCATCACGTCGGTCAGCGGGAGCACCGACCGGAGGGTGTCCTCGTCGTCGGCGTGGCGGTCGGGGATGCGGACGAGCGTCCCGTCGGCGTGGGGCGAGCGGACGTACTCGCCCTGTGCGCCCCCGTTGTCGCCGCCCCAGCCGTCCCCGTTCACGCAAGAGGTGTGCAGGCCGCGGCGGCAGAACTCGCACTCGCCGCAGCTGACGACGAAGGGCGCGAACACACGGTCGCCGGGCTCGACGCTCGTCACGTCCTCGCCGACCTCTTCGACGATGCCCATCGGTTCGTGGCCGATGCGGGAGGGCGTGTCGCGGTCGTCCTCGCCCCGGTAGGGCCACAGGTCCGAGCCGCAGACGCAGGTGTGGGTGACCCGGACCAGCGCGTCACCGGGGTTCTCGATCTCGGGGCGGTCCACGTCGTCGACTCGGATGTCCCGCTCGCCGTGGTAGATGGCTGCGCGCATACATGCAGTCGTGAGTGCGCTACGGGCAAAAAAGCGAAGGAACCGGACACCGCCGGACCGGCGCTCGAATCGAGGCGGAGACCGACCGCGGTGACCGCCGAGCGGGTCGCTCATACGGATGATTGCAAGCGTTTTCCGGGTCGACCGCACCCAGTCGTGCGGTCGATCCCGGAATGTCTTGCAATCATCCGTATCAGTCCAGCACCGTCCCGAGATGTTCGGCGACCCCGTCGCCGATGGCCAGCATGCCCTCGTCGCCGGGGTGGAGCACGTCCCACGTCAGGTCCGAGGCCGAGACCACGTCGGTCCCCTCGACGAGCGAGAGGTTGTCGTGGGGCGACTCCGCGACGACCGAGCGCAGCGCCTCACGGAACTCCCTGGCGCGGTCGGAGTCGCCGCTCTCGGTCACGTCCGCGAAGTAGGGGAACAGCGTCACTGCGACGACTGGCTTGTCCGGGTGAGCGCCGGCGACGGTGTCGACGAAGTACTCGACCCGCTCGCGGAACTCCGCGGTCGAGAACTCCGCGTTGGCCATGTTGACCGACAGCGCCAGCGTCGCAACGTCCCAGTCGTCGCGCTCGGCGATGTAGTCGGCCAGCTCCGGTTCGCAGTGGGCCGACCCCGACGATCCGAGGTTCACCGCGTCCAGGCCGCAGTTGCGCGCGACCCGCGAGACGTAGCTCAGGTGGGCCGCCGACGCCTTGGCGCCCTCGGTGATCGAGGTGCCGTAGGCGAGGTAGCGCCGGTCGGGAAGTTCCCCGGCCTCGGGCGGGCGGCAGTCGCCGGCCACGCCGTGCAGCGCGACGGGGACGATCCGCTCGGGGACGATCCGGCAGACCCGCGGGTCGAAGCGGCCCGTGTCGACCGACCCGTCGAGTTCGGCCAGTCGGTCGGGGACCGAGAGCGTCAGCGTCTCCGTTCCGGGACCGACCTCGCGGACCTGCCAGGGCTGGAACGACCCCCAGAAGACGCGCATCTCCGCCCGCTCGGGCGTCGAGAGCGTCACCTCGACCCCGGCGTCGTCGCTGTCGGGTACGAAGCGGACCTCGCTGTGGGAGACGCAGGACAGCCGCTCGCGGCCCATGTCGGTGAGCGACTCCCGGACCGACGCGGGGACGCGACAGAGTCGGTCGCCGCCGTCGGTCCACTCCGCGGGCTCGGTCTCGGCAACGTTGTGCAGGGAGACGGAAGGGTGCGTGCCGGTCATTCGACCGACCCGTGGACGGCCCGGGACATACCGATTCCGCCTCCGGCGAGGGCGGCCGGCAGAACAGGGTGGTCGGCACGCGACCCGAGTGTGGTGCACGACGAAGAACTACAGCGGCCGCTTGGTCTTCTCGACGACTTCGACGGACTCGATCCCGGTCTCCGGGTACTCGCCGTCGGCGTCCTTCTCGGCCGACTTCACCATGTCCCAGACGACGTTGAGCCCGGTCGTCGTCCCTTCGAGCGCCTCCATCTCGCAGCCGGTCTTGCCGGTCGTCTCGACCGCGACGGTGAGCTCGATCGCGTCGTCGCCGAGGGAGAAGTCGGTGTCGACGTTCGTGACCGGGATCTGGTGACACATCGGGATCGTCTCCCAGGTGTGCTTGACCGCCTGGATCGCGCCGATCCGGGCGGTCGCGAGCACGTCGCCCTTGTCGACCGCGTTGTCCCGGACGGCGTCGACGGTTTCGGGACGGAGCCGGATGACCCCGCGGGCGACGGCCCGCCGGGCGGTGTCGGGCTTGTCGCCCACGTCGACCATCTGTGCCTCGCCCGACTCGTCGGTGTGGGTGAGGTCGGCCGCTTCCGTCCCCTCTCCTGCTCCGTCGTCGCCGCTCACGCCTCGCCACCCCGGTCGGTCCAGAGGACGGCGGGGATCTCGTCGTGCAGATCCGTCGCGGTGAGCCCGTTGTTGTTGCGCTCGAAAGCGCGGTCGCCCGCCTTGCCGTTGGCGTAGGCGGCCATCGCGGCGGCGTGAACCGGCTCCTGGGTCGCCGCGAGCGCGCCGGTGATCCCCGCGAGCACGTCGCCGGTGCCGCCGACGGTCATGCCGGCGTTGCCGGTCCGGTTGACGCGCGTGGTCTCGCCGTCGGAGATCACGTCGTACTTCCCTTTGACGAGGACCGTCTGGCCCAGGTCGGCGGCGAAGTGCTCGACGTAGTCGGTCCGCTCCTCCCAGTCGTCGGTGACGCGTCCGCCCATCTCCGCGAACTCGCCCTGGTGGGGGGTGCAGATCAGGTCGGCCTCGGTGTCGACCTCCGGCACGCGGGAGAGCGCATCCGCGTCGACGACCGCGGTTCCGGAGTACCCCGAGAGGATCCCCTCGACCGCCTCGAGGGTCTCCTCCTCGTCGCCCAGGCCCGGCCCGATGACCACGGTGTCGTGGTGGCGGGCCATCTGGAGGAGGAACCCGACCTGCTTGGGTTCGAGCTGTTTGCCCTGGTAGGGACGGACGATCAGGTCCTCGCCGAACCCCTGGAGCTCGCGGCCGACGACCATCGGACAGGCCACGCGGACCAGGTCCGCCCCGGCGCGGAGCGCGGCCTTCGCCGACAGGGCGGGCGCGCCGGCGTAGGGGCCGCCGCCGACGACGAGCACCTCGCCGTTCTGTCCCTTGTGGCTCGACGGGTCGCGGTCGTCGAGCCGCATCAGGTCGCCCCGCTCGACGAACCGCTCGGCGGCCGCGGGGATGCCGATGTCCGCGACGGTCACGTCGGCGTCCAGCTCGGCGAGCCCGGGCTTGGTGTCGTGGAACGTGACCACGCGGTCGGCCTCGACGGCCGTCTCGGCCAGTTCGCCGGTCTCGGCGTTGAGGCCCGAGGGCACGTCCACCGCGACCACGGTCGCGTCGCTGTCGTTGATCGCCGCGGCTGCAGTGCGTTCGGGTTCGCGCAGGTCGCCCGCGATGCCAGTCCCGAGCATCGCGTCGACGACCACGTCGGGGTCACCCAGGTCGAAGCCGGCGGAGTCGCGGACGGTCTCGGTGTCGTACTCGCCGGCCGCGAGGGCCGCCCAGTTCTCGCGGGCGATGTCGGTCGCGATCGTCTCCGGGCGGCCCAGCAGGCTCGTCGTCACGTCGTAGTCGTCGAGAAAGCGGACCGCGACGAAGGCGTCGCCGCCGTTGTTCCCCCGGCCGGCGACGACGCGGACGCTCGCGCCCGGGTCGGCGGCCTCGCGGACCGCGCGGGCGACGGCGTGGCCGCTGGACTCCATCAACTGCTTTCGCGGGACCCCCATGGCCGCGGCGTTCTCGTCGACCACGGCCATCTCGCTGCCCGTAATCATGGACGGGCGTTCGCCCGCCCCCGGGAAAAGGGTGGGGGCAACCGGCCGTCGGTGCCGCCTGTTTCACCGGACGGCGGCCGGACGCCGGTCACCGCCGGATCTCGAACCCGTCGAGCCCCTCCGGCTCGCCGTACTCCGCCTCCACGTCCTCGACGCGCGCCCGGTCGCTCCCCTCGTGGCACCACTCGACCATCGCCTCGACCGCCGGCTCGGGCCCCTCGAAGACCGCCTCGACGCGGCCGTCGTCGAGGTTCTTCACCCAGCCGTCGACGCCGCGCTCGCGGGCCTCGTCGCGAGTCGTCGCGCGGTAGAAGACGCCCTGTACCCGTCCCGTGACGTACACGTGCGCTCGCGTGCGGTCTGTCATATCCGACGGTTACACGCCCGCGCTGAAAAAACCGTCCTGGCTCGGTCCGGCCATGCCCGGTGGGGCGTTCGACGGCCGGCGCCGTCGCTCTCGAAGCCGATTTGTACACCTGTCGATACAGCCGTCGACAGATGGACGATAGCGGAGTAATTCGCCGGGTCGATGCCGGAAGTTCGAGGAAAATCGCGGAAAACTCCGGCGTGTTCCAACAGTACTTTGGTGGTCACCCCCCGAAGCGTGAGCATGAGTGACGAGGAGCTGAACCGCGGGCTGGAGGGTATCAGGGTCGCGGAGACGCGACTGAGCGACATCGACGGCGAGGCGGGCGTGCTCACGATCGGCGGGTTCCCGGTCGACGAACTCGCGCGGTCGGCCACCTACGAGGAGAGCGTCTTCCTGCTGTACGAGGACCGATTGCCGACGGCCGACGAACTCGACGCCTTCCGTGCGGACCTGGCGGGCCGTCGCGAAATCGGCGACGAAGTGAAGGCGGTCCTGCGGCGGGCAGCCGAGGAGGAGAAACCGGCGATGGACGCCCTCCGGATGGGCGCCGCGGCGGCGAACCTCGGGACCGGCGAGAGCGAGCCCGAGGCCGACGCCCGGCGGGTCGTCGCCGTCTTCCCGACCATCGTCGCGACCTACTGGCGCTACCGGGAGGGCGCCGACCCCGTCGAACCCCGCGAGGATCTGCGCCACGCGGCGAATTACCTCTACATGCTGAACGGGGAGGAGCCCGACGAGGCCGCGGTCCGCGGGCTGGAGACGTACCTCAACACGGTCGTCGACCACGGGCTGAACGCCTCGACGTTCACCGCCCGCACGGTCGTCTCGACGGAGTCCGACGTGGTCTCGGCGGCGACCGCGGCCGTCGGCACTCTCAAGGGCCCGCTCCACGGCGGGGCGCCGGGTCCCGTCCTCGACATGCTCGAAGAGATCCACGAGTCGGGCGACCCCGAGGGGTACGTCCGGGAGAAACTGGCGGCCGGCGAGCGGCTGATGGGCTTCGGCCACCGCGTCTATCGCGTCCGCGACCCGCGGGCCGCGGTGCTGGAGGCCGCCGCCGCGGAGTTCTACGAGGAGGCGGGCGACTCCGACTTTTTCGAGACGATCAAGGAGTTCGAGGACGTCGCCGTCGACCTGCTCGCCGAGCACAAGCCGGGCCGGGACCTGGAGACGAACGTCGAGTTCTACACCGCCGCCCTGCTCGACGGCGTCGGCGTCCCCAAGGAGCTGTTCACGACCTGCTTCGCGATCTCGCGGGTCGGCGGCTGGACCGCCCACGCGCTCGAACAGCTCGACGACAACCGCCTCATCCGCCCGCTGTCGGCGTACGTCGGCGACCACGACCGCTCGTGGACGCCCGTCGACGAGCGGTAGCCGGCCCGCTCCGTTCCGCGTCTCGTCGCTCTCTCCACCCTTCCACGCTACCGCAGGTAGTGGAACACGTACGTCTGGGAATATCCCGCGTACTCGCCGCCGAAGGCCGCGCGGATGGCGCGGGAGGTGTCGGCGTAGTTGCCACGGTCGCAGTCGGGGTAGTACTCCTCGATGGTCGTCCGGATCCAGGTGTCAAGCGGGACCGCCTGGAGGTAGTCGAGCGCGAACAGCAGGACACAGTCGGCCACCTTGTCGCCGACCCCGACGAAGCGGGTGAGCGACTCGCGGGCGTCCTCGTAGTCCAGCCCGGCCGCCTCTTCGGGGTGGGCCTCGCCGTCGGCGACCATCCGCGCGGTGTCGCGGACGTACGGCGCCCGGTAGCCCAGGCCCAGGTCGCGGAGTTGGGCCTCGGTCGCGGCCGCGAGTTGCTCGGGCGTGGGGAACGCGTGGTAGGTCCGGCCGTCGAACTCGACGGGCGATCCGAACGCGCGTTCGAGTTCCCGCTGCATCCCGTGGATGCGGCCGACGCGCATCTGGGCCGAGCAGATGAACGATATCAGCGACGGGAAGGCGGGGTCGTCGACGAGGCGCATCCCCCAGTAGGCGTCGAAGGCCGACTCGACCACGTCGTCGTCGGGCGTCGCCGCCCGGATCGCCGGGAGGTCGTCGTCGAGGCGCAGCCGCCCGCGGAGTATCGGGACGGCGTCGACCGACGACTCCCACTCCAGGCGGTCGTCGACCTGGCGGACGCGGACGACGGCCGGGTCGCCGTCGACGCGGACGACGGTCTCGTACCAGGCGTCGCCGCCGTAGGCGCCCGTCTCGTCGTACATCCGGCCGTCGGCGCGGTCCCAGAGGTACGACTGGCCGCTCTCGACGGTCGACTGCAGGTCGAACGGACCGGGGAACTCATCGAGGGCGAGCGCGCCGCGTTCGACGGTCATACCCGGGCCAGGCGTCGGGGTGCCTTCGACCTTTCGAGAGCGCCCCGACGGGGGCGGCTCGACTCGCTGGTAACCGCCCCGACGGGCCGGGTGTGTGTCGTGCTATCGAGGCGAACCTTCATGTCACTGCGAGGCGAAGGCGGGCATATGAACTGCAGAGTCGTCGTCGAGGCCGCCGTCCCGGTCTACGACGTGGAGACGGCCGACGAGGCGGTCCGGATCGCCATCTCGAAGACGGGCGAGATGCTCAACCCGGACCTCAACTACGTCGAGATCAACATGGGCGAGCGGTCCTGTCCCCACTGCGGCGAGGAGCTCGAACCGGCCTTCATCGCCGCCGACGAGAGCCTCGTCGCGCTCGAGCTGGAGATCACCGTCTTCAACGTCGAGCGCGAGGAGCACGCCGCCCGGATCGCCCGCAAGGAGATCGGCCAGCGCCTCGAGAACATCCCGCTCGAGGTCCTCGAGATCGAGCAGGTCGACGAGGACGGCGACGGGGACGAGGAGGAGTCGGGAGACGACGAGAGCGAGCCCGCGGCCGACGAGGGGGAGGAGCCGGTCCGAGAGGACCCGGGCGACGAACGCGGCGACGGGGGGTCGGCCGACGAGCGGGGCGACGACGTGTTACCCGAGTTCGAGGAACTCATCGACGAGTCGTAGCGGCGCTCTACACCGGCCGGTAGCGGGATTCTCGCGGTCGTACTGGGAGGTTCGGAGCGGCGCGACGCCCCCGGGAGTGACAGCGACGCCACTGGGCGGTCGGGTGTCGGGAGGACGGGACGAGTCGATTCGTTCAGTCCGCGGAGGCCGGGACGCGCTCGCGCGTCTCGGTCTCCATCTCCGAAGTGATGCCCTTCGCCAGGGCGAAAACGGCGTTCTTGTGGTCGGTCTTCGACTTGTGGATCGAGGTCGGCCGTACGCCGAGAGAAGTGTACTCGTCGTGTTCCACCTCTTCCCCTGTCTCCATTTCGTAGTGGTTCTCCACCTGAGCAAGCAGGCCGTGAAGGTGAATGAGCTCCTGCTTTTTCATAGTCGTCCCGTCCTAACCACTGGAGGTTAATAGTAGTATCCTGAGTCGCGTTAACACACACCTGCTTAAAAACCGTGTACAAAAGCCTCTCGATATCGGTTTCGGCGGCCGGGAGCGAACGGGGTGGGGTCGTCGACAGGGTGGCAGTGGTCGGGCGGTCCCGACGTGAGCGACCGTCGGCGGTCCGGACCCGAACGCCGGGTGCGCGGCCGCGGGGTTGAAAGACTTTTAGGCGGGGACGGGCTTCTCACGGGTATGGACTACGACGACATGCTCGACCGGGCGATGGAGGAGACGCCGGAGATCGAGGGGAGCTCCGACCGGTTCGAGGTGCCGGACCCGGACATCCGCCAGGAGGGTAACGTGACAGTATACGAGAACTTCCAGGACACCTGCGACCGCCTGGGCCGCGAGGACGACCACGTCATGCAGTTCCTCCAGAACGAGCTGGGGACCAGCGGCCACATCGACGAGAGCGGCCGCGCGCGGCTGACCGGCGAGTTCAGCGAGCGCCGCGTCAGCAACGCCGTCGACGAGTACGCCGACGAGTTCGTCCTCTGCCCGGAGTGTGGCCTGCCGGACACGCACTTCGAGCGCGAGGGCGGCGTCCTCCTCCTCCGCTGTGAGGCCTGCGGCGCGCGGTCCGCGACGAGCGGCTAGCTCAGTCGCTTCAGCGTCTGCAGGTCCCGGTCGGTCCGCGTGAACTCCGCGAGCCGCCGGCTCGCGTGGCAGTTGGGGCAGTGAAAGAGGTCGGTGTGTTCCGGCAGGTCCGTCGGCGTCGACTCCCAGTCTTTGGTACACTCGGGGCAGAGCAGTCGGACGTACGCTTCCTCCATGCGTGATATCCACACGCACGACGAATACAAAAAGGCTTGTGCGGCGAGCGACGGGACCGGCGACCGGGTGCGGCCGGCACACCGACGGATCCGCGGTGGGCCAGCTACCGGACAGTCAGGCCGGGGCGTCGACGGATTCGAGCAGTTCCTTGTAGCGATTGCGGATGGTGACCTCGGAGATGCTGGCGACCTCGCTGACCTCCGACTGGGTGACCTTCTCGTTGGTCAACAGGGCGGCGGCGTACACCGCGGCGGCGGCGAGGCCGACCGGGCTCTTCCCGCTGAGGATGCCCTGGTCGCGCGCGCTCTCGATGAGCTCGCGCGCCCGGCGCTCGGTGTCGTCGCTCAGCGCCAGGTCCGAGACGAACCGCGGGAGGTAGCTCTCGGGGTCCGCCGGCTTGATCTCCAGGTTCAGCTCGCGGACGACGTAGCGGTAGGTCCGCGTGAGCTCCATCTTCTCGACCCGGGAGACGGCGGTCATCTCGTCTAAGCTGCGCGGCGTGTTGGCCTGCCGGGCGGCGGCGTACAGCGCCGACGTGGCGACGCCCTCGATGGAGCGGCCGGGCAGGAGGTTCTCCTCCAGCGCGCGGCGGTAGATGACCGAGGCCGTCTCGCGGACCGTCTTCGGGAGGCCCAGTGCGGAGGCCATGCGGTCGATCTCGCCGAGCGCCTGCTTGAGGTTACGCTCCTTGGAGTCGCGGGTGCGGAACCGCTCGTTCCAGGTGCGCAGCCGCTGCATCTTCTGGCGCTGGTTCGACGACAGCGAGTTGCCGTAAGCGTCCTTGTTCTGCCAGCCGATGTTGGTCGACAGGCCCTTGTCGTGCATCATGTTCGTCGTCGGCGCGCCGACGCGGGACTTCTCGTCCTTCTCCGAGGGGTTGAACGCCCGCCACTCGGGGCCGTGGTCGATCTCGTCCTCCTCGACGACCAGGCCGCACTCCGAACACACGGTCTCGCCGTGCTCGGTGTCGGCGTCGACCCGACCGCCGCACTCGGGGCACTCGTGCTCGCTGGTCGACTCCTCCTGCTCCGCCCGCAGCCGTTCGCTCGTCTGTTCCTCGGCGCCGGTTCGAATTGTCGTGTCGCTCATGATTGGTCTCCGGAGCGGCTCACCGGTGGCGAAAGCCATAAGAATCCGATGCCGCGGTTCCTAACACTACGTAAGTCCGAAAAACTCTTAAATGTTTCGATGATGGTGGCGTGACAACTGGTCCCAAATGACGAGATACCGCGGCCGTCACGCTCTGTTCCGGCGGTTTCGAAGTTCGGGGCGACGCGGGGGATGTCGTGGGTTCGAGCCGTCGGCGGCTGGTGGCAGGAGGGGGCTCGAGGGGAGGTCCGTCGGTCGGGACGGCTGTCGGCCGGCCCGCCGGTCAGGTACGTTCGACCCGCAGGAGCACGACCGCGAAGACCCACATGAAGACCGCGCCGACGGGGACGGTCGGCTGGTGCTGGAAGAACATCGCCGTGGCGACCGAGAAGGCGACCGCGAGGACCGCGAAGCAGGCGCCGAACACGCGGACGGGGTCGAGCGTCAGCCTGGCCGCGACGGCCCCGGGGACGGCGCCGGCGAGCGCGTCCGGCGCCCCACGGGCGATCCGTGTCTCGGCCCGCTCGGCGGCGGCTTCGAGCTGTTCGTCGCGCGCGTAGTAGACGAGACTCAGCAGGAGCATGCACCCGAAGAAACCGGCGGTGGCGAGCCAGAGCCGCCCCTCGGGCACCTGGTTCGGGGGGACGAACCCCGGGATCTCGGGGACGAACTGGACGAGCCCGTCCAGCGACTGCCGGCCCAGCGCGACCCCGAAGAGGTAGTGGAACTGCAGGAAGACGAACCGGATGTTGACGACGGTGAAGGTGCCGTCGAGCCAGGAGGGCGACTCGCGCAGCACCGACACCGACCACGGCAGGAGGGCGGTCAGCCACGTCGCGAGAACGGCCAGTTCACCGGCGTACTCCGAGCGGACCCACATGGCCAGACTCGCCGTCCCCGCCCGTATAAAAGCTACCGGCTCCCGGGGCAGCCGTCGGCCGCGGCGCGACGGGCGCTGTGGCCGGGTCCGGGCGGGCGGCGCAGCGCGCGGTGGGGGTCGGCTGTGGCGCGGTCCTCCGGGGCCGTCCGGAGCCGGCGCGGTCGATGTCGGCGTTACGTTCATGCACGCCCGCTCCCTAGTGGGGGGTGTCGAATGAGGCGCGATTACGTCACGCTGGAACTCCGTCACGTCGACCGGGACGGCGACCGCCTGCCGACGGCCGCGTTGCGCTACGACGGCCCGTCGGACCTCCTCGAGGAGCGCCTCACGGACGCCGGGGGCGACCGGCTGGACCGCGACCGCGTCGACGTCGCCTTCCGCTTCCGGGCGGCCGGCGACGACGACGCGGCCGGCGTCTTCAGCCTCACCAACCGGGTGACCGGCGAGTTCGTCGTCGAGGTCAACGCCGACGCCGACGCGGTGCGGGAACTCGTCGACGCCGCCCGGCGCGAGGACGACCCCGACGACGCCGACGGCTGCTACCGCGTCGTCGTCGAGCGCGACGGCGAGACGGTCGCCGACTTCGAGAAACGAACCCTGCTCGTCTACGACGACGAGGGGAGCCTCCTCCGCCAGCACAGCCTCATCCCCAGCGGCGTCGAGCTGTGACCCGGCGGTCCCCGGACCCTACACGCCCGCCGGCCGCCCGTCGCTGACCGCGCCCGTCGGCCGCCCCTCGTCGCCCGTCACCCGACCGTTCTCCGCCGAGTCCCGTCTGGCGGCCGCTCCCCCTCGGCCGCCGGTCGCCGTCCTACCCGTCGAGTGCCGCGACCAGCGCCGGCAGCGCCGCCGTCGCGTCCGCCCGGAGGTCGTAGTCCGCCCGCCCGGAGTACTCCGTCTCGTCGAGGTTCACGACGGCCAGCGTCGCGCCCGAGTCGGCAGCGATCTCGGGCAGCAGCGCCGCCGGCCGCACCGCCAGCGACGACCCGACCGCGAGGAACACGTCGCAGCGCCGCGCGGCGGTCTGGGCCCGGTCGAACGCCTCGTCCGGGAGCGCCTCCCCGAACAGCACCACGTCCGGCTTGAGGACGCCCCCGCAGTCGCAGGTCGGCGGCCGCTCGCCGTCGCGAACGCGCTCGAAGACGGGGTCGGCCGGTCCGGTCGAGCCGCAACGGTCACAGACCACGCGGGCGCTCGTCCCGTGGAGTTCGACCACCGACTCCGAGCCCGCGGCCGCGTGCAGACCGTCGACGTTCTGCGTGAGGAGGGTGTCGAGGCGGCCCCGCGATTCGAGCGTCGCCAGCGCCTCGTGGGCCGCGTTCGGCTCGACGCCGTCGCCGTACAGCGTCTCCCGGAGCGCCAGCCGGTCGGTCCAGAACCCCTCGGGGTCGGCGTCGAAGCGCCGCCGGTGGAAGTCCGCGGGGTCGTGGGTCTCCCAGACCGGGTCGGGTCCGTCGTCGCTCGACTCGCCGCGGAACGGCGGGATCCCCGACGGGACGCTCACGCCCGCGCCGGTGAGCGCGACGACCCGCTCGGCCGCTTCGATCTCGCTCGCGAGCGTCGACAGCGCCGCCCCGTTCGCACCTTCCACGTCCTCGGCGTCGTTGCCGTCCATATCCGCGGGGACGGGCGAGACCGGGAAAAGTCACTCGTCGCGCTGCGCGGGCGGAAACGGACTGAAGTCGGCGGTCGCTACGCGGCGCAGTCGCTCTCCGGTGGCGAGCGAACGATGGAAAGAGAAGGTGGGTGGAACGGCGGAAAGGTGGGGTGGAATCGGTGGGGTGGGTGTGGTGGGTGGGGTGCGGCGCCGGAGGGCGCCGACACGTGTAATCGATTTCGGCGGCAATAAGTGCCTTGTGGCCCAATTTTCGTGAACGATACTCCCCGGAGTACTTAACTCCCAGCCGGGCGAGATGAGCGGGATTTAAGCGCTCGCCGGCCGCGGGTTCGAGTGACATGCGACTGCACGAATATCAGGCGAAGCAGGTCTTCTCCGACGCCGGGATCCCGACACCGGCCTCGGACCTGGCCGGGACCGTCGACGAGGCGGTCGCCGCCGCGGAGGAGATCGGCTATCCGGTCGCCGTCAAGGCACAGGTACACGTCGGCGGACGCGGGAAAGCCGGCGGGATCAAGCTCGCCGACGACGAGAGCGAGGCCCGCGAGGCCGCCGACGACATCCTCGGGATGGACCTCAAGGGCTACACCGTCGACCGCGTCCTCGTCGAGGAGGCCGTCGACTTCGAGAACGAGCTGTACGTCGGCGTCACGATGGACCGCGGCGAGGGCAAGCCCGTCGCCATGGTCTCGACCCGCGGCGGCGTCAACATCGAGGAGGTCGCCGAGGAGGACCCCGACGCCATCGCCCGCGAGCACATCGACCCCGCGTTCGGCATGCACCCCTACCAGGCCCGCAAGGCCGTCTACGACGCCGGCGTCGACCGCGAGATCGCCCGCGACGTGGCCTCGGTCCTGACGACGCTCTACGAACTCTGGGACGACCGCGACGGCTCCGACGCCGAGATCAACCCCCTCATGGTCACCGCGGACAAGGATGTCATCGCCGCCGACGCCGTCTTCAACGTCGACGAGGACGCCCTGTTCCGCCAGCCCGAACTCCAGGAGATGGAGGAGGAAGGCGAGTTTGCCGAGAGCGAACTCGACCGCAAGGCCGACGAGTACGGCTTCGACTACGTCCGCCTGTCGGGCAACGTCGGCATCATCGGCAACGGCGCCGGCCTCGTCATGACGACGCTCGACCTGGTCGACCACTACGGCGGCGAGCCCGCCAACTTCCTCGACGTGGGCGGCGGCGCCAAGGCCGACCGCATCGCCAACGCCCTGGACATGGTCTTCTCCGACGAGAACGTCGACTCGGTCGTGTTCAACATCTTCGGCGGGATCACCCGCGGCGACGAGGTCGCCCGGGGGATCAACCAGGCGCTCGAACAGTTCGACGAGATCCCCAAGCCCGTCGTCGTCCGGCTCGCCGGGACGAACTGGCAGGAGGGCATGGAGATCCTCAACGAGGACCTCGTGACCGTCGAGAAGACGCTGGAGGACGCCGTCCAGCGTGCGGTCGACTACGCCGAGGAGGTGGAAGCATGAGTGTGCTCGTCGACGAAGACAGCCGCGTCATCGTGCAGGGTATCACCGGCGGTGAGGGCAAGTTCCACACCGAGCAGATGATCGAGTACGGGACGAACGTCGTCGCCGGCGCCGTCCCCGGCAAGGGCGGCCAGGAGGTCGCGGGCGTCCCCGTCTACGACACCGTCGCCGAGGCCGCCGAAGAGGAGGACGCCGACACGTCGGTCGTGTTCGTCCCGCCGGCGTTCGCCGGCGACGCCTGCTTCGAGGCGCTGGGCGTCGACGAGCTCGACCTCGTCGTCACCATCACCGAAGGCATCCCCACGCAGGACGTGTCGCGGGTCTACCGCCGCCTGCAGGAGACCGACGCCTACCTCGTCGGCCCGAACTGCCCCGGCGTCATCACCCCCGGCGAGGCCAAGCTCGGCATCCTGCCGGGCAACATCTTCGAGGCCGGCCGCGTCGGCCTCGTCTCCCGCTCGGGCACGCTGACCTACCAGGTCGTCGACAGCCTCACCCAGCGCGGCATCGGCCAGTCGACCGCCATCGGCATCGGCGGCGACCCGATCATCGGCACCTCGTTCATCGAGGCGCTCGCGCTGTTCGAGCAGGACAGCAAGACCGACGCCGTCGTCATGTGCGGCGAGATCGGCGGCGAGGACGAGGAGGAGGCCGCCGAGTACATCGACGAGTACATGACCACGCCCGTCGCCGGCTTCATCGCCGGCCGCACCGCCCCGCCGGGCAAGCGCATGGGCCACGCCGGCGCCATCGTCTCCGGCTCGGGCACCGGCACCGCCCAGTCGAAGATCGACGCCCTCGAATCCGCGGGCGTCCCCGTCGGCGACACCCCCGAGGAAGTCGTCGACAACGTCGAAGACCTGCTGTAGCGGTTCTTTTCTCCCGGATTCTCCGTTTTCGCGGCCGTCTCCGACATCATCCGACCTCGTCCGACGGCCACGCGGCCGTCTCCAGAGACGAAGGCCATCCGCCGGCTCGCTCCCGGATGGACGGTCCTCGTGACGCTCGCGACTGCGGTGGCTGCGATCCCGCTGCGGCTGGTCGCCTACTACCGCCACCGCGGCGGTAACGGCCGGGAGCGGATGGTGTGCCGAGCCGTCCAAGAACGGTCGAGGCGCTCGGCCCCACTGTGGTCCGGGGACCGTCACAGTCGGAAGCTATTTGCATACTCGTTCGAGACGGTGAGCAACGACCGTGACGGACACGAAGAGGGACGCGAACCCTCGGTTCGAAGCGATGACGGACCCGACGGGCGTCAGGATCGTCGACCCGATCGAGTCAGTCGAGTTCGCGTTCGAGACGGACCGGCCGGTGGACCCGACCGCCGTCGACACCGGGGCGTTCGACGTCCCGGTAGACGCCGGGGCGACGGTCGAGACGGGGGCGATCCGGTTCCCCCACCACCTCGGCGTCGTCGTCAGGACGAGGGACGGCGAGCAGGTCGACGACGTATCGACGGCGGACGAGCGCCGGATCTCCGCGGGGAGGTACACGCTCGAACTGAGTACGACGCCGGTGAAGCTCTACTTCCACGTCGACGGTCCCGTGACGATCCGGACCCACGACGACCGCGCGGGGTTCGAGTTCGAGTCGCCGAGACGCGTTCGGATCGGGACTCGAAGCTATCACGAACGGCCGGCGGCGACGGTCACGACGACCCCGGACCCGTCGGCGGTGGCCGCGGTCGTCTCCCGGTTCGGGACGGCGCTGAAGACGACGTCCCCGGAGCGGTCGTGGCCGACGCTGCGCGGGTATCCGCCGCTGGTTGAGGTCGGCGACGAGTCGGCAGTTCCGGACGCGCTCTCCCCGCCGGACACCGGCGTGTCGATCACCGTTCGTCCGGAGCTGGCCGACTGCTTCGCGGTCACGCCGCTGGCGTTCTACCTCGGTGCGACGGTCGAAGTGGGGGACGAGCCCCGTCTCCGCGCCGACGGCCGGGAGTGGTCGCTGACGGCGGCGGGCGACGTCGCCGCGACGGCGACGGACGTCCTGCAGCGGCAGTTCACGCTCGACTGCGTGGTCCGGACCGCCGGGCGCTTCGACCTCGACCTGGTCGAGCGAACGGCGGTCGAGCCCCGGCTGCCGTTCGACCTCGAAGCGATGTACGACAGCGACCTGCCGGCCCGGGTCGCCGCGTACATGGACGTCCCACGGGAGCGGATCGCCGACGCGATCCCGCGCTGGAAACTCACCGTCGACGCCGTCCCGGGCGCTGACCGACTCGACGCGCTCCCACACCTCGCGGCCGAACTCGCGGCCGTCCGCCGTCCCGACGCCGCCTCGCTGGACGACCCGGAACCCCGGTACTGTGACGAACCGTCCGCGCCGTCCGAGAGACGGTGGCTCCCGGACGGGGCGAACGCGGAGGCCGCGTCGATGCGGTCGGCCGGGGCGGCGTGGGACGAGCGGCTCGTCTACCCGCCCCCCTCATCCAGCGTCGAACACGCCTATCTCGGCGACGGCGTGCCGGTCGGGACGAGCGCGATGTCCGCGGCGGCGTACGAGCGGAAACTCGACCGCGAAGTCTCCGACAAGACGGGGATCGGCGTCACCGTCGTCGGCCCCGGCGACCGAACCGGCGAGGGCGGGTCAGTCGCGGACATCTACGCGTCGCGTGGTCTCGAACCGTTCGACACGAGGGTGCTCGCCGACCCCACGGCCGCGGAACTGCGGGCGGCGCTCGCGGCGGACACCGACTTCTTCCACTACGTCGGTCACGTGGACGAGCGCGGGTTCGAGTGCGACGACGGGTTCGTCGACACCCGGACGGTCGACGACGTGGGGGTCGACCTGTTTCTCCTCAACGGCTGCACGTCGTTCGCCCAGGGGCGCGCGCTGGTGGACAACGGGGCGGCGGGCGGGATCGTGACGGTCGCGGACATCTTCGACAGCGTCGCGGCTCGCGTCGGCGAGACGCTGGCGCGACTGCTCGGGCAGGGCTACTCGCTGGCCGCGGCGCTCCGCGTGCTCGGCGCCGCGACGGCGTTCCCGGCCGACATCTACACCGTCGTCGGCGACGGCTCCGTCGCGGTGACGACCAACGAGTCGATCACTCCCGTCGGATACCGCCTCTCGTGGGACGACGGACTCGTCGTCGTCCCGTTCTGTTTCCCGACCGAGAAAGCACCGCTCGGGACCGTCACCGTCCCCTTCGCCGCCGAGAACGACCGACACGTGCTCGCGTCGGGCGACTGCGTCCCGGTCGAGACGACCGTCGACGCGTTCGTCGACAACCTCGACACGGAGCCGTACCCCGTGTTCATCGACGGCGAACTCCGCTGGTCGCCCGACCTCACCCGCGCCGACCTCGAAGCGTGGGTCGAGACGGTACGCGACCGGGCGTGACCGGCCGACGCCCCTTTCACCGCGCCGCCCCAACGCCGATGCGTGATAGTCGCGGAGACGGCGGAAGGGTACCAGTTCGTCACCCAGCCCGACCACGCCGCCCTCGCGGGCCAGTTCGCCGACGCCTGGGGGTCGGCGTCGTTCGACCGCCCCGACCCCTTCGACTCGCTCGCGGTCGCGGCCTACGCCCACGACACGGGCTGGCGGACCTACGACCGCCGCCCCCGCCTCGCGGACGGCGAGCCGGTCGACTTCCGCGAGATGCCCGCCGACACCTGGGTCGACCTCTACGACGAGGGGATCGACGCCGTCACCGGGATGGACGCCTACGCCGGCCTGCTGGTGTCGATGCACGGCGCCGGGCTGCGGAACCAGCGCTACGGCCTCTCGCCGGCGTGGCCGGAGACGCCCGCGACGTTCCGCGCGTTCGTCGACCGCGAGCAGCGACGCCAGCAGCGGCTGCTCGACGCGCTCCTCGACGGCGAGCGCGGTGGACCGGCACCCGCCACGTCCGCCGACCGGGAGCTGCTCCGGTCGCTCCACGACGCGAAGCGCGTTCCCGACGACTACGACGGGCGACTGTGGGACGACTACCGGCGCCTCCAGGCGTGGGACGCCCTCTCGCTGTCCTTCTGTATCACCGACTCCCCGCCCGGCTACGGCGAGATCGACGCCGTTCCCACGACCGGCGGGGACGACGCGACCCTCTCGGTCGCCGCGCTCGGCGACGGCACCTACCGGGTCGACCCCTACCCGTTCGCGACGGCGCCGCTGACGGTGACCGTCCGCGTCCGGACCGTCGACCGCGGGGCAGCCGCCGACGAGGCGACGCTCGCGCGGGCCTACTACGACGCCGGCCTGGAGACGCGACGGTTCACGCTCCGGCCCGCGGACGGGGCGGCCGCCGCGGACAAGTGAGGGGGTCAGAACCTGCGGTCGAGACCGGCCCGCCGCCAAAGCGATTTATCGCAGCGTGTCTTCGTGGTGTGGTATGAAAGAGGAGGCCTGGCGGTCGGTCGAGGTCGTCCGGAACACGGAGGGGAAACCGCACGTCCTCCAGCAGAAGGTCACCGTCTACACCGCGGGCGTCTCCGAGGAGTCGTCGGGCTACACGAAACCGGAAGTCCAGCACCGCCTCGTGCCCCTGGAGAGTCTGGTCGAGTTCGACGGCTGAGTCACGGGACCGGCCGCGGAAGCCGACGCTCGGTCGACGCTCGGCCGGCGAGTGGGCCCGCTGTCCGCCGGGTTCGTCCGAGAGTTTATGGGTGAACCCGCGACCACTCCGCCTCGCCGTGGGAGCGCGCACGCTGGTCGCGGTCGAACGCGACGCCGGCGGGTACGACCTGCACCGCTCGCAGTGGGGCGGCGAGCACGTCGACCGGCTGGTCGCCCTGGTCCGGGCCGACGAGGCGCCCCCCGACCTCGTCGACCCGGAGCCGTTCCGGTCGGGCGCCTCGGCCGAGGCGGTCCTCGACTCGCTCGACCCCCGCGAGTTCGAGGCGTTCGTCGTCGCGGACGGCCGGACCGAGGCGTTCCTGGTCCCCCGGCTGGGCATCGAGACCGGCCGGCAACCCGGATCCCCGGCCCGCGCGGACACCGACCGGAAGACCCGCTCCACCGACGCCGAACCGGCGGCGCTGGTCCCCTGGCCCGGCGAGGCCGCCGCCGAGCGGATCCGACGGTTCCTGCGCACCGCCAAGGACGTGCTCGGCGACGCGGTCGACGCCGGCCTCGTGCCCGCCCCCGCGGCGACGCGATACCTCGCCGTCCGTGTCGCTCGCCACCCCGACACGCCCGACGCCGACGCGGTCCTGTGGATCGACGGGGGTGATCCGCGACGCTGAACCACTGACCGGTCCCGTGTCGCGCGGTTTTTAGCCCCCGGCGCCCAACCCCGAGGCGTGACTGCCGTCGAGGAGGGACTCCGGCTGGAGACGCGCGAGCGCCCGAGCCACGAGACCGCACGGGACCTCGTGGCCGATGCCATCGACGCCGGAGCCCTGGTGACCGTCGTCGGCCGCTGCACCGTCGACTACGAGGGCCGCGCCTCGAGCACGCTCGGTCCCGGCGAGCGGCTGGTGATGCTCAAGCCCGACGGCGCAGCGCTGGTCCACACCGACGAGGGCCAGCAGCCGGTCAACTGGCAGCCGCCGGACTGTGACCACGAGACCCGCCTGGACGAGGGGCACCTCGTCGTCGAGAGCCACCGCGAGACGCCGGAGGAACACCTCCGGGTCGACTTCGAGGCGGTGCTGGAGGTGTCGGCCTACGGGCTGACTGACGAGCGCGACCTCTCGCTCGAAGGCACGGAGGAGGATCTGCGCCAGCGGATCCTCGACGAACCGTCGCTGGTCGAGGAGGGGTTCGTCCCGCTGGCGACCGAGCGGTCGACGCCCGCCGGCGCCGTCGACATCTACGGCGAGGACGCCGACGAGCGGGCAGTCGCCGTCGAACTCAAGCGCCGACGGGTGGGGCCCGACGCCGTGGGGCAACTGGGCCGGTACGTCGACGCGCTGGAGCGGGACCTGCACGCCGACCGACAGATCCGCGGCATCCTCGTCGCGCCGTCGGTCACCGACCGCGCGCGCCGGCTGCTCGCCGAGCGCGGGCTCGAGTTCGTGCCGCTGACGCCCACCGGGCCCGACGACGCGTCGGACTGAACGGTTCCCGTCCGCTTGACCGCCCGACGCCTACTCGTCCAGCGACTCTTTCAGTTCTGCGAGGGCATTCATCGCCTCCAGCGGCGTCATCGTCGCCACGTCGAGGTCGGCAAGTTCCCGTTCGAGGTCCGAGGGTGGGCCACTATCGTCGCCGCCGCCGCTGCCGCTCTCGTCGGCGGTGCTACTCACGCGGACGTTCTCCTCGAGGTCGTGGCCGTTAGACTCGACCGCACCCGGACCGTCCGACCCGGGATCGCTCTCGTCGAGCAACTCCCGGGAGCGGTCGACCACCTCCCCGGGCACGCCGGCGAGCTTCGCCACCTCGATGCCGTAGGAGGCGGCGGCGGCGCCGGGCGCGACCTCGTGTTCGAAGGCCACCTCGCCGTCGGCGTGCTCGGTCTCGAAGTGGAGGTTGAACACGCCCGACAGCTCGTCGGCGATGGCGGTCAGCTCGTGGTGGTGGGTCGCGAAGAGGGTGGTGGCGCCGATCTCGTCGTGAATGTGCTCGGTCACCGCGCGGGCGATCGCGAGGCCGTCGGCGGTGCTGGTCCCGCGGCCGACCTCGTCGAGCAGGACCAGCGACTCGTCGGTGGCGTTGTTGAGGATATCGGCGAGTTCGGTCATCTCGACCATGAACGTCGAGCGGCCGCCGGCGATGTCGTCGCTGGCGCCGACGCGGGTAAAGACTCGGTCGACCACCGGCAGGCGCGCCTCGGCGGCGGGGACGAAACTCCCCGCCTGGGCGAGCACGGAGGTGAGCGCGACCTGGCGCATGTACGTCGACTTGCCGCTCATGTTCGGGCCGGTGATGACGGCGAAGAAGTGCTCGTCGTCGAAGTGGGCGTCGTTGGGGACGAACCGCTCCTCGGCGCGCTCGACGACGGGGTGGCGCCCGGCCTCGACGGCGAACTCCTTGGCGCCGACGCAGGGGCGAGTGTAGTCGAACTTCGCCGCCACGCTCGCGAAGGAGACGAACACGTCCAGCCGGGCGAGCCGGTCGGCCAGCGCCTGCACGCGCTCCGATTCGTCGGCCACGTCGCGGCGCACCTCGCAGAACAGCTCGTATTCGAGGTCGTCCGCGCGGTCCTCGGCGCGGATGATCTCGTCCTCCCGTTCCCTGAGTTCGGGCGTGACGAACCGCTCGGAGTTCTTCAGGGTCTGCCGGCGCTGGTAGTCGTCGGGCACCCGATCGAGGTTCGGGTCGGTCACCTCGATGTAGTAGCCGTGGACGGAGGTGTGGCCGACCTTCAGCGAGTCGATGCCGGTGCGCTCGCGCTCCCCTGCTTCGAGGTCGTCGATCCACGCCTTGCCCTCCCGTTCCGTGCTCCGGAGGTCGGCGAGTTCGTCGTCGAACTCCGGTTTGACGATGCCGCCCTCGGTGAGGTCGGCGTCGGGGTCCTCCTGGATGGCCTCGTCGATCAGTTCGCGCACGTCGGCGAGGGGGTCGAGCTGTTCGCGCAACTCGACCAGCGTCGCCGACTCGGCGTCGTCCAGGGCTGCTCGCACGTCGGGGACGACCGCGAGCGTGTCGTGCAGCGAGCGCAGGTCCCGCGCCGTCGCGCGCCCGCGGGCGACCCGGGAGATGAGCCGCTCGATGTCGTACACGTCGTCGAGCAACTCGTGCAGGTCCTCGCGTAGCCCTACGTCGCCGGTCAGCTCCGCAACGGCGTCGTGGCGGGCGGCGATGCGGTCCTCGTCCAGTAGGGGTCGACGCAGCCAGTCGTCGAGCTTCCGGCGGCCGAGCGCGCAGGCCGTCTCGTCGAGCGCGTCGACGAGCGTGAGCGCCCGGTCGCCGTGGACCGCCCGGCGGTCGAACAGCTCCAGGCTCTCCAGCGCGACGCGGTCCAGTAGCATGTACTCCCGTGGGTCGTAGCGCGTCAGCGTGTTGATGTAGTCGAGCGTGGTGGCCGCGTCGGTCGGGTCGCCGGTGGTGTGGGCCTCGCCGGTGTCGTCCCCGCCGGCGTCCCCCTCGGCGGTCGCGCCAGGCCTGGCCACTTCGGCCGTCGCGTCGTCGCCGATGTCGCCGGCGTCGGGGTTGCCCCCGCGGGTGTACTCGGCGTAGGAAAGCAGGGCGCCGATGGCCCGGACCTCCGCCTCGTCGGCCAGCCCGAGGTCCCCGAAGTACGCCTCGACCCGCTCGCGGGCGCGCTCGGCGTCGAAGGCCGTCCGCTCGTAGGGCGAAACCATGCAGTCGCCGTCGAACACGTCCGTCGGCGCGTCGGGGCCGACGATGGCCTCGGCGGGCGCGAACCGCCCGAGTTCGTCCGCGACCGAGTCCAGCCGGTCGGCGCCCGTCGCGTAGCAGTCGCCCGTCGACACGTCCAGTAGCGCGAGCCCGTACGGGCCGTTCTCGTCGCCGCCGGCGCCCGCACCGCCGCCCGCTCGTTTCGTGTCGCGGGTCGTCGCGTCGCCGCCCGGGCCGTCCGCGGTGAGACAGGCGACGAAGTTGTTGTCGGCGCTCCGCAGGAGTTCGTCCTCGGTGAGCGTCCCCGGCGTGACGACGCGGGTGACCGCCCGGTCGACCACGCCGCTGACCTCGTCGGGGTCCTCGACCTGGTCGGCGACCGCCACGCGGTAGCCCGCCTCCAGCAGCCGCTCGATGTACGACTCGGCGTTGTCGATGGGGATGCCCGCCATCGCGTACTCGCCGGTCGAGTCCTCCCGTTTGGTCAGGGTGATCTCGCAGATGCGGGCCACCCGCTCGGCCGCCTCGCAGAAGGCCTCGTAGAAGTCACCCACCTGGAAGAGCACCAGCGAGTCGTCGTACTCCCGGCAGAGTTCGAAGTACTGGGCCATCATCGGCGTCAGGTCCTCCTCCCGCTCGGCCATCTTCGCCGGCGCTCCCAGTGCCGCGTCCATGGGTGTGTGAGAGCGGGTCCCCCGGGTTATATCCATCGGCTCCCCGTCCCCGAGTTCGTAGAGTCGCTGGAGTCGGTACCACCATCGACAGCAGGTGTTGAGAGCCCTCGACGCGTTCGCTAGCTGGAGTCGGTACCGCAGGGGACAGCAGGCGATGAAAGCCCTCGGCGCGCTCGCGGTCGCTGAGCGACATATCCGCGCTCTCCGCACCGCCCGCGCGGATAGGGGTCGCTCAGACGACTACACAAGCGCGAGCGCGCCTCGCCCTTTCAGTCCGCCAGGGACAGTACCGCGACCGCACAGCACCGAAGACAGCCACGAGCCTCCCCAGCCGATTCGCTCGCCTTCGGCTCGCTCATCCCTCGCACGGTGCTGTCGCGCGATGAAACGCGCGACAGCGCGCGCCACTGTAGTTCAGTCCCGACGCTGTCGGCATCGGCCGCTCACTGCGCCGTCCGTCCCCAGCACTCACACGAGCCGAGTCGCAGAGGGCTTACACGCGTCGGGGACCTACGCCCGGGTATGGCCGCGACACACGACCGTCCCGTCTCGCTGTCGACCCGGGCCGAACTCGACGACCTCGTCGCGAGCCACGACCGGGTGCTCGTCGAGTTCCACACCGAGGGCTGCGGGAAGTGCGCGGCGATGGAGCCGGTCCTGAGCGGGGTCGCCCGCTCGGCCGACGCCGTCGTCGCGACGATGAACCCGCGGGACGACCCGGGACTGATCGACGAGTACGACGTGCGGAGCGTCCCGAAACTGCTGCTGTTCGTCGACGGCGACCTCGCCGGGACTCGCGAAGATGGCGTCCTCAGCGTCGAGGAAGTGCAGGAGTTCGTCGCGGAACGCGGCTGAAGTCGTCGGTAGAACGGCGAACCGGCCGAGCCGTCGGCGGGGTTCCGGTTTCAGTCGAGCGTGACGAGTTCGGTCACGCTCACGTCCTCGAAGACGGCCTCGCTGGTCTCGTCGGCGCTGTGGCTGCAGACCGCGAGGCCGACGACAACGGGGTCGGAGAGGTCGATCCGCCGCTGGTCGATCGGCTGCCAGTCCTCACCGTCGGTCGACCACGACAGCGTCACCGTGCCGTCGACGGCGTCGAGGCGGTACCACAGGTAGGCGTCGTAGGGCTCCTCGAGCTGGTCGCTCCCCGCGGCGGCGCCAGTCTCGTGGCGCCACATCGTCTCGGTGCCGTGGTCGCCGGTCGCGCCGACGAACGCGAACGCGGCGTCGTCGGCGAGCGTGTCCCTGACCATCAGCCCGGCCTTGCTGTACTCGTGGACGGCCTCCAGCTCGTCCAGCCGCCCCTCGATCCGGACCGGCCCGTCGAGTTCGCCGTAGGCGAAGTGGAACTCGTCGATGTCGTGCCAGATGTCCCGGCCGTTGCCGACGACGCGCCAGGAGCCGTCCGACGCGCCCGGCGTCGCCGACCCGGCGACGGACACGTCGCCGACGTCGACGCTCCCGGTGAGTTCGGCCGGTTCGACCGGTTCGACGGGGTTGGGTACCACGACCGGACACTCGGTGAACTCGAAGCGCGCCCCCGGGCCGTCGCCGATCTCGCTCTCGCGGATGTCGACCTCCCAGCCCTGCTGGTCGACGGTCTCGGCGACGATCGCCAGCCCCGTCCCGGTGCCGTCCTCGGTGGTCGTGTAGCCGGCCTCGAGGACCTGCTCGCGCTCGGCCGCGGGGATGCCGGGGCCGTCGTCCTCGACGTAGAAGCCGCGGTCGGTCGTCCCGACGCGGACGGTCACATCCGGCCCGGCGTGGTCGAGGGCGTTCTTCAGGAGATTCTCGACCAGCGGCCGGACGGACTCGGTCTCGGCGATGACCTCGGTGCCCTCGGGGACAGCCACCTCCAGCGTCGCGTCGTCGGTGCCGTGGACGCTCCAGACCTGCTCGACCAGCGGCGCGAGCTCCGTCGAGGAGACGCCCACGTCGAGCACGTCGAGCACCTCCTCGGAGAGGTCGACCGACCGGTCGCCCTTCGAGAGGGCGCTGAGGTCCCCGAGGATCTCCTCGATACGCTCGTTGGCCCGCTCGATCCGGTCGAACGCCTCCTCGTGGCCCTCCCGGGCCTGTTCGAGGGCGCCGACGGAGATCTGCAGCGGCGTCCGCAGGTCGTGGGAGACGTAGCTGGCGAACTCGTCGAACCGGCGCTGCTGTTCCTCCAGCCGGCGCTTGAGCTGCATCCGCTCGGAGACGTCGAGCGCGTAGCCGACCACCCCGATCACGCGGCCGTCCTCGTCGCGCCAGGGCAGCTTCGTCACCTCCGACCAGTGGTCCCCGCCCTGCGTCTCGAAGTGCTCGACCTGGCGGCGGATCGGCTCGCCCGTCTCGGCGACCTGCAGGTCGTCCTCGTAGGCCGCCTGGTCGGACCCCGAACCGTGGTCGAACACCTCCGGGTCGGTCTTCCCGATGAACTCCTCGGGGTCCGGCGTGTACGGCACGTCGGCCATCCGGACGTACCGCCCCTCCTCGTCCTTGGCGAACATCGTCAGCTGCCCCTGCTCGAGCAGCGTCCGGAGGATGCCGCTGTCGGCGGCGGCCCGGCGCCGCTCCCGGAAGGTCGCCACCGCGTCGTCGACGACCGCGGCGAGCGTCTCGTCGGCGGCCGACCGCGGCAGGTACCGACAGTCGGCCCGCCCCGCGACGGCCGCGGCCACCGCCTCGTCGTCGGCAGAGACGACGACTGGCAGGTGGTCGCTGACCGCTCTGGCCGCCTCGACGACGTCGGCGAACCCGGCCTCGTCGACGCCGACAGCGACGATACAGCCCACGTCGTTCCGCGCGGAGAGCCGTTCGGTCAGGTCGTCGCGGTTCGCGACGGCGACGGTCTCGATCGCGTCCGGGACCGCCCCGCGAACGCGGTCCCGGCCGTCGGTCGATCCGCCGACGACGAAGGCAACAGTCGGGTCCGCAAGGAGATGACTCATCGGGATGTTACCGACACCGTATGCGATGCAGGTAAATAAGGCCCGGGGGCCGTCGAGCGGTCCGAACGCCGGTGTCGACCGCCCTACGTATCGATGGCACGACGGATCACAGAGGGGTCGGTCCCGCCGACCAGCAGCGACGTGTACCAGCCGGCCGCCCGCGCCGCGAAGTTGCAGACGTGCAGCGACACGAGCGTCGCCACCAGCCCGAGCGCGGAGACGGCGAGCGCCTCCGGCAGCGTGGTGACGTACCACGTCGTCAGCCGGAACGGGACCGTGAGTCCGACCTCCCAGGTCCGGAGCGCGAACTCGACGGACGGCTGGACGTTCATCTCGCCGGAGACCGGCCGGACGCCGACGTTGACCGACCGGTAGTACAGCGGCACGAGCAGCAGCGACAGCGAGAACACCCCGAGGAACATCAGCAGCGTGAACGCCGCGGTCCCGACGAGGACCTTGCTCAGGAGGAAGACGACCCCCCGCCACGTCGAGAGAGTCGTGAGCGCGTGTCTCAGGTGGGCGACCGGCTCCGAGAGCGGCGGCACGTCGGCGTCGCCCGCGGGGACGTCGACGACGAGCAGCCGGTCGGCGGCGTACCGTTCGAGCGCGGTCAGTTCCCGGACCAGCAGTATCGTCCCGGCCAGCACGGGGAGGCCGACGAGTATCACCGCCAGCCCGATCCCGAGCCCGAAGCCGAGCGGGAGCAGTATCGAGTACGCCATCCCCAGCGGGAACAGCGCCGAGAGGTACAGCAGGTTCGCGTACGTCTGGAGGCGGACGGGCACACCGACGAACCGCCGGAGGAGGGCGCCCGGCCCGCCGGGTACCCGGAGCGCGGGGACCAGTCGGCTCATTGTCGGGTTCTCCGCCGCCGTCGTACTAAAGGTGATCGCACTGGTGCGCGGTCGAGCCCGTGCCCGGTGAGTCGGGTCAGGTCGGGTCGGGTCGGGTCTGGTCGGGTCAGGTCGGGTCGGGTCGGGTCTGGTCGGGTCAGGTCGGGTCGGGTCGGGTCTGGTCGGGTCAGGTCGGGTCGGGTCGGGTCTGGTCGGGTCAGGTCGGGTCGGGTCACGCGCCCGTGAGCGCGTAGAGGATCGACCCGAGGCCGAGGATCTCCAGGGTCGCCCACGCGAGGACGGCGGCGGCGTCGCTGGCGAACAGGACGGAGACCAGCAGCGTCGTGACGACGAAGGGCACGGTGGTCACGAGGAAGATACCGACGCCGAGGAACAGCATCGGGTGGCTGTCGTTGCGCCGGTAGCCGCGGTAGGCCTGGTAGGCGACGAACAGCCCGACCGCGGCGGTCAGCGCGCCGGTGAGCGTCGCGGGCGTGACCCCCGAACTGGCCTGGAGGGGCGCGACCTCGGAGGGGAGGGTCGCCGCGAGCGACGCGGCGCCCGCGAGCGGGACGCTCACGGCGCCACCTCCCGGTGGGGACGGCCGTCCGGGGTGCGTTCGTGGGGGTGTGGTCTGCGTGCGGTCATGGTCGTCCGTAGATAGCGTAGAGGATGCAGCCGAGGCCGAGCAGTTCGCTGACGGTCGTCGACAGCAGGCGGACGGACCCGGGCGCGTCGGTGAGCGTCGGGAGGGCGATGCGGAGGGCGATGGGGCCGGCGGTCAGGAGGACGATCCCGACCGCCAGGAACAGCATCGCCCGGTCGCGGGTGCCCCGGTAGCCCTTCAGCGCCTCGTAGGCGATGAGCAGCGACAGCCCGGCGGCGACGGCCAGCCCCAGCAGGGCCAGCGCCGCGAGCAGGGCGGACCCGCCGGTCGCCGACACCTGCACGACGGGGCCGGGGGCGGGCACGATCGCGGGAGCGGGGGTCGCGGGTATCATGGTTCTGTGAGTCCCTCGAACAGCCGCGTGAACCGGTCGGCGGCGTCCACCTCGCGCCGGGACACGTCGATGGTGTACTCGCCGTCCTCGATCTCGACGGTGACGCGCTCGACGCGGGTCCGGTAGGTCTTGTAGTGGTGGCCGTCCGGGTCCAGCTGCTGCTGTTCGACGATGAGGTCGTACTCGCGGAGCTGTTCGATGCGCCGGTAGATCGTCGGCTCGGAGGCGTCGCAGCGCTCGGCCAGCGCCGAGGCCGACAGCGCCTCCCGGCTCGACTCGACCAGGATCGCGCGGGCGTACTCGTCGTCGAGCAACGAGATCACGTCCGCCTCCTCGGGATCCTGCCCGGCTGCCATCACCCGACCGTTTTCCCGGCGGTCATATAAAAGGGGTCACACGCTTTCCGACCCGGAAACTGTGGGCCGGGGAACTCGCCCCCGACCCCGGTCCGGGGCGCTACGCGGGAGTCGCGACCCAGGTGACGACCACCGGGAGGGCGGCGCCGGTCGAGACCAGGGGCAGGAGGTACAGATAGGCGGGGGCCGGCTCCTCACCGTCGCGGAGGGCGTCGGGGTCGCGGTACATCTGAACGGTTCCGAGGAGCGCGAACCCGCCGAGGCCGGCCATCCCGGCCTCGTAGGTCGTCGCGGTGCCAGCGAGCGCCGCCAGCGCGAACTCGCCGACGAACGTGGCGCCCATCAGACCGAAGACGTACGCGATCACGTCGACGCGTCGGATCCGCTCGCTCGGAGGGCTGGAGAGGGCGGTCGCCATACCGGATCGTCTCCGCTCAGTCACAGGAACGTTTCGGTCGACCGGCGCGCGGGCCGCCGGGCGGCTCGCGTGCCGCCGAGCGGCACGCGGTCCCGCCGGACGGCCGTCGAGTCTACCCGAACCCCTCGGCCTCGATGTACCGGCCGGGAACGCCGACGGACTCGGCGGCGTCGACGAGGCTGTTGACCATCACGTTGATCCCGCAGGCGTACACCTCGGCGTTCCCGGGGTCGATGCGCGCGTCGACGCCGGAGGCGGGCGCCTCGTCGAGCCACCCCTCCAGTTCCCGGCCGAGGGGCTCGGTCACCGCCGACCCGTCGACGTGTTTGACGAACGCGTGCTGGACGTAGTCGGTCTCGCCCGTCCACTCGCTGAGGTACGATTCGCGGCTGAGACAGGGGACGAAGTGGAAGTGTTCGTGCTCGCGGTCGTACTCCCGGAACGCCTCGCGGTAGGGCAGGTCGTCCTCCCAGGCGGCGCCGAGGAACAGCCACACGTCGCGACGGTCGCCGTCGACCACGTCGTCGCCGGTGTCGAAGACGTAGTCGATCATCCCCTTCAGCGGCGCGACGCCCGTGCCGGTCGCCATGAACACCAGGTCCCGCGTCGAGGGCCCGTCGAGGACGAGTTCCCCCCGGGGCCCGCGCATCGTCACCTCGTCGCCCACGTCGAGGTCGCGACAGAGCCGCGGGGAGAGGTCGCCGCCCGGGACGCGCCGGACGCAGATCTCGACCGTGTCGCGGGTGGGCGAGCTCGCCAGCGAGTACGCCCGCGACTCGCCGCAGTAGCGCAGCCCGACGTACTGGCCGGCGAGGTACTCGAAGGTGTCGTCGGGTTCCAAGGCGATCCGGACGAGCATCGGATGGGGGCGTTCGTAGCGCTCCAGCAGCGTCGCACACCGGCGCGCGAACCTCGCGTAGCCGTCGGCGCGCAGTTCCGCGACGAGCTGTCCCCAGTCGTCGTAGTCGCTGACGCTCTCGTAGCGGTCGGCCAGCCCCTCCCGCTCGAACCAGTGGTCGACCGTTCGGCGGACCTCCTCGGTCCGGTCGCGGTCCATCGCCTCCCGCTCGACGACCGTCGCCGACTCGGTCACCAGCGGCAGCTCGGCGATCCGGTCGTGTTTCGACGCGTGCTCCCTGACGGGCATACAGTTACGTGATGCCCGTGGTAGTAAGAAGTACGGGCCGCGACGGGTCCTGACCCGCTACCGGTTTCGAGGTGGCGTTCGGGTTACTCGTCGGCCGACCGCTCGCGCTCCATCTCGGCGGAGCGGATGCCGAACAGCGAAAAGAACCGGCGCATCCTGTCCGACCCGGTCTTGATGCGCGTCGGATAGGTGCTGTCGGAATCGGTTTCGCTCATCCATCCCGAGGTTGCCCGTCCCGCCACTTGACTCTTCCCCACACGGCGACCGTCAGCAGGACGACTCCAGCGGCGAAGGCTGCCGATTGCTCCGTGGGCGAGACGCCGAACGAACGGGCGACGACGGTGACTGCAGTCGCGTACAGCAAGCACAGGCTCCCGGCGATCAGCAGGAGTTGCGCGACTTCGAGATACTCGGCGTTCTGTTCGATCTCCGCCTGGATCGACGTGCTCGCGTCGTCCAGCCGGCCGATCGCTCCGTCCAGCCAGGCGTCGCGCGGTGCGCGTCCGGCTGACCGCAAGTCTCCCTCCCTGATCTCGACCGGGTACTCGGTGACCGTGTAGATACCGACGCCCACGAACGCCGATCCGAATACCGCGACCGTCCCGAACGACCCGATGATCGCCGGGACGAGCGAGAGGTCGGAGACGCTGGCAGGACCGGCTGCCGTGAGCGCACCGGCGATGAACCCGAGGATCAGGACGGCGGTCCGCGTCGTCCGCATCGCCTTGTCGTCGATGTTCTCGAGCGTTGCGACCTGTCGATCGTACACGCGTCGGGCACCGGCGAGCGCTTCACTCCTCGCGTCGCCGTCGTCGGCCATGAGGGCGACGTATCGCACGAATTGTCAAAATAGTATTGATTCTGCCGGACGGTTCCGGTCCCGGGAGCCAGTCGCCCGCAGTCGATCCCAGCACGGACACGGCATCGAAGCGACAGTACCAGTCGAGTCGCTCGAACTGGTTCGTGGTGAAGTGCCTTCAGCGCCCTTCGACCAGCCGCCGGAGGTGCTCCGGCGGGACGGCGCCGCGGGCGGCGTACTCGCCGTAGGTGAAGGTGGGCACGCCCGTCACGCCCTCGCGCCGGGCGGCGTCGAACCGCTCGGTGACCCGTTCGTGCCACTGTTCGTCGTCGACGGTCTCCCGGATCTCCGCGGGGTCGAGGTCCACGTCGGCTGCCAGGTCAGCGAGCACGTCCGCGTCGCCGATGTCCCGCTCGTCCTGCCAGAGCGCGTCGAGGATCGCCTCGTCGAAGGCGAGCCACTGCTCGTAGGGGTAGGACTCCTTGACGTAGAACGAGGCGACCTGCGCGGGCAGCGAGTCGATCTCCCTGGAGAGCGCGAGGCTCATCTCGACGCCGTATTCGTCCTGCAGACGCTCGACGTTCTCCTTCGCCTGCTCGAAGTAGTCCTCGTCCTTGCCGTCGTCGACGGAGTGGTCGATGGTCCCGTCGGGTCGGCGCTTGTCCGCCCGCAGGTCGAAGGGGTACCAGTCGATCCGCAACCGCTCGTCGCGCTCGTTCTGGTACTGCGCCAGCGACTCCCGGCCGAGGTAACAGAACGGACAGACGTAGTCGGAGTAGATCCCGATGGGCTGGGCGTCGGCGTCCCCGTCGGTACCCGCGTCGGGTTCGGTGTTGCTCATGGCTCTCGATTGCGGTCGCACGGGGAAAAGCGCCCGGTAACACGGGTGTCACCGGCCGTCGACTCCGGCATCACTGGTCGCCACCCTGTCCTCGTTCGGTGTCGTCCCCCGGCCGTCACTCCCGGCTGTCATAGAGTAGCAAGGCGGAAACCCACGACTTCAGTCGTGGGAGGAAGCCGACGACACCGACACACTCCACGACCGATGGCAGGCAGACTCCCACGCGATTCGGTAAATAATATAAATCTACGCCTCACTATATGAAGTATGGTGGAGGTGCGGCGAACTGTTGTTATCAAACTGACGGTCGACGACAGCGACGCAGCTCTCCTCCAGGAGACCATCGAGGAGTACTTGTGGGCTGCCAACTACGTCGTCGAGGACGCCTGGCAGGACGAGTACAAGCCCACGTCCAAGCAGCAGCTCCACGAGCGGACGTATACGGACGTACGCGAACAGACGCGACTGCAGGCCAATCTCGTCCAATCCGCGCGGAACAAGGCTGCCGAGGCGATCAAGGGCGTCGTCGCGCGCTGGCAAGCGGGCAAAAACGCCTCACGACCACAGTTCACTACGCCGTCAGTCCGCTACGACAAGCGCAGCGCGACCTTCCACGACGACCACGTCTCGCTCTCGACGGTCGATGGCCGCATCGAGGCCGACTATATCCTCCCGCCAGAAGGCGACAATCCGCAGACGGAGTATCTCCGCGACGACGACTACGAGATCACGGGCGCGACGCTCCAGTACCGCGAGGCGACGGACACGTTCTTTCTTCACATCGGCACAAGGGCCGAGGTGGAGTCGGAGATACCGGACACCGGCGATGCCGAGCACAGCACAGTCCTCGGTGTCGACCTCGGTATCGAACAGCTCGCCGTCACCTCGACCGGCCAGTTCTGGAGCGGTGGTCTCCTGAACCACCGTCGACGGGAGTACGAACGCGTCCGTGGAAATCTCCAACAGACCGGGACAGAATCAGCCCATCGAACGCTCGAGCAACTGGGCGATCGGGAGACACGATGGGTCGAGGACTACTTGCACCGGGTTTCGAAGGCTATCGTTCAGGAAGCACTCGCTCACGACTGCGAGACGATCGTCTTCGAGGAGTTGACCGATATCCGCGAGCGGCTGCCCAACGCCAAGCAATTCCACGCCTGGGCGTTCCGTCGATTGTACGACTACGTCGCCTACAAGGCCGAAGCGGAAGGCATCGAGACGACGCAAGTCGATCCAGCGTACACGTCCCAGCGCTGTTCGAAGTGCGGGACGACACTGGTAGAAAACCGCTCGTCACAGGCGCGGTTCTGTTGCCAGAAGTGTGGCTACGAGGTCAACGCCGATTACAACGCAGCGAAGAACATCGGCGTTCGGTATCTCCGTGCGGGGCAGAAGTCTCCGCACGGAGGGGTGACACGTCACCTCGCCCTGAAGTCGGGGACGCTGAACGTGAACGGCGAGTATTCGCCTGCCGCTCCGTAGCGGCCAGAACGGGAGTCCACCGACAAGCCCACGGCTTTAGCCGTGGGTTGGTGACCCTCGACATGGTGTACATGACGCAGGGGACCATCCCCTGGGTCCCGTTCCTCGGCTGAACGGGCTGGGGTCAGTAGTGGCCCATCAGGCCCTGTCGGCGGGCGCGGGCGCCCATCCACTGGAAGGCGCCGTAGCCGACGGCGAAGTAGACGACGGCCGCGCTGGCCAGCAGGCCGAGTTCGCCCGGGGGGAACTCCCAGAGGCGGATCCCCTCGGCCATCGAGCGCGTGAGCAGGTAGCTCCCCTGGGAGATCGGGAGCAGGCGGACCCAGACGGTACCGACGGTCGGCGCGGCGATGAGTCCGATGAGGGCGAACTGCATGATGTTGAAGATGTTCTCGACGCGCTTGTACAGCAGCGCGAGGCCGCCGAAGAGGAAGCCGAGGCCGACCGCGGGCGCGACCGCGAACACCGTCAGGACGAGGACGGTACCGACCGGCAGGTGCAGCGACTCGCCGGTGACCGCGATCATGAACGCCAGCGTCGCGCCGCCCCAGGCGAGGGTCTCGAGGAGGCCAACGAGGACGCCCGCGACCATCACCTTGCCGTAGCCGAACGGGGACATGTACAGCTGTTCGAGCGTCCCCCACTCGGACTCCTGGGTGACGCTGCGGGCGACGCCCGAGAACGACCCCAGGGCCATGCTCCAGAGGAAGTACCCGACGATGATGCCGCCGAGGCTGTCGGTCAGCGCCTGCCCGGCCACCGCGCGGCCGCCGAAGAAGATCATCCCGAAGAAGATGAACGTCATCGCCAGCCCCGAAAGCGTGTTCAGCGGGTAGCGGTACATCAGCAGCAGCCGCTTTTTCGCCTGCGCCCACAGGAGCGTCAGCAGGGTCCCGGTACCGCGTTCGCGCTCGCCGTCGCGTCCGGTCGCCCCGGACCCGCGAGCCGGCCCTTCGGGCGCGGCGGTGTCGGTACTCATCGACGGTCACCCCCGTCGGCGCGGGCCGCCCGCTCCGGCCCGTCCGGGTCGGTCGCGGGGCTGGCCTCCTCGCCGCCGGTCAGTTCGAGGAACACCTCCTCCAGGTCGGGGTCGACCGACTCGACCTCGTAGACGGTCAGGTCGGCCGCCCGCAGCACGTCCATGAGGTCGTAGAACCGTCCGGGGTCGCCCAGCGACACCTCGAAGGCCGTCCGGTCGCCGAGTCGCTCGAACTCCTCGACGCCGTAGGCCTCCCGGAGTCGGTCGCGGGTGTCGTCGTCGACGATGTCGGGCAGGGGTTCGGCGGTCGTCCCGTCGCGGCCGGGTTCGTCGTCGCCGGCCCCGCCGGCTTCCGCCCGGCCGACGACGACGCGGTAGGCGAACGTGCGGAACACGTCGACGAGGTCGGAGACGGCGTCGTCGGCGATGATCTCGCCGTCCGCCATGATGATCACGCGGTCACAGACCTCCTGAACCACGTCCATGTCGTGGCTGGAGAGGACGATCGTCATCTCCTCCTGGTCGGCGAGCCGGCGGATCTCCCGCCGGAGGTCGACCGACGACGCCACGTCCAATCCGAGCGTCGGCTCGTCGAGGAAGGCCACCTCGACGTCCCGCGCCAGCGCGCAGGCAAGCGAGACCTTCTGTTTCTGGCCGCGCGAGAGGTCGTTGACCGGCGTGTCGGCCTTCTCCGCGAGCGAGAGCTGGTCGAGGAGGGCGTCGTGGCGGTCGCTGACCGCGGCCGGCGACTCCCCGCCGATAGCCGCGAAGTACTCCAGGTTCTCCCGGACGGTGAGCCGCCAGTAGACGTTGCGCGCCCCCTCCAGCATCGCGCCGAGGCGGGCGTAGGCCGACCGCGGGTCGTCGTAGACGTCCGTCCCCGCGACCCGCACGTCGCCCTCGTCGGCGACGATCAGCCCCAGGACCGACTTGATGAGCGTCGTCTTCCCGGCGCCGTTCGGCCCGAGGACGCCCACGACCGTCCCGGGTTCCACGTCGAGGCTCACGTCGTCGACCGCCCGGACCGCCTCCTCGCCGTCGCCGAACGTCTTCGAGAGGTCGCTGACCGAGAGGGCCGGCGCCGCGTCCGTCGACGCGTCGTCGCGCTCGGCGGCGGCCTCCCGCTCGTCGGGGACCCGTTCAGGTGCCGTCGTCATCGTGGGAGCGGATAGCGGGTGTCAGCGTATAACCATTTCCTGTAGGGCCGTTCAGTTTCGGATCTGATAGGACGTAACCGTTTTTCGACCGGCCGGGGAAGCGGTGGTATGGTCGATGGAAGCGGGTCCGGGCACACGGACGGGGATGGGGCGGAGACGGCGGATGGAGAGGCGACGGCCGGCGGAGACACGGAGGCGGACCGAGCGGCGGACGTGGACGACGCCGACAGAGCGGGCGACGCCGACGCGGCGGACGACGCCGAGGGGGCGGACGGAGCGGGCGACGCGGGCGTCGCCCCGACGGCGGTCTTCGAGCTGCTCGCCGACGAGACGCGGCTGGCGATCGTCCGCGAGCTGGCGGGGGTGCGCCGGGCGAACTGGCAGTGGGCCGGGCTGTCGTTCGCCGACCTTCGGCGGGCGGTCGGGGCCGGCGACGCCGGCAACTTCAGCTACCACCTGGAGAAGCTCCGCGGCCCGCTCGTCGTGAAGGACGGCGGCGAGTACTACCTCCGCAACCGCGGGATGGAGCTGGTCGGCGCGCTCGAATCCGGTCGGTACACGGGACCCGGGGAGCGGCTGCGCGAGCCGACCGACTACGACTGCCCCTACCCCGACTGCGACCGGGCGCTGCGGGCCGTCTACGACGACCAGTACTTCCGGCTGCGCTGTCCCGACCACCACGTGTTCAACGGGACGGCCGTCCCGCCGGCCGCTGCCGACCACCTGGCGGTCGACGAACTGGTCGCGGTCACGATGCTGGACCTCCGCGAGCAGGTGAAGCGGGCCCGCGCCGGCGTCTGTCCGAACTGCTGGGGTCCGATGGCGGCTCGACTGCCGTCGGAGAACCCGACGCTCCCGTCGATGTCCGACGCCGGCGCGGGCGTCCCCGACGACGCGCTGCTCGCGACGTTCGCCTGCGACCGGTGCGACACGGCGTTCGACCTCCCGCCGGGCGCCTGCGTCGTCGACCACCCCGCTGTCGTCGCCTTCCACCACGACCACGGCGAGGACATCCGTCACCGGCCCTACGTCGCGCTCCCGTTCTGCGGGCTCGGCCGCGCGGACCTCGAATCGACCGACCCCGTCCGCGTCCGGGTCGACGTGCGCCTCGACGACGACACACTCTACCTGTGGCTCGACGGGGAGACGAACGTGGTGGCGTACGAACGTGAGCGGACCGTCGGCGAGGACGAAGGGGAGCGGACCGTCGGCGGGGAGGAGTCGGCAGGACGGTGACGGTAGAGCGGTGACGCCGCCGGACGCCGGTCACTCCTGCAGTCGCTTGGTCTTCTGGACGAGCGGGTGGTGGGCGTAGTCGACGACCGCGATGTCGTCGATCGAGTGCAGGTCCTCCTTCTCGGCGGTCCTGGCCATCCCCAGGTCGACCGGTTCGGAGAGGACGATGACGTAGGCGTCCATCGATTCGACGCCCAGGCGGGCGGCAGCCTTGACGCGGTGGTGGCCGTCCGCCAGCAGCAGGTCGCCGTCGTTGTCGATGACGACGAGCGGCTCGGCCAGCCCACGGTCGAGTTCGTAGCGCCGCCCCTCCAGTTCGTCGGCGTAGACCTTCGCCTGGGTCGGCGTCAGCTCGGCGAGGGACACCTCGCGGCGCTCCTGTGAGACGGCGACGCCGTGGATGTTCTCGAGCGTCTGCATCAGGTTGTCCACCTTCCCCGGCGTGGCCCGTTCGATCTGCGAACGGATCACGTCGGCGTTGGAGATGATGCCCACGAGGTTGCCCGCGTCGTCGACGACCGGGAGCTTCTGGATGCCCGACCGGAGGATCACCCGGGCCGCGTCGTCGATGTCCATCTCGGGGTGGGCGACCAGCAGGTCGTCGCTCATCACCTTGAAGATGGGCTCGTGGTCGGGCTCCCGGAGGAGGTCCCTGGCGCTGACGAACCCCTCGACGTGGCGGCCGTCGGTGACCGGGAACCCGCTGTGTTCGGTGCTCTCGGCGATCAGCGTCGCCACGTCCTCGACCGTGTCGTCCGGCGAGACGGTGTCGACCTCGCGAGTCATGTAGTCTTTCACCGTCAGCGCGCCCTCCTCGACCATCGGCTACCGATCCGGGTCGGCCACGCAAAAACACACCGGCTCCGCCCCGCCCTCAGCGCTCGTCGTCCCCGGCGCCGTCGGCCGCGTCGTCGCCGTCGCCCGTCTGGTCGCGCCCGGCCGCCCGGTCGCTGGGCCGGTCGCGGTCGCTCGCTTCGTCCCGGCCACCCGGCTCGTCGCGGCCGTCGTCCCCGCTCCCCTCCGGGCCGGCGATCCGCTCGAGCGCCGTCAGTCCGCCGGCCCCTGTGCCGTGGTAGTCGTCGGGGTAGACGCCCGTCAGGACCCGGTGGTCCCGCGAGCCCATGGCGTCGAGGAAGCGGTCGGTGACGATCGCGTCGAGGATCTCCGAGAGGGACTCGTCGTCGGCGTCGATGGCGTCCAGCAGGCCCAGCGAGATCTGCGCGCCCGCCATGTCGGCGTGGCCGCCGGCGCTGCCGATCTGCCCGAAGGCGTCCCGGAGCGTCTCCCCGAGGTCCAGGTCGGTCCCGCGGGCCCGCGCCGAGACGTAGATGGTCCCGTCCAGGATCCCGTAGACGAGCGTCGTCGTCACGTCCTCGAGGTCGAGCAGGCGGTCGGCCGCCTGCGCGAGCGCGTCGCGGTCCGTGAGCTCGCCGACGCCGGACAGCAGCGCCGACCCGTGGCGCTCGCGACCGCTGATCGCCCGCGCGATGGTGTCCAGGGTCTCCGGGCTCATGCTCGGCGACTCGATGCGGTCGAGCGTCCCCGCGTCGGCGCGGGGGACGAGATACGCCGTCGCCTCGAAGTCCGCGACGCTCACCTCCCGGGTGTACTCGTCGGTGTCGACCCGGATGCCGAACAGCAGCCCGGTCGCCACCTCGCGGCTCGGCGTGATGTCGAGTCTGCGGAGGTAGTCGACCAGCAGCGTGCTCGTCGCACCGACCTCGCTGCGCAGGTCGACGAACCGCGCCTCGACGGGGTAGCGCGGCGGGTGGTGGTCGACCACGATGTCGACCGGCGTGTCCTCCGGCAGCCCGTCGTTGACGCCCGGCCGCGAGTGGTCGACCAGCGCGACGCCGCCGTACTCCGACAGGTCCGCGCCCGGTTCGAGCTCGCGCAGGTCGTACTCCAGCAGGTTGACGAACGCGCGGTTCTCCTGGTGGGTGATGCTCCCGAAGTAACACACCTCGGCGTCGACACCCACGGATTCGGCGATCCGCGCGAGCGCCACCGCGCTAGCGATGGCGTCCGGGTCCGGGTTGTCGTGGGCGACGATCGCCAGCTCCCCGTCGATGTCCCGCAGCGTCGCCGTCAGCTTCCGCGTCCGGAGCCCCTCCTCGCCGACCCGGTCGTCCAGCCAGTCGGTCGTCGCCGCCCGCGCGTCGACCAGTTCGTCCGCGGTCGCCGCCAGCGCCGCCCGCTGGTCGTCGGTGACCCCGGTCGGCGCGTACGCCAGCAGGAACGCGTCCGGGTAGACCGCGGCGGCGGCCTCGGCGGCCGCGGCGTTCGTCGCCGGGCGCTCGGTCGCCACGACGACCGTGTCCGGCCGGGGACACGCCCGCAGCGCCGCCTCGTCGGTCGGGTCGCCGACCTCGGCGGCGACGCCCTCCTCGCGCAGCGTCCGGACCGCGTTCTCGTCGCTCGCGAGCACGGTCACCCGTCCCCGCCGCTCGCGCAACTCCCCGACGAGCGACCCCGCCAGCGATCCGGTTCCCAGCACCAGGCGGGCGGTCATGGTTGCCCGTCGGGCGAGTGCGCGTAAAAATCTATCACACTCGTTTCACCCGATGCAAACACCCCCCGACCTCCCCGTCGCGTCCGTGCCCGGGCGGTCGCGCCGTCGTCACTCGACCCCGACGACCGGTCGCCGCTTACTTGAGCCGTTCCTGGAGAAAGGAGGGGTGGGCGGCGGTGACGCCCTCGATGTCCTTGATCGTCGACTCGATCACGTCGCCGACGGCGTCGCCGTCGGGGGCGCGCACCTCGGCCATCAGCATGTGGTCGCCACTGGAGGTGTACAGCTTCTCGATCTCGGGGATCCCCTTCAGCTCGCGGACGGCCTCGACGTAGCGGCCGCTGTCCACGTCCATCCCCACGAGGGCGATCGACTGGCCCGGCAGTTTCTTCGGGTCCACGTCGGCGGAGTAGCCGACGATGACCTCCTCCTCCTCGAGGCGCTGGATGTACTTGCGGACGGTGGGCTTGGACACGTCCACCCGGTCCGCGATCTCGGCGTAGGAGGCCTGGGCGTCCTCCTCCAGCACGGAGAGGATGCGTTCCTCCGTCGATTCGGCGCTCATACACCTTGATTTGCCGCGCCGCGAAAAATATCTTCCGAAACCACAAACGCCTTCCGGACGGGCCGGGAACGGCCGCCAGCGGCCGTACGGACCGGTTACCGGGCGGGACGCACGGTAGGGACCGCGTACCGGTCCCGGCGGCGGTCGCGTGTCGCGTCGCTACGTGTGCTTGTCGATGAGCTGCTCGGCGCAGCGCTCCCACTCGGCGTCCTCGTCGTAGTAGCGCTCGGCGAGCGGCTCCTCGGGCATCTCGCCGGTCGAGCGCTTCTCCTCGCCGTAGGAGGGACGCTCCTCGTCGCGGTAGAAGCGACCGGTCAGCACCTCGCCCTCGTAGAGCTTCGACTCGACCTCGTACATCATCTCGCCGGCCTCCTGCCGGTCGGTCACGTCGAAGTCGTAGTCGTCGGAGTCCTGCACGTCCGTGTACGGGACGTACTGGCGGGCGTCCTTGTTCCAGGTGGGACACTGCGTGAGGAAGTCGATGTGCGCGAAGCCGTCGTGTTCGACGGCCTCGGCGATGATGTCCGCGGCCTGGTTGGGGTTGACCGCCGCCGTCCGGGCGACGTACGACGCGCCCGACGCCAGCGACAGCGAGAGCGGCCGGACGGGGTCCTTGGCCGACCCGCTGGGCTGGGTCTTGGACTTGTGACCCTTCGGGCTCGTCGGCGAGGTCTGGCCCTTGGTGAGGCCGAAGATCTCGTTGTTGAACACGATGTAGGTCATGTCGTGGTTCTCGCGGGCGGTGTGCATGAAGTGGTTCCCGCCGATCCCGTAGCCGTCGCCGTCGCCGCCGGCCGCGACGACCTCGACGCCGGGGTTGGCGAGCTTCGCCGCCCGCGCCACGGGCAGCGACCGCCCGTGGATGGTGTGGAAGCCGTAGCTCTCGAAGTAGCTGTTCAGCTTGCCCGAACAGCCGATGCCCGTACACAGCAGCACCTCGTCGGGGTTCTTCCCGAGCCGGGCCATCGCCTTCTTCAGGGCGTTGTTCACCGCGAAGTCGCCACAGCCCGGACACCACGTGGGCTGGGGCTCGATCCCGGGTGTGAACTCGTCTTCCTCCGCTTCCTCCGGATCGCCGATCGCGCTGAATGCACTCATTGGTTAGTCACCTGCCGCTGGGACGTACTTCATGTTGTTCACGGCCAGTTCCTCGCCGTCGATGCTGGACTCGAAGCCGTCGACGATCTCCGCCGGTTCGAACGGGTTACCGTTGTACTTCAGCAGGCTGGAGAGCTTCGGCCCGAAGCGACCGAGCTCCTTCTGGGTGAGCCCGCGGAACTGCCCGGTCGCGTTCATCTCGACGACGAGACACTCCTCGACGGACTCGAGGAATTCGCTGACCTCCGCTTTGGGGTAGGGCATCAGGTCGCTGACGCCGATGGCCTTGACCGAGTGGCCGGCGTCGTTGAGCCGGTCGACGGCCTCGAAGACCGTCCCCTGGTGGCTCCCCCAGCACATGATCCCGTACTCGGCCTCCTCGGGACCGTGGTGGGTCTGGTTACCCTTCCCGTCGAGCTCCTCGCGGATGGAGTCGAGCTTGGCGAGCCGGCGGTCCATCTGCAGGACGCGGTTGGTGGGGTCCTCGCTGATGTGGCCGGCCTCGTTGTGCTCGTTGCCGGTCGCGAGGAAGCGCCCGCCCTTCTGGCCGGGCACCGAGCGGGGGCTGACGCCCTCCTTGCCGTCCTCGGCGTCGTACTGGAAGCGCTTGAACTTGCCCGCGTGGTGCTCGGCGGCCTCGGCGATCTCCTCCTCGGTGATGACCGAGCCCGGGTCCGCGTCGGGCTCGCGGTCGAAGAAGCTCGCGTCGACGTTGCGCAGCTCGCCCTGGAGCTTCTGGTCGTAGACGAGGATCGCCGGGATCTGGTAGTCGTAGGCCAGCTCGAAGGCGGTCCGGATCTGCTCGTAACACTCCTGCTGGTCGCCCGGCGCCAGCACGACGCGGCTGGAGTCGCCCTGGCTCGTGTAGAGGACGTGTTCGAGGTCGCCCTGTTCGGGCTTGGTCGGCATCCCGGTCGAGGGCCCGGCCCGCATCGCCTCGACGAGCACGACCGGCGTCTCGGACATCTCGGCGAGGCCGAGCGGTTCGCTCATCAGTGCGAACCCGCCGCCCGAGGACCCGGACATGGCCTTGACGCCGGCGTGGCTCGCGCCCAGCGCCAGCGACGCGGCGGCGATCTCGTCCTCGACCTGCTCGGAGATCCCGCCGAACTTCGGCAGGTTCTGCGACATGATCGTGAACACGTCCGTCCACGGGGTCATCGGGTAGCCGGCGATGAACCGACAGCCGGCGTCCAGCGCCCCGTAGGCGATGGCGTCGGAGCCCGAGACCAGCGCCTGCTGCTGGTCGGGCCCCTCGTGGTCGGGCATCGTCAGGTCGTGGGTCTGGTCGAACTCCTGGGCCTGCTCGAACCCGTCCTGGATGACGGCGAGGTTGGCCTCGAGGATGTCGTCGTCCCACATCTCCTCCATGATCCCCTCGTACTCCGAGGTGTCCATGTCGAGCAGCGCCGCGGTGACGCCGATCCCGGCGTTGTTGCGCATGATCTCGCGGCCGTGCTCCTTCGCGATGCCGCGCAGGTCGACCGGGTAGACGTGCCAGCCGTTCTCCTCGGCGCGTTCCTCCAGGTTGATCTCCTCGACCTGCTCGTCGTCGATGAGCCCGGAGTCGTAGACGATGATGCCGCCCTCGCGGAGGTCGTCCAGGTTCTCCGTGAGCGGTTTCAGTTCCTCGTTACCGTAGTAGGCGTCTTCCGAGGGGTTCCGCGCGAAACTGTCACCGAGCGCGAGGAGGAAGTTGTAGCCGTCCCCGCGCGAGGCCGCCCCGTCCGGGGTCGCCCGCACCTCCACGTACGTGTGGCCGCCCCGAATCCGGGACGGATAGTGTCGGTGTGTGAATACGTCGAGCCCCGAGCGCATGAGGGCCTTGGCGAAGTACCGACTGTTGCTGTCGATACCGTCGCCGGAACCACCCGCAATCCGCCATATTAGTTCCTGATCTGTCATGGATACATCCGTCGGCCCCGGTTCGGGTGCCGTGAACGAAACGAGGACTGGACCCGACTAAAGCGTTTTCACTCCGATACCGCTGAATAATCGTGAAGGTTGGGTACGGCCCGTCTCGCGCCTGAACTCGGCCGGGGGTGTCAACGGCATGCACAGCGCGTCTCGCTCGTGTGCCTCGGCATCGTTCTCTATACCCGGAGTTGCGTTCTCTATTCATTGGGGCGGAACACGTACCAGTTTCGTATCAGTTTTTCGGGGGCGGTGTCGACGACCCCGTTCGGGCGCCAAAGGGCGTCGCGGCCCCGACCTCCGTCGTCGAGGTGCTCGGGTGGCTCCGCTGCACGTCCGTTCGTCGGTATCGGCGAAGCGACGACGTGCGTCGAGTCCGCCCCGCGGGACGCGACGACCCCGGCCACCGCGGCGGCGGTCGGGGACGACCGCGGCGCGACCGTCTCGCTCTGTGTCCGAGTCGCGTGACGGGTGGTCCGGGAGGAGTGATGGATCGTTCGGCCCGCCCGCCGATTCGTTCGGTATCGCCCAACGGAGCTACTTCGGCGCCTGGTTGTAGACGAGGTTGCGCTGGATGTCGTTGGCGCCCTCGTAGATGACGGGGACGCGCACGTCGCGGTAGACGCGGGCGATCCGGCGGTCGTGCAGCACCGAGCGGCCGCCGTGCAGTTGCATCGCCTTCTGGGCGCAGTCGTTGGCCGTCTCAGTGGCCTTGAGCTTCGCCATCGCCGCCCAGAAGCCGGCGTCGTCGTTTTCGGCCACCTGGTCGGCGGCCCGCCAGGTCAGCGCGCGCGCGGCCTCGAACTCCGTCCGCATGTCCGCGAGCTTGTGTTGCACCGCTTGAAACTCGTCGACCGAGCGGCCGAACGCCTCGCGGTCGTGGACGAACTCCCAGGCCTCCTCGATGGCCGCCGCGGCCATCCCGATGCCGTGGCCGCCGACCACGACCCGACCGTGGTTGAAGAACTCCGCGAGCATGTAGAAGCCCGCGCCCTCGACGCCGATCAGGTACTCCTCGGGGACCCGGCAGTCCTCCAGCGTGAGGTGGGCCTGCTTCGACGCCCGGAAGGCCATCTTCTCGGGGATGTGTTCGGCCTCGTAGCCGTCGGTGTCGGTCGGGACGACGAACAGCGAGTAGTTACCGTACCGGTTGTCCTCGTCGTCGCCCGTCTTCGCGTAGACGGTCACCCAGTCGGCCTCGACGCCGTTGCCGATCCAGTACTTCTCGCCGTCGAGCACGTACTCGTCGCCGTCTTTCTCGGCGGTGGTGGTCATCCCCGCCAGGTCGCTCCCCGTGTCGGGCTCGGAGACGGCGAGGCCGGTGATCTGCTCGTTCTCGGCGACGGGCCGGAGGAACTCCTCCTTCAGTTCCTCGTCGCCGTGCTCCTCGAGGATCTCGGCGCCGAAACTCGCCAGTTGCAGGGTCAGCGCGATGCCGGCGTCGGCGCGGTAGAACTCCTCGGCGATGGCCAGCACCTGCTGCAGCGAGAACCCCTTGCCGCCGTACTCCTCGCCGATGTCCTGGGCGACGAGCCCGGCGTCCATCCCCGCTTCCAGCACCTCCGTGGGGTACTCGCCGGACTCGAAGTACGCCTGGGCGTTGGGCGCGATGTGCTCGGCGGCGAACTCGCGGGCCTGTCGCTTCACGTCGTGCGCTTCCTCGGGGACCGGCCGGTCGTCCAGCAGTTCCATACCCGCGTCACGGACCGCGAACCCATATACCCCCTGGCACGGCGGGAAACGCGCCGGGAGTTGTCGGGCGGCGCCGGGTCGCTCGCGGCCCGCCGGGACGGACCGACGGCGACGCCGTCCCCCGGAACTTTTGCCGAAGGGCCGAAAACCTCCGGGCGTGACGCCGTCACGTGGTCCCGTCGGCGCCGCCGATCCCTCGATACGGGTGGTCGCGGACGGGTGGCTGACACAGTCGTGGAACCTCGGGGACTGGTTCGGGACGATGTTCAGCGGGCCGCTGGAGGTCCACGCGTTCGTGCTCGGCGCGTTCGTCGGCGGCATCCTCGCGACGGTGTCGACCAGCGGCCGCCCGCGGACGGCGCTGGCGGCGACGCTGGGGGTGTTGCTGTTCACCTTCGGCGCCTTCGAGACGGTGCTGTGCCGGGAGAGCTTCGCCGCCTGCCGGCACGTCCGGTTCAAGCCGTGGTACTTCCTGGCCGGCGTCTTCCTCGCGCAGGTGCTCGGCCTCGGCGTCCTGGGGCGAACGGTCGAGCAGCGGCCCGACCTGCCGACCGAGCGCGTCGCGACGCCGCTCGCCGGCGCGATCGTCGCGGTCCTGCTCGTTGTCGCTGCCACCTCGCTCGTGACCGGCCGGCCCGCCCACCCGATCACCGGCCTCGCGACGGCCGGCGGGCTCGCGGGCTCGGTCCTCGGGTTCGGCGCCTACCAGTGGAGCCGGCCGGACGGCGGAGCGGACCGCTACCGCGCCGCGGTCCGGCGGGTGGTCGGGCGGGAGGTCGAGGCGTCGGTGCTGTTCGTCGCCGCGGGGACCGTCTTCGGGTTCGGCTACCCCCGGCTGTTCTGGGAGCTGGGCCGGGCGGCCGGCCCCGGCGGCTTCCCGTTCGGCCCGATCACCTGGTTCCGGTTCGGCGTCCCCTCGGTCGGGCTGTACGTCCTCCCCGCGGTCGCCGCGACGGTGGGTGCCGCCTGGCTCCGCCAGCGCCGTCGCGACGAGCGCCTCGACGGGGGCGTCGTCGCGGCCGTCGTCCTCGGCTACGCGACCTACGCGACGTGTCTCGTCCTCGCGACCGGGCTGGCGGCGACCCTCTGGTTCCGCGTCGTCCCCCTCTGGTGAGGGCGACCCTGTTCACGACGGCGGCCGGCTGACTGGAGCGAGTCGGACGCCGAGAAACTGCGACCAGACCCCCGGTCACCGGCCAAGAAACGGCGACCAGACCCCCGGTCACCGGCCGAGGAACGCGACGACCCAGTCGACGGCGTTCAGCGCGACCAGCAGCGCACCCTCCGGCCGGGTGAGCGCGCGGCGCGACCACAGCAGGAGCGTCGCGACGACGGAGACGCCGAGCAGCCAGAGCGTCCCGGTGAGCGCCGCCGGGCCGACCGAGATCGGGGTGACGACTCCCGCCACGCCGAGCACCCCGAGCACGTTGAAGATGCAGCTGCCGACGACGTTGCCGGCCGCGAGGTCCGCGCGACCGCGGCGTGCGGCCGCGACCGAGGTGACCAGTTCCGGCGTCGACGTGCCGAGCGCCACCACCGTCGCGCCGATGGCCCACTCGGAGACGCCGAGGTCCGCCGCAGTGCTCACCGCGCCGGTCACCAGGAGGTGCGCGCCCACTATCACCACCGCGAGTCCGCCGAGGAGCCGGGGGGCGTCCGACGGGCGGAACGGCCCCGTATCGACTCCGTGGTCCAGCCCCTCGCCGTCGGTCCGGAGGAGGACGAGCAGATACCCGCCGAGGCCGGCGACCAGCAGCGCCCCCTCGACGCGGGAGACCGTCAGGTCCCACAGTATCGCGACCAGGGCCAATACGGTCCCGACCATCAGGGCGCCGTCGCGGCGCACCAGGGCGGCGTCGACGGGGAGCCGCCGGACCAGCGCCGTCCCGCCGAGGACGACCCCGAGGTTGACGACGTTCGAGCCGACGACGTTGCCGACCGAGATGTCCGCCTCGCCGGTCAGCGCCGCGTCGACGGTGACGGCCAGCTCCGGCGCGGAGGTGCCGAACGAGACCACGGTGAGCCCGACGACGAGCCCGGAGACGCCGAGCCGACCGGCGAGCCGGCTCGCGCCCGCGACGAACTGGCCGGCGCCGACCCACAGTCCGGCGACGCCGACCAGGACGAGCGCGGCGTCGCGCACGAGCGCCGAGAGCATCCGATCGCCGGTTCGGCGGGCTCCGGGATAACGGCGGTGATCAGAGGGTGGCGGCACCGTCCCGGGCGTCGGGCTCGCCCGGAACTGTCGGGAAGCTAAACCTCGATCTGCTGCATGAGCTCGACCAGCTCTTCGAGTTCGGGGAAGGTGTAGACCTTCACGTCGACGTTGGAGTCGGGCGCCTGGACGTGCGAGTCGAACATCAGCGCCATGTCGCTCTCGCGGTCGCCGACGAGGTCGTCGACCATCCCGGACCCGGGGCCGAAAATAAAGGAGGGCGGGCCGATGTCGATGGTGGTGTCGAGGACGTCCGCCCAGCCGTCGATGAACCCGGAGGTCATGATGTTGCCGATCTCCTGAATGGCCGACCGCTCCATGTCGGTGAACCCCCGGGCGTTGGGGTCCGTCTCGCCCATGTCGCCGATCATCCCCCGGGCGAGTTCCTTCGCGCTCCCGGCCTCGAGGAGAAAGAGGATGTGGCCGTGGGGCGGCTCGACCAGCTCGATGCTGATGCCGATCTGCTCGGCGTGGCCGACGTGGGTCTTGATGTCCGGGATGTCGATGAAGTTGATCTTGGTGATCTCCATCTCCGTCTCCATCCCCGTCATCTGGCTGAGGTGGTCCGCGACCGTGTTCCCGCCCTCCTTCGCCATCCTGTTGAACAACCCGAGCTTCCGGATATCTATCTTCAGACTCATCGGTGACCCTGCGAGGTGCCGACGGGTTTCGACCCGACCTACATAAGCGGTCCCCCGCCATTTTCGCGAGCGAGACTCGGGGCGTCACCCGGACGGGTCCGCGCGCAGCGCGCCCGTGCGGACGAGCCAGGTGGACGGCCACCGCACGCCGTAGGCGTCGGCCCCCGCCGGCGGCACCGACCAGTCGTCGGTCGCGACGAACGACTGGTCGAGCCGCTCCGTGATGCCGAGCATCGGCAGGTCGTGGGCGCTGTGCCAGGCCAGGTCCCGGACGAGCGTCGTGGCCTCGTCCGGGTCGTTCGTCGTCTCCAGTTCGTCCAGCTTCGCTCTGGGGTCGACGGTCGTCGTTCCCGACCCGTCGCGGGCGGGCACGGTCCGGCCGCCGCGGGGGAACTCGTGGCCGCCGGCGATGGCGTCGCCCTCGACCTGGTGGCGGCCGGTGAAGTACGGGAACGCACCCCGGCTGGCGCCGGGCGTCCAGTAGAGGGCGCCGACCGCGAACTCCCCGTCGGCGTACGTCCCGTACAGCTCCCCGTAGGGGACTGTCGCGAGGTCGACGTCGAACCCGAAGTCGTTCAGCGCGTCCACGACGGTCTGGCTCGCGGTCGTCCAGTCGCTCCAGCCCCCCGGCGTGTAGTAGTCGACCGACACCGGCGCCCCGTCGCCGTCGACCCACCGGCCGCCCGACCGCTCGTAGCCCGCCGACCGCATGCGGTCCGCGGCGGCCTCGCGCCGGGCGGTCCCGACGCCGTAGTCCGGGTACGACGACCGCTCGGCGCCCAGCCACCGCGCCTGGTCGTCGACGGTGATCCCGCACGGGACGGGCGTCGGGACTTTCGTCCGCGGACCCGACTGCCGGACGACCCGCTCGCGGTTCACCAGGTGCGCCACCGCCTGGCGGACCGCGCGCGTCCCGAAGTGCTCGTCGCCGTGGTTGAAGACGATCCCGTAGCCCCACTTCGACGGGATCCGGACCTCCCGCACCCACTCGGGCAGGTCGGCGACGACGCGGGGCGGCGTGAACCGGTTCGTCACGGCGTCGACCGTCCCGTCGAGCAGCGCCCGGTGGACACGCCGCTGGACCGGGAGATACCTGAGCTCGTAGCTCGTGAACGTCACGCGGTCGGCCAGCGGATGGTCAGCGAACCGCTCCAGCCGGAACCGCCGCGAGTCCGCGCCCGCGAGCCTGAAGGGGCCGTTCCCCAGCGGCTCGCGCTCGCGGAACTCCGTCAGCGAGCCCCCGTCCCCGCCCTCGAACCGCTCGTATCGCCCGGGGTGGGCGTGGATCCGGTCGGTGAGCAACGCGTGTTTCAGGATCCGCGGGTGGGTCTCCTCGGCGAGCGACAGTGCGACGGTCCGCTCGTCCCGGGCCCGAACCGCCGTGACGTACTCCCAGACCGCGTGGTCGACCCGCCGCGAGAGCCGTATCTGGCGGGCCAGGTCCCCGGCCGTCACCGCCCGTCCGTCGTGCCAGACCAGGTCGTCCCGCAGCGTGACGGTCATCTCGGCGTCGGTGACCGCCCAGTCGGTCGCCGCGTACGGGCGGAACTCCCCCGTCCGGTAGTGGTACTTCGCCAGCGGTTCGTAGAGCAACTGCGCGGCCTTCTCGGCGACCCGGTAGCTCGTGAACAGGTTGAACTGCAGGTTCGACGGTGCCCCCCGGCCGGTCACGCCGACCAGCGTCACGTCGTTGGGGTCGTCGACCGGCGTCCCCGTCTCGCTCGGCGTCTCCGCGTCCGTCGGCGTCCCGGTCGGGGGCGGCGTCTCCGTCGGCGTCGCGGTGGTGGTGTCGGTCGGTACCCCCGTCGGCGTCGGACTCGACGTATCGGTCGGCGGCGGCGTCCCCGTCGGCGTCTCGCCGAGCAGGGCGTCGCTACAGCCCCCCAGCAGTGCCGCGATGCCGGTACCGCACAGCGCCAGGACCCGTCGCCGGTTCGGCTCGTCCCCTGTCATCGACCGACGTGACACTCAGGAGATACAAAAAGGCGGCCCTTCCGCCTCAGTGCTCGCGGTGGCTGACCGCCACCCCCTCGCCGAGCGGCAACAGCGCCGTCTCGAAGGCGTCGGCCGCGGCGACGGCGTCGAGGTAGTCCGCGATCCCCTCGGTCATGCCGTCCATCCCCGAGCGGTCCGCGCCGCCCGCCGCACCACCGTCCTCGAAGTACGCTCGCAGGTCGCCGGCGTCGATGGAGCCGCCGGCGACGACGTTGTCCGCGACCACGACCCCGCCGGGCGCGACGTTCTCCCGGACGGCCTCGAACGCCTCGGCGTAGCGCTCCTTCTGGCAGTCGACCAGCACCACGTCGAACGGCCCCTCGTAGTCGTCGACCGTCTCGATGGCGTCGCCGTGTTCGAAGGACGCGCGGTCGGCGAGCCCGCCCCGGCGCATGTACTCGCGGGCCTGGTCGAGTTCGTCCGCGTCGATCTCCGTGAGCACCACCCCGCCGTCGGCGGGGAGTTCGCGGGCGAACCAGTACGCCGAGTAGCCGAAGCCCGACCCGAACTCGAAGACCCGCTCGGCGTCGGTCAGGCGGGCGAGCATCGCCAGCCACCCGCCGACCGCCGGCCCGACGTAGGGAAAGCCCTCCTCGCGGGCCTGTGCGCCCATCTCCTCGATGACTCCGTCGGGTTCGGGACCCAGCGCGGTCGCGTACGATTCGAGGAACTCGGATATCTCGTAGTCGGCCATGGTCGGGGTTCGGCGGCCGCCCGGATAAACGGCGCCGCACCGGCCAGGCGTTCCGGGATCGGGGGTTGTGGTCGGCGCTCCGGCTACCGCGGGCAGCGCGAACGCCACCGCGACGGCAACGGCAAACGGCACCCCGCGCCTGCTTGTAGTGCCAAACAGCGTGAAAGCCCCCGCCGGCTCCGGTCGAGGGGCTTGTTGCGCGTTTCACTCGCTCCGCTCGTTGTAGTGCTTACTGCGCCCGTCTTCCCGGAGCCGGCGGCCCCTTTCATTCCCGCCCGCACAGACTGTCCAGACCAGCTACGCGGGCGGGAGCCGAACGGGTCGGGGCTTTCACGCTGTTCGCGGTAGCTGGGTTCGCGGTGGTCGAGGATGTCGGACCGACGCCCGCAGGGGTATCCACTGCAATCCCCGTCCGTCGAGAGATTCATGCCGGTCCGACCGTAACCTCGAACATGTCAGAGACCCCGCCGGGGCCCAAGGGCGAGCCGCTGTTCGGGAGCAGCCGGCGCTACGCCCGGGACCCCTTCTCGTTCATCTCGGCGCTCGAATCGACCTACGACGACGTGGTCACCTTCGACATGGGGCCGATGGAGACGTACATGGTCACCGACCCCGCGGATATCGAGCGGGTCCTCGTCTCCGAGGCCGACGGTTTCCGCAAGCCGGACTTCCAGAACGACGCGCTGGGCGACCTGCTCGGCGACGGTCTGCTCCTGAGCGAGGGCGACACCTGGGAGCGCCAGCGCGAACTCGCCAACCCCGCGTTCCGCATGTCGCGGCTAATGGGGATGGCCGACCGGGTGGCCGGCCACGCCGAGTCGATGGTCGACGGGTGGGACGCCGGTCAGACCATCGACGCCGAGACGGAGATGGCGCGGGTCACGCTGCGCGTCATCCTCGACCTGATGATGGGCGTCGAGCTCTCGGAGGACCGGATCGACACCGTCCAGGAGCAGCTCGACCCGCTCGGGCGGCGCTTCGAGCCCGACCCGCTCAGGTTCGCGATGCCCGACTGGGTGCCGATGCCCGGCGACGAGGAGTTCGAGTCGGCGGTCGCCGAACTCGACGCGGTGCTCGACGACATCGTCGCGGCGCGCCGGGGCCGGGAAGTCCGCGGCGTCTCGACGGTCGTCGACGCGCCCGCCGACGGCGACGACCCGCCGATGGACTTCCTGTCGGTCCTCCTCCGCGCGCGCGACCGCGGCGATCAGTCCGCGGCGCAACTGCGCGACGAGATGATGACGATGCTGCTGGCCGGTCACGACACCACGGCGCTGACGCTGACCTACACCTGGTTCCTGCTGTCGGAACACCCCGAGGCCGAGCGGCGCGTCCAGGCGGAGGTCGACGAGGTGGTCGGGGCGGACCGCCCCACGATGGACCACGTCCGGGAGTTCGAGTACCTCGAGTGGGTGATCAACGAGGCGATGCGGCTGTACCCGCCCGTCTTCACGATCTTCCGGGAGCCGACCGAGCCCGTGGAACTCGGCGGCTACCGCGTGCCCGCGGGGGCGACCCTGATGCTCCCCCAGTGGGGCGTCCACCGCTCGGCCCGCTACTGGGACGACCCCGAGACGTTCGACCCCGAGCGGTTCAGCCCCGACCGGCGCGCCGACCGCCCGCGCTTCGCCTTCTTCCCGTTCGGTGGCGGTCCGCGCCACTGCATCGGCAAACACCTTTCGCTTTTGGAGGCGAAGCTCATCGTCGCCACGGTCGTCTCCGAGTACGAACTCGACTTCCGGGGGGAGACGCCGCTGGAACTGATGCCCTCGCTGACGATGCACCCCCGCCAGACGATGGAGATGGAACTCGTCGAGCGGTAGCGCCCGCTCCGGCGGCGCTACTCGACGGCCGGCGCGTCGTCGTCGGGACGGCCCGGCAGCTCCAGTTCGATCTCCAGTTCGGGATCGTCGACGCCGTCGAAGTCGACCTCCAGTTCGACGGGTTCGCCGAACGCGAAGGGGAGTTCCCACTCGTCGGTCGCGATCGTCAGCTCGTCGCCGTCCTGCAGCTGTTCGCCCAGGTCGACCAGGAACGCGCCGGCCTCGCTCGCGTCCAGTCGGTAGCTCTGCTCGAAGTCGCGGCCGGTCCTGATGGTCGTCCGCTCGTCGCCCTCGGTCGTTTCGGTGTCGTCGGTCATCGACCGTTCGTTTTAGGCCGTCCGAAAAAAGCCGTGCGATCCCGGTCGGGTGTGTGCGGCAGACGGGACGGGGAGCGGGACCACACCGTGCGGCGACCGTGCGGTCGCCCCACGCGCTCAGAAGTCCCCGGCGACGATGTCGGCGACGCGCTCGCGGTCGAACAGTCGTTCGCCCTCGGGGATCTCGGGGTAGGGGTCGCCGGCGCTGTAGCCCGGCCACTCGCCGAACCGCTCGGGGTAGAGCTGTTTGGCGGTCATCTCCAGCTGGAAGAGGTTCATCAGCGGGCCCTGGACCGGGTTGGCGCTCGGGTAGACGGCGTCGTTCTCGACGGCCGTCAGCCGGCTCCCGACGGGGTGGTCGGCGAGCGTCTCCCGGACCTGCCCCACGTCGTAGTAGGAGGCGATCCCGAACTGGTGGAGGAGCACGTCGGGGTCGACCTCCAGCAGCTCCTCGTAGTCGTAGGTGCTCTGGTAGGTCACGTCGCCGTCGGCGAAGGCGTCGGTCGCCCCCAGCGGCCGGACGTGCGCGTTGGCGAACCCGGGCGTGTTGATCGTCGACGGGTAGAACGTCCCGTCCACGAAGATGACCGCGCCGACCCGCGGGCGCTCGGACTCGGGCGGCAGGTCCGCCCGGATGCGCTCGCGCAGGTCCGCGTGGACCGCGGCCAGCCGCTCGTAGCGCTCGCGCTCCCGGAACACCGCGGCGACTTTCTCGGCGATCTCCCAGAGCGTGTAGTACTCGTAGTCGTCCCGGTAGGCCTCCGGCGGCTGGCCGTGGTTGCGGCTGAAGGCGTTGCCGAACCACGGCGCGATCGTCTCGGCGATCTCCTCGACGTCGGACCGGTTCCACCCGTCGAACGACGCCACCAGCGCCGGGTCGACCAGGTGCAGGTCCGAGTCGAGCTCGTAGAACAGTTCCGTGTCGACGGTGAGGTTGCCCGAGCCGGTGTTGAGCTGGGCGAGGCCCTCGCGGTCGAACGCGACGCCGTCGAGCCGCTCGTAGTAGGCGTCCAGCGTCTTCCCGCCGGCCTCGGCGTCGAACCCCAGCGAGTTCACCGCGTCGCCGTGGCCGTAGGCGACCGCCATGTCCGCGTACAGCAGGCTGTAGACCATCACGTCCGTCGGCACGCTCGCGAACTCGACCTCGCCGACCGGCGCCATCGACACGGTGTAGGGGCCGTCGGGGGTGGCCGTCTCGGTCGCCGTCGGCGCGGCCGATTCCGTCCCCGCGCCCCCGGGCCTCGGGGTCGCCGTCGCGGTCTCCGCGTCCGCCGGCTCGGGCGTCGCGGTCGAGTCGTCGCCGTCGCTCGAACAGCCGGCGAGCAGGCCGCCGCCGATGATCGCCCCGCCGTACGTCAGGTAGTCGCGCCGCGTCGGTGCGTTCGCGCCGTCCGCGTCGTCCGCGTCGTTCACCATGGTTTTAGGCTAGCCAAAACCGGACTTATGGGTTCCGGATCGGAGGCTGACAGGACGATGACACTCACTGCGGTGCGCCGCAGCGCGGACACATGGGCGGGCCCTGGTCCGGCAGGGCGAGCCCGCAGTGGGGGCACTCGCCGTCGGTGTCGGGCGAGCGCATCGCCTCGACCGCCCGCTCGGTCGACGCCCGGAGCGAGTCGAGCGTCCCGAGCGCGGGCTCGTCGGTCGCGCCCTCGCTCGCGGGGTCGTCGGCCGGGGACGCGTCGCCGTCGAGACGGGCCGAGAGCAGCCGGACGCGCTCGGCGACGAACGCCTCGTCGCTGTCGGCCAGTTCGGTGACGCGGTCGGCGGGGAGGGCCGGGTCGGGGCCCGCTCCCGCCGGGCCGGCCAGCGCCTCCGCGGCGCGCCCGCGGACGTACGGGTTCGCGTCGTCGAGCCGCGCGACGAGCGGGTCGGCCGCCGCGGCGAGTCGCGACGGGTGGGCCGAGCCGACCGCCGCCAGCGCCGTGCAGACGTGGAACCGGACGAACTCGCTGTCGTCGTCGAGGTGGTCGGCCAGCCGGTCGACCAGATGGCGGAGCCGGTCGGGGTCGCCCAGCGCCACGAACGCCAGCGCCTTGGCGAGTTTCTCGGTGACCGCCGGTTCGTCGAACGACAGCCCGACCCGCAGGTCCGCGAGCACGTCCGGCGACGCGACCGCCCCGGGACGCTCCAGCGCCACGTAGCCGAGCGCCTCGGCCGCCCGCGCCCGGACGTAGTAGAACTCCGCCTCGTCGGCCAGCCGGTCGGCCAGGGCCTCGACGGCCGGCACCGCGGCCGCGGGTTCGCCGTCGGCGACCGCGACGAACAGTTTCGCGGTCGTCAGCCGGACCGGCCGCTCGTCGTCGGTCAGCAACGGCGTCAGCGCCGTCGCGACCCCGTCGAACAGGGCCGGATCCTCGTCCGCGACCGCCCGGAGTTCCCGGACCGCGTCCTTCCGGGCGTCGGCCGGTGCGGCCGCGAGGTCGTCCACTGCGGACCGGACCGCCCCGGTCTCGCCGCTCTCGATCGCCGCCACCACCCGGTCGGCCGCCGACGAGTCGCCGTCCATTCACGCTCCGTATCGCGGGAGACCCACAAACCGCTTGCGCTCGTTACATCCGACTCCACCCCGCGACCACCGAACGCCGGGTCCACCTCGACCGCGTTTTAGGCTCGGCAAAAAACACCAGGTAGTGATACAGGATTTTGGCGCACCCAAAAAATATCTTCGAATGAGCGCTTTACTACGCCGAATTTAGGTATCCCTAAACACACAGATTTATGATACTTGGGGCCGAAGTGGGTCGTGTATGAGCGCCGAAGGACTCGAACGGCAGACGCGGAACTACCTGAGCAACAACGTACCGCAGATCCAGCAGCACGGCGGGAACTTCGAGGTGCGGGAAGTCGACGAGGCCGCCGGGACGGCGACGGTCGCGATCGGCGGCGCCTGCTCGGGCTGTGGGATCGCGCCGATGACGATGAAGGCCATCGAGGAGCGGCTCCCCGCGAGCGTCGACGGCCTGGAGGACGTGGAGGTCGTCCGCGCCGGCGGGCCGCGGGCCGCCGTCATGCCCACGAAGACCGACGAGATGGAGGACATGGACGAGTACGAGGACTACAGTCCGCCGTTCTGAGGCCGCCCGTCCCCGACCGCCCTACCTGGCCCCCCTCCTGGTCCCCGTATTCGACCGGACCCCCGCTTGACTGTGCCGTGCTCTTGAATTTCGCCTCGATGATACAGGTTCGAGCGCATACCCCCGTCTTCAGGCGGGGGTCAAGCGGACAGTAGTATGAGTCTCCACGGTTCTATCACGGTCTGGATTTCCATCGCTTCCAGTTTTACTTTCACTCCGGATGGCTGAGCCTTATTTACGAACGCCGTTATACGCTGAACAGGCGCAATACCACGGCCTTCAGGCCGTGGATACGCGCCGTCACTTGTGCTCACAGTCCACCGTTCAAACGCCGTCACCGAGTTTCCCATAGTGACGTTTAAGTGATAGGACGCCCTACTGAGGAGTAGGAATCGGTCGGAACGGAGCGGATTCCGAACCGTCCTTCGGAGGTGGCCTGTCCACCCATCTAATGAGACAGTATCCGAAAGAGCGGGCGGTGAACGTCACATCCTCGAAGGGTGTGCCCATGTGCCGACTGCTCAAAGCGAGTCAGACGATACCCCCAAGTCCGGTGACGCTTGCCGGCGTCCCCGTGGCAAAAACAACACCGGGACGCCGTACACGGTCGAGGAGAGGGGTAACGGCGGCTTGGCACCGCCAGCAGTCCACCAGTCCGATACCGTGGGACTACCCGTGCCCGAAAGGGCTTGGAGTCCGGTGACTGGACTGCGAACCTGAAACTCCCACCGCTCGGGATTCCTCCGCGTTCACGCGGAGGAGGATGTCAATCGTTCAACGCTGTAAGCGCATCACATGCCGCTTCATGGATCGATTCCGACTCGTCTTCGTTGTCGGCGATTGTCTGGAGTGTTGTTCTGACCTCCTCGTCATCGAACTCGGCGAGTCCCTCGATCGCGGCTTTCCGGATCGATTCTTTTTCGGAGAAATCGGGGAGTTCAAGCAGTGCCTCACGGACATCCTCGCCACCGATCTGAACCAGTGCGCGAATTGCATGTGGGACGACATCAGGATTGTCCGTCCAGCGCGTCCAAAGCAATCCATCCTTAGCGCGATCGTCGGGATATTCCGCGAGAACACCTGCGGCTTCTGATCTAATCCGACGAGACGAGTGTGAGAGAAGTGCTTTGTATTGTTCAGAGATAGAATTGTTCTCAGTTTGACTGAGGTTCATAATCTCGTCGCGTAGGATACCTTCCTTGATCACGTATCTGGATAGGTCCTCCGAGTTGATATCGTATTGGTATAAAAACATCTGGATAAATTCACTATCCGCATCAAATCGGAAATTTTGGAGTGTACCGTGCTCTTCGTAGTGTTCTACCATAGTTTCGAGACCAATATAATACAACTTCAGCGTCTCATTCACCGCGCATGGTCCCTTATTATCCGACGGATCTGCAATCTCTGCGAGTCTAATGTATTCTTCCGTAGCTTCGAACAGCGCAGTAGCGTATTCCCCTTTGCCCAGAGGGATTCCATCGACGGGCAGTTTGCTATCGGTGGTGATAGATCCAAACTCTGAATGTGGATCCGTTACAGTGGGTGGATCACTACTGGGTTCGATGACTGCATATTTGAATGTAGTACCGTCTACCGGGAAAAAAACGATGTTCCAATCTGTTCCGATATCAATATCTTGATGCTCTCCCTCATAACTTGCCTGATATCCACTCTCAACATAAGCTACAGAATCCGCTACCATCGGAAACAGAGCCTCCAGTCGCCTCAGTAGGAACCCCCAAGCCTGATCGGAATATACCAAGATCTGACCCCTTTTCTCGTCAAACGCTATAGGAATCTTTTCCACAAGCGTTACGGGAATTCTATCACTGTCGCGGATAGATTCCTCCGATGCCGATGTCGCGACTTCTATTTCAACTGTGTCGAAGTTCATGGCGAGTAGCTACTCCATGTGACCCACTTGTTACCATCCCATCTTTGCCACTCTCCTCCTGCCCGTTCACTCCACCGTCGGACCGAATCTCCATGTGACGGGTAAATACTCTGGCCGTGTCCACGGAATTCAATATTAATCACCACTTCTTGAATTCCGTATCGATCGAGCGAATACCTCACTGAGTCACCGATAGTATCTTGTTTCCCGTTCCGTATCGCTTCGTACGCGATCTTTTTAAGCCGTGTTCGGTTGATGTTGCCCGCTTCTGAAGGCATTCTATCTGGTAACTGAACTTCTGGGGCTCCAGTTTTGTCAATCCGCCCCCCGACAGGGAAGAATGTGGTAGTTGCTCTGTTCTTCATGTCATCACCATTCACGTGTCTGTCTATCGCGTGAGTGATATCATCAGCATCAATGAAGACTGGTTTCCCGTCCTCCGCAGGGCTTTCAGCGACGACAACAAGATCGAGGAAGTTGCTCGTCCCTGGAACATCTTGCGAGTCGTACTCTCCAGATTCGTAATTCTGAGCGATCTCTATCAGAGAATCGGCGTCGACCCTGTCGATATATTGTGAACGCCCGTCTAATTTGCCGTGAATTGCGATATTTGCGACCCCACGCTGGTTCTCGCTCTCAAGTTCGAGGAGAACGCTGTACAGTCCCCGGTCATCAATCTGCTGTACCAGTTCTGCAGCGTCTCCGTCAGTAGCTTCGAGGAAGTCAGCGACTTGCTGTGCCGACTGTGCCTGGCCCAGGAGTGCCGCTACGTTGTTGCTCTCCATTTCGGCGAAGAACTCGACGGCCGGTGCGGGCGTTTCCTCGACGACATCCCAGGCCGTCTCTTCCTGATTGAGCGCCTCGATCGTCCGGCGAGCCGCCTCCACGTCGCTCTCACTGACCGAGGGGTCGCTCTCGGCTTCGACCAGTGCGCTTGCGTAGTCATCGTCCTCTAGACCCCCATCGGTCATCACCCGCTTGGTCGTCTCGGAGGCGTCGTCGTGGAGGAACTCCCGTGCCGCGTCGAGTTCGTCCCGACTGTCGATCCCCTCCAGATCCTGCGCGGTCGCTCGCAGGATCGTATCGCCGACGACGACCACGAAGACGAGTTCGGGGTCGTCGACGGGACCAGTGATCCCGATACCGACGTTCGGCTTCACTCCCGAGTCGTCGGATTCGGGCAGGGTGACGCCGATGGCGTTGTCCGGTTCGAGCGCCCGGCCGATATCGTCCAGCGTCACGTCGTCGTCGGTCGCGTCGATGAACTCCCAGCCGCGGCCGGTCTCGATGGCGTTCGACTCGGAGTACTCACCCCGCGGGAGCACGAGGTTGCCGAACTCCGTGCCGTTGTACCGTCTGACAACTTCAGAGAGCGGGACGGAAAACTCACCACTCTCGTCTGCTCCCGGTCGCGAGATGTCGACGACGAGCCTGTTTTCGAGGATGTAGCCGGTCGAGATGAGGAGAACTCCAGCAGTTGACGAAATTGGCTTCGATTGTAGATCGGGCAGCGAGATAAGTTGTCTCCCGAGGCTGTAAGCGGTCTTTGAGACACGACTCGGCCCGGCCTTACGATGGTTAATCAGGTATCTAGCCGACGTTCCATTCTGATCGGTGACGTTCACCCAGTGTCGGTCCGGATACTGATCGGCAAATCCAAGGAACCCACCACTAATGGGTTCGAAATCATAGCCGTAGTAGTCCGGGTACTCGGGGCGTTCTTGGTCGCCCTGTTGGGCCCACGCAACAGTCGAACGAGATGGACGCCAACCAAGTCCTTCGTAGTACGGATTGGCTTCAATCGTATCTTCGGTGACCTTGGAATCGTCGACGATTTTGAGACGACCTTCACGTCGCGTCGTCAGAATGAACTTTACAGTCGGTGGGGTGTCGTCGATCGTCGGTCGCTCGTCGTATGCATCCGTGAGCCCGTCTCCGTCCGTGTCATCAGACATCGGGTCGGTGCCTATCGTCCGTTCCTCCAGGTCGCTCAGCTGGTCGTCGTCGGAATCTATCTCGGTCGGGTCGCTAATGATGGGGAACTGATCACGTTGGACGCTCGTGGCACCGACGTCCCGACCGACCGTCGTCATCGACCGGAACTCCACCGACTCGTGCAACTGGTCGCCGTCGGTGTCGGGACTCAGCGGATCGGTCGTAATCCGCGTGAAGTTCCCGTCGACGGATGTGGGAATACCCTGGAACTCCTGGCGGTCGGGGAAGCCGTCCTGGTCAGAGTCGCGGGTGTCGGCCCGCTGGATCGGACGCGTCGCCAGCGTCCCGGCGATGGCGTAGCGCACGTCGCCGCTGGGGTCGGTGTGGGCCTGGAACTTCTCGGCGTCGTCGGGGATCACGTCGCCGTCGGAGTCCTTCTTGCGTGGGTTCGAGTCGACGTGGACCGACCCGTTGGCATCGTGCGTCGCGTAGCGGTAGGCGCTGCCGCTGCGGTTGATCGTCGGGACGGTCCAGCCTTCGGTCTCGGTGTCGTCGGTCAGCCCGTCGCCGTCCGTGTCGACCTTCGTGGGGTTGCTGTGGATCTGCCAGTTCCCGCCGGTGATCCGCTCTGAGAACGGCTCGCCGTCGGTGTCGTCAGTGACTATTATCTGGACGAGTTCGGTGGAACTGTGACGGGAAACTCGTCTTTCGAGCCGATCATCTCCTGGTTGAGAACCGAACCACCGTCTTCGACTTCGTAATAGCTGACGCTGATACGTTCGTGTGTCCAGAAATTGGGTGAGTTGATTATCACGTAGGTCGGGACTTCGTCTGTCCGGATGGTGACGTTCAATCTAGTATCCTCTCGTAGCGTCCTGAGGTGTTCAGATGCGATCGTGGACCCGTTTGCAGTGAGTAAATAGAGGGTGACGTTTCGGTGAGTGGGCTCAGCAACTTCGGAGTTGGTTACTGCTCCAGTTAGCTCGAATCCAGACTCGGTCGAGTTACTTTCCCCCACAAATACTATTTGGCCGCCGTCGCTCGACGGACACCCGCTCAAGATCGCGAGGCAGACTACGAATGCCAGTCCAATACTCCGGTTCATGACTCTTGATCGTATTCTTCTATCGTCAGTAGCTCTTCGATGCTATAAACGAACGCTCTTGTGAAGCACGTTGTTGATTTTCAGAGCGCGGCGTCGAGAGCGTGTTTGAGCGCTTGGTCGCCTGGTTTTCTGTAGAGTTCACGGCGGAGTTCGAAAGCTCTGAGATACGGCG
>NZ_JBLKNX010000025.1:0-61012 GCF_051414055.1 Halosimplex halobium
GGCGCCGGCCGCGCCGCCCGCGGCGCCCGCGCCGGCCGCACCCTCGGCGGCCTGCTCCTGGTACATCTGCTTGCCGATCTCCTGGAGCGCCTCGGCGAGGCTCTCGGTGGCCTCCTTGTAGTCCTCGGTGTCCGCGTCCTCGTCCTCGAGCACTGCCTGGACCTCGTCGATCTCGGCCTCGATCTCCTCGCGGAGCTCGTCGTCGACCTCGTCCTCGTTCTCCTCCAGCAGGGTCTCGGCGCGCTGGATGGTGCTCTCGGCCTCGTTGCGGGCCTCGATGCGCTCGCGGCGCTGCTCGTCCTCCTCGGCGTGCTCCTCGGCCTCCTGCTGCATCTGCTCGATCTGCTCGTCGGAGAGGCCGGCGCCGCCCTCGATGGTGATGTTCTCCTCGTTACCGGAGCCCTTGTCCTCGGCGGAGACGTTGACGATGCCGTTCTCGTCGATGTTGAACGACACCTCGATCTGCGGCGTGCCCGCGGGGGCCGGCGGGATGCCGGTCAGCGCGAACTCGCCGAGCAGTTCGTTCTCCTCGGCGATCTCGCGTTCGCCCTGGAAGACGCGGATCTGGACCTGCGTCTGGTTGTCCGCCGCGGTGGTGAAGATCTTCGACTCCTCGGTGGGGATGGTCGTGTTCTTCTCGATGAGCCGCTCGAAGAGGCCGCCCTTGACCTCGACGCCCAGCGAGAGCGGGGTCACGTCGAGCAGGACGATGTCGTCCACGTCGCCGGAGAGGACGCCGCCCTGGATGGCCGCGCCCAGCGCGACGGCCTCGTCGGGGTTGACGTTCTTCTTGGGCTCCTGGCCGGTCAGCTCCTCGACGCGCTCCTGGACCTGCGGCATCCGCGTGGAGCCGCCGACGAGGATGACCTCGTCGATGTCGCCCTCGTCGTAGCCCGCGTCCTCGAGGGCCTGCTCCGTCGGGCCGACGGTCCGCTCGATGAGGTCCTCGGTGAGCGACTCGAACTTCGCCCGCGTCAGCTTCTCCTCCAGGTCGAGGGGCCCGTCGTCCGTGGTGGTGATGAACGGCAGGTCGATGCGGGTCTCCTTGCGGTTGGAGAGCTCGATCTTGGCCTCCTCGGCGGCCTCGGTGAGCCGCTGGAGCGCCTGGCGGTCCTCGCGCAGGTCGATGCCGTGCTCGTCCTCGAACTCCTCAGCGAGGTAGTCGATGATCGCGTGGTCCCAGTCGTCGCCGCCCAGATCGTTGTCACCGTTGGTAGCGACGACCTCGTAGACGCCGCCGCCGAGATCGAGGATGGAGACGTCGAAGGTCCCCCCGCCGAGGTCGTAGACGAGGACCGTCTGGTCGGACTCGTCGTCGAGCCCGTAGGCCATCGCGGCCGCGGTCGGCTCGTTGACGATGCGCTCGACCTCGAAGCCGGCGATCTCGCCGGCGTCCTTGGTGGCCTGGCGCTGGCGGTCGTTGAAGTAGGCGGGGACCGTGATCACGGCCTTCTCCACCTCGTCGCCGAGGTACTCCTCGGCGTCCCGCTTGATCTTCTGGAGGATCATCGCCGAGACCTGCTCGGGCGTGTACTCCTCCCCGTCCAGCTCCACCGAGTAGTCGTCCTCGCCCATGTGGCGCTTGATGGACTGGATCGTCTGGTCGGGGTTCTTGACCGCCTGGTTCTTCGCGGGCTTGCCGACGAGACGCTCGCCGTCGTCGAACGCGACGACCGAGGGTGTCGTCCGCTCGCCCTCCTGGTTGACGATGATCTCGGGGTCGCCCCCCTCCATGACCGCGAACGCGCTGTTCGTGGTCCCGAGGTCGATTCCGAGAATCTTGTTGCTCGCCATCTTACGCGTCTATACCCGATTGTGCCGGTTAAAAGTTGCTAGACGCGACCGACGGCGACCCCATCCAGACGCCCGCAGACGGCCGATCTGTGGCCGCACCGCCGCGGTCGACCGTTGCCTATAAATCCAACCGCAATCCCAGCCAAAGACCGCCGAAAAATCAGCCGAGAGACAGGTGAGGGGTCGCCGCGCGGGTAGTCGCTACTCGCCGGACCCGTCGCTGACGGTGACCTGCGCCTCGCGGATCACCTTGCCGGCCATCTCGTAGCCGGGGCGGTGGACCTCCGCGATGGCGCCCTCCGGCTGGTCGGAGTCGACGCGGACCAGCACCTCGTGGCGGTGGGGGTCGACCTCCTCGCCGGGGTCGGGTTCGACGACCTCGACGTTCTCCTGGTCCAGCACGTCGTCGAACGACCGCAGCGTCGACTCGACGCCCCCGCGGATGTCCGCGTCCTCGTCCTGTTCGAGCGCGCGCTGGAGGTTGTCGCGCACGTCGAGCAAGCGAGTGACCAGGTCCTCGGTGGCGCGCTGTTTCTCCTCCTCGCGGCGCTTCTCCATGCGCTTCTTGTAGTTCTGGAACTCCGCCTGCTTGCGCTTGAGCTTCTCGGTCAGCTCGTCGACCTCCTCCTCGCGCGCGTCGAGCTGCTCCTCCAGGCCGTCGACCCGGGTCCGTAGCGCCGCCAGTTCGCGGGCGATCGACTCGGGGTCGGACTCGGCGACCCGGTCGACCAGCTCCTCGTCGGCTTCGACCTCGCCGTCGACCGCCGTCCCGGAGCCGGTCGCGTCGCCCTCCTCGTCGGCGTCGATGACCTCGTCGGGTTCGACGGCCCCGTCGCCTGCGTCTGGCTCCTCGGCTGCGGCCCCGGCGGGGTCGGACGCGTCCTGCTCGCTCATACCCGAAGGCAGTCGCCGCGGCGACAAAAGGGTTGAGAATCCGACCGACGACGGGGGTCGCGACCGCGCCGTCGCGGGACCGGCCACCGGAGATCCGCCGACCGACGGTCGCCCGACCGCAGCCCGACCGACCGCGACCCGGCCGACTGCGGTCCGACGGGCCGCGACCCGGCCGGTCGCGGCCCGCACCGCTTAACTCCCGGGAAGGGGTACCTCTCGGCAGTGACCGTCCGGCTCGTCTACGAGGAAGGCACCGTCCGGATCACCGGCAGCGACGCGCTCGCGGACCTGGCGTTCGTCGAGCGCGACGACCGCTCGAAGACCCGCCGGGCGCCCGCGGGCCGCTACGTCGACCTCCTCGCCGCGCTGGACGAGCGCGGCGTCGAATACGACGACCGCGTCTTCGACCTCCCGGACCTCGACCTGACCTCGACCTACGAACTCCGCGGGTACCAGCACGACGCCCTCGACGACTGGGCGGCCGCCGACCGGCGTGGCGTGCTCGAACTCCCGACCGGCAGCGGCAAGACCGTCATCGGCATCGCCGCGATGGAAACCGTCGAGACGCCGACGCTCGTCGTCGTCCCCACCATCGACCTGCTCGAACAGTGGCGCCGCGAGCTCGAACGGGAGTTCGACTGCGAGGTGGGGCAACTGGGCGGCGGCGAGCAACGACTCGCCGATCTGACCGTCTCCACCTACGACTCGGCGTACCTCCGGGCGGACGAACTCGGCGACCGGTTCGGCCTCGTCGTCTTCGACGAGGTCCACCACCTCGGCGGCGAGGGCTACCGCGACATCGCCCGCCTGCTCGCCGCGCCCGCCCGCATGGGCCTCACGGCTACCTTCGAGCGCCCGGACGGCGCCCACGAGGTCGTCGAGGAGCTGGTCGGCCCGCTCGTCCACCGCGTCGCCGTCGACGAACTCGCCGGCGACCACCTCGCCGACTACGACATCAAGCGTCTGGAGGTCGAGTTGACCCCCGAGGAACGCGAGGTCTACGAGCGCCATCAGGAGACGTTCACCGACTACCTCGCCTCCTCGGGTATCCAGATGCGAAGCGGCAGCGACTACCAGGAACTCGTCAAGCGCTCGGGGAACGATCCTCGCGCCCGCGAGGCGCTGCTCGCGAAGCAACGCGCCCGCGAGGTGATGATGAACGCCGACGCGAAGGTCGAGCGGCTCGAATCGCTGCTCGACCGACACCGCGAGGACCGGGTCATCGTCTTCACCGCCCACACCGACCTCGTGTATCGCCTCTCCGAGCGGTTCCTGATCCCCGCGATCACCCACGAGACGGGCGCGGACGAGCGCGGCGAGATTCTGGAGCGGTTCCGATCGGGTGAGTACTCCAGGGTCGTGACGGCGAACGTTCTCGACGAGGGGGTCGACGTGCCCGACGCAAACGTCGCGGTCGTCCTCTCGGGCAGCGGTAGCGAGCGGGAGTTCACCCAGCGGCTCGGCCGGATCCTCCGCCCGAAAGCGGAGGGCGAGCGGGCGCTGCTCTACGAGATCGTCACCGAGGAGACGGCAGAAGAGCGGGTCGCACGACGGCGGCGGTAAACGGCCGGCCGCACCTCGCATCAGGTCAATAATCTGAGCCAGGGATACAATTATGTGTCGCCAGGGCCGAGTGCCCAGTATGGTCCCGACCGAGCGCGACGACGCGAACGGCTCCGCCGACGTATCCGGCGACGCCGACTGGAAGGAACACACGAGCGCGTTCGACCGCGTTCACTCGGTCGCGCTCTCGCTGTCGGAACCCCGCTCGGCGTCGTGGATCGCGGACGAGGCGCTCGTCGCCGAGAACACCGCCCGTCGACACCTGGAACGCCTCGAAGACCTCCACGTCCTCGCGACGGACACCGCTGGCAGTGCCGTCACGTACTATCCGGACCCGGTGTACGTCCGCACCCGCGACCTGCGCGAACTCGTCGCCGAACACGACCGCGACGGACTCGCCGAACTCGCCGCGGACATCAAGGCCGACATCGAGTCGTGGCGGGACGAGTACGACGTGGCCTCGCCGGACGAACTCCGGGCCACGGCGGCAGCCGAGGGCACGTCCGCCGACGAGGCGCTGGACCGGCGCCGTGTCGCGAGCGACTGGGAACTCTCGGCGTATCGCCTCTCCCTGGTCGAAGACGCGCTCTCGCGGTACGACGAGTACAGCGACACGCGCACGGCGACGGTATGACGAGCCCGTCGGACTCGCTCTCTCGTGGGGATACGACGGTCGTTCCCGACGGCGGGAACCCGGACGACCTCGGACGGAAACGGCATCGCATCCTCCGGGAACTGCGACGGGAGCTCGAACGCCACCCGGCAGTAGCGCGGGCCACCGGCACCCCCGACCGGAGATACCGCGAACTCCGCGCGACGCTCGACACGGCGATACTCGGCGTCGACGCTAACGAGGCGACGCTCCGCGTCACGTGGTGGCCGGAACCCGACGAACCGGAGTACGCGTTTCACTACAGCGAGGATACCGGGTTCGACTGCGGCTGGCACCGCGAACCGAACCCCCACGTCGAGGGGAAACTACACTATCAGGAGCGCGCGTCGCCCGAAGACTCCTACGAGTACGAGTCCGTGTCGTTCCAGGCGGACACGCCCCCGCGAGTCCTCTGGACCGTGCTGGATCGGCTGACTGACCGCCTGTGAACCCCTATTCGCTCGAATCGGTCGACGAACCGGACGACTCACTATTCGTGCCGGGGGCGTCCGTCCCCGTCGGCGTCCCGGTCGCCGTGGGCTCGGAGCCGGTCGAGGAAGCGGCCGACCCGGTTTCGGTTGCGAACGGTGTTTGGCTGTCCGTCGGCGTCGCGTCGCCGGGATACGGCGTCACCGTCCCCTCGGGGATCGGCGTCTCGGGCGGTCCGGGCTCGAACGAGACGGAGAAGCCCGTCAACTGCCCCTCGGCGACCGGGAAGTGGAAGGCGAACTGGCCGGTGGCCCCTGGTTCGAGGGCGACGTGGCGGGACGGCGTGAACGTCCTGTCGCCGGCCTCGACTCGAACTGTCAGCACCGCCTCGTGGGCGACTTCGCCGCGGTTCCGGACGGTCAGTTCGACCAGCAGGTCGCCGTCCTCGTCGGACCGGAACGCCCGCGCCGGGACGACGAACCGCTGGCGCTCCGGGGTCGGTTCCGCGTCGCCGTCCCCGTTTCCGTCGCCGCCCGACCCGTCGCCGAACCCGTCGTCCTCGGGCGTGGCGACCCCCTCCGGCGGTTCGGGAGCCGTCGCCGGCACCTCCCGGTTGGCCGTACAGCCCGCGCCCGCCCCCGTCGCGAGGGCGGCCAGCCCGCGCAGGACCGTCCGTCGTTGCATACGACCCACCCGGGTGCGGTCCGGTAAGAATCTTCCCGTCCGGACGGTGGGGTCCGGACCCCTGCGGCCCGCGGCCGCGACGGCCCGCCGCGCTTATATCGGTCGCCGGCCGAGTCGCGGGTGTGCTGACGAAGGACCTGCTGCGCGTCTCGCGGGCCGGCGGCGGCTTCCACCCGCAGTTCGCCGGCGACGACCGGCGGGACCTCGCGGCCCGCGTCCTCGGCGTCTACCAGGGCCACGTCGACCGCGCCCGCTCGGAACTCGACGACGCGCTGACCGACCTCGAACGCGAGGCTGACGACTTCAAGCTCGTCCGCGGGTTCGCCAAGCTCCTGGAGCGGGAGGCCCGCTTCGAGGTCCGCGCGGCCGTCGAACCCCGCCGCGCTCGCGAGGCCGCCTTCGCCGCCAGCGAGTCCGTAGGGGTCGTCACCGCCGACGAGCGCGAGCGGGCGCTGGAGCAGGCCGCCGACCGCCTCGACGCCGACCCCGACGACGTGGCCGACTCGCTGTACGCCGACCTGGACGACCGACAGGTCCTCGTCGAGGTCGACCCGCGCTGGGACCCCGGGGAACTGGTCGCCCAGTACAACCTCTCGCTGGCCCAGACCGCGCTGTTCGACGCGACGGAGGTCCGCGTGCGCTCGTCCGACCCGAAGGCGCTCGTCTCGGCGGTCAAGCGCCTCCGGCTGATGTACGAGGTCCGGAAGACCGACGCCGGCCGCGAAGTGGTCGTCACCGGGCCGGACGCCCTCTTCCGGGCGACCCGCCGCTACGGCACCCGCTTCGCACGCCTGCTGCGCACCGTCGCGAAAGCCGACGAGTGGCACCTGGAGGCGACCATCGACGACCGCGGGACCGAGCGGGAGATGACCCTGACGGACGCGGACGTGTCCGTCCCCGGTGTCGAGCCCGTGACCGAGGTGAGCTACGACAGCGGGGTCGAGGCCGACTTCGCGACCCGCTTCGAGTCGCTGGATCTGGACTGGGACCTCGTCCGCGAGCCCGAACCGCTCGAAGCCGGCGCGAGCGTCGCCATCCCCGACTTCGCGTTCGACTACCGCCACGCCGACTTCCGCGTCTTCTTCGAGATCATGGGGTTCTGGACGCCCGAGTACGTCGAGAAGAAGCTCTCGCAGCTGGCGGCTATCGACGACGTAGAGCTTCTGGTGGCTGTCGACGAGGACCTGGGTGCCGGCGAGGACATCGAGGCCCGCGACCACCGCGCGATCCCCTACTCGGGGACGGTCCGCGTCAAGGACGTGCGCGACGCGCTCCGGCGCTACGAGGAGGACCTCGTCGCCGAGCACGCCGCCGCGCTCCCCGACGAACTCCGGCCCGACGCGGACGTGGTGACCATCGAGTCGCTGGCCGCCGACCACGGCGTCAGCGAGGACGCCGTCGAGGACAAGGCCTTCCCCGACCACGAGCGCGTCGGGCGGACGCTCGTCAGGCCCGCGGTGCTGGACGAACTCGGCGACCGGATCGAGGCGGGGATGGCCCTGAGCGACGCCGAAGCGGTCCTCGACGAGTACGGGGTCGACGACGCCAGCGCCGCGCTGTCGGCGCTGGGCTACCGCGTCGAGTGGGAGGGCCTGGGCGGCGGGACTGTGCGCGAGCGCGCCGAGTGAGTGCAGTTGCGATGCGGTCGGCGCGCGCTGGAGCGCGCTTTCATGCGCGCGACCGGAGCCGCGCGAGGGATGAGCAGCGCAGCTTGCGAGCAGCGAGGGACCGGAGGTCCCTCGGGCCATGCGGGCGACGCTCGGGTCGCCCGCAGACAGCGCAATCGGCTGGGGAGGTCTGTGGCTGTCTGCGGTGCTGTGCGGGGCGGTTGCGGTGTCGTGCAGTCCCTGGTGGACTGAAAGGGCGAGGCGCGCTCGCGCCGATAGTCGCCTGAGCGACCCCTACCCGAGCGTAGCGAGGGTATGTCGCTCAGCGACCGCGAGCGGGCCGAGGGCTTTCATGGCCTGCTGTCCCCTGCGGTAGCGTCTCCTGCTAGCGAGCGGGCCGAGGGCTTTCAGCGCTCACCATCGAGTGCGGGAGCGACTCAGCGAACGATCCGGGGACTACCAACACCCAGACATCCGAAATCACGTCCACTCGTCTCAAAGCTCCCGACGACGGCCCTTCGGAACCTGCGAGCGGAGTTCGCCGTGGACGTAGAGGCCGACGCCGACGGGCTCAGGCTCCCCCGCAACGTCGGTCGCGACGATCAGGTAGCCCCAGTCGCCGTCCCAGTCGAGTTCCTGGTCCTCGCCGGCGACGAACGCCGCGGCCTCCTCGCGCGAGAGGTGAATCACGCAGTCGTCCGCCTCACCGCCGAACCGCTGGACCGCCTCCAGGGTCGGCTTCCAGTGCTCGCGGCGCGTCCGCAGGAATGCGAGCCCGAGCCCCTCGATCGCGGCGGGCGAGGCCACGTCGTCGGCGAACGCCCAGACCTTGCCGGAGCCGCGCTCCCAGAAGGTGTGGCCGTCGAACGTCTCCGGCGGGACCCCGAACCGCTGGTCCCACCACTCCAGAACCTCCTCGCGGGTCGGCCGCCCCTCGACGACCCGCTCGTCGGCGGTCGCGGGCAGGCGGTCGAACTGCGTCCCGTCGTTCTCGGCGTGCGCGTCGCCGTCCCGCTCGTCGTCCGACCGGCCGTCCTCGTCGCTCATTCGGCGGTCACCTCCAGTTTCGCGCAGAAGAAGCCGCCGGTGTCGTTGTGGTGGGGATAGATGCGTCTGGCCTTCCGGACCGACTCGTCGAACTGCTCGCCCTGCCACTCGGTGACGCCGGGGGTCGATTCGAGGGGCAGGTCGAACTCGACGAGCTCACACGACTCCTCGGCCAGGGCGTGGTCGAGGACGGCCTCGTTCTCCTCGGGGGCGAACGTGCAGGTGGAGTAGACGACGGTGCCGCCTTCGCGAGTCGTCTGGACCGCCCGGCGGAGCACGCCCTTCTGGACGCCCGAGATGCCCTCGACGTGGTCGAGTTCCCAGTCGTCGAGCGCGTCGGGGTTCTTGCGGATGGTCCCCTCGCAGGAACACGGCACGTCGACCAGCGCGCGGTCGTAGGGCGCGCCCTCCTCGCCCTCGTCGGAATCCGAGGCGCGGAAGGGCTTCAGCGAGTGGTTACGGGCGTCTTCGTGGGTGACGGCGACGTTCGTGACGCCGGCGCGTTCGGCGTTCGACCGCAGCGCGGAGATCCGGCCGAGGTTGTTGTCGGTGGCGACCAGCAGGCCACGGTCGTCCATCAGCGCGGCGAGTTGCGTGGTCTTGCTGCCGGGCGCGGCGCAGGCGTCCCACACGCGCTCGCCGGGCTCCGGATCGAGCACCTCGGCGGGGACGGCCGAGACCTCCTCCTGGCCGTGGATCCAGCCGAGCACGTACGGCCAGTTGGTCCCGGGCTGGTCGTCGGGGAGGGCGAACAGGCCGTCGTGCCACCCGACGGGTTCGTGGGCGATGTCGACCTCCGCGAGGGCGTCGCTGGCCCGCTCGACGGTCGTCTTCAGCGTGTTGACGCGGACGACCGACGGGAGCGGGCGCTCGCAGGCCGCCCGGAAGGCGTCGAAATCGTCGACGAGCGGCTCGTAGCGCTCCAGTACGTCCATCGACTCCCCGTTGTCCGCCGCCCGTGTTAACCCTCTCGGCTCCGGGCCGGGACGGCGCCGACCGCCCTCGTCCCCGCGGTCGACCGACCGCCGCGTCGCAGTCACTCGGCCGTCCCCGGTCGGTTTTAAGCCGCTGGCCGCCGGGGTAGCCGGTATGGCAGAGGTTCAGGTACGCCGCGCGGACATCGAACTGGACGCGCCGACGCTGGTCGAGGGGCTGCCCGGCGTCGGCCTCGTCGGCAAGATCGCCGCGGACCATCTGGTCGACGCGCTCGACATGACTCACTACGCCTCGCTGCACTGCGAGGGGTTGCCGGAGGTCGCCGTCTTCGGCGAGGACGACCCGACCTACGACCCGCCGGTCCGGGTCTACGCCGACGAACAGCGCGACCTGCTTGCGCTCCAGAGCGACGTGCCCGTCTCGCCGAACGTCGCCGACGACTTCGCGGCCTGCCTGACCGGCTGGCTCGCCGAGCGCGACGCGACGGCGCTGTACGTCTCGGGCCTCCCCGCCGAGAAGGAGGGCGTTCCGGGCCTCTACGGCGTCGCCAGTGGCGACGCGACCGACCTGCTCGAGGAGCACGACATCTCGCCGCCCGCCGAGAGCGGGGTCATCAGCGGCCCCACCGGCGCGCTGCTGTACGAGGCCAACCGGGGCGACCTGGACGCGCTCGGACTCGTCGTCGAGGCCAACCGGAACTTCCCGGACCCCGAGGCCGCGCGGGTCCTCCTCCTCGACGGCGTCGGCCCCATCGCGGGCGTCGACGTGGACACCGAACACCTCGTCGAACAGGCCGAGGAGATCAGCCAGGCCCGCGAGAACCTCGCCAAACGGATGCAGGAGGCCCAGGAGGAGAGCTCGAAGGCCCAGCCGATGGGCATGTATCAGTAGTCGCCCCGCGAGCCGACGACAGCGCGAACGCGACGGCTTTTTCGCGGTTCGGCCGGTATCGACGGGCGATGAGCCTCGCGACCGCCGCGGGCACGTTCGCCGTGGGCGTCGTCTTCGGCCTCGCACTGGCGGCGCCGCCGGGGCCGATGAACGCCGTCATCGCCGAGGAGAGCGTCCTCCGCGGGTGGCTGGCCGGCTTCACCGCCGGGCTGGGCGCGATGACCGCCGACTTCGTCTTCTTCGTCCTCTCGCTGGCGGGCGTCGTCGCCTTCCTGGAGGGCGCCCGGACTCTCCGGGCGGTGATGGTCGGCGTCGGCGGCCTGCTGATGCTGTACTTCGCCGCCGGCGCGGTGGCCGACGCCCGCGCGGACTTCCTCTCGGGGGAGCCCGGTCCCGACAGCGACGACGCCGACGCCCGGGGGTTCACGAAGGCGTTCGTGCTCGCGCTGACCAACCCCTACCAGATACTGTTCTGGCTGACCGTCGGCGTCGGCCTGCTCGAACCGGGCACAGTCGACGTGCTCTCCTATCTGCCGGTCGTCGGCCCGGACCTGGCGGGCACACTCGTCGTCCGGACGGGGAGCCCGGCGCTGCTGGCCGGGCTGTTCGGGGGCATCGTCGTCTGGATCACCGGGTTCCCGGCGACGCTGGTGGGCGTCGGCCGCCGGGTCGACGCGTTCGCGCCCGCCGCCGCGGTCGCCTCGGCGCTGGTGCTCGCGGGCTTCGGCGTCGCCTTCTGCTGGACGGCGGCGCGGACGCTGGTCGGCCTGTGAGACGGCCACGGTTCGACTCCCTCGCCGCCTCCGGACGCTCATCGGCGCCCGGACGGCCGCGTCGCGGGTCGGTCGGCGTCGCGGGCTGGTTCGCGGCGCCGGTCACTCCCCGCCGTGGGGGTGACCCGGGAGGTCCTCGGGTTCGACGTCGGCGACCTCGGCCTCGAGCCACTCCTTGAACCACTTGACGCGCTTGAGCCGGCGGTGGCAGATGCTCTCGGCGGTGTCGCTCCGGATCCGCTCGCGGGCGTCGGTGCCGCGTTCGAGCACGCGCCCGACCATCTCGGCGGCGTCGACGTGCGTGCGGGACTCGTAGCCCATCCGCAACAGCATGAGGGCGGTGCCGTTGGCGCCGACCTTGTCGAGCAGGTCGGCTTCGATGAGACACTGCGTCTCCAGCGGCAGGTCGGTCAACTCGCCCTGGTAGGAGTGGTCGCGGACGGCGGCGCAGACCTCGTCGACGAACGAGGCGGGGTAGTCGCCGTGGCTGGTGAGGTACTCGCGGGCGATGCGGGCCCCCTCTTCGGCGTGGAGGTCCTGGTCGACCTCCAGCTTCGCGATGTCGTGGAACAGCGCCGCCACGCGGGTCACGTCCACGTTGGCACCTTCGGCCTCCGCGATCTCCTCGGCGAGTTCGACCACGTTGAGGATGTGGTTGAACCGGTACTCCGCGGAGTGCCACGGGTACCACCGCATGCGGCCGCCGTCGTCCTCGCTCTCGACGCTGGCGGCCAGGTAGTCGTGGACGAAGTCCTGCATCTCCGCGAACTCCTCGGCGGAGACGGGCGACTCCCTAATTTCGACGCCCACGGAACCACCTCCGGTAGATACGTGCGTCAGTCATCTTACGAATAGAAAGGCGCGTTCGACTCTTAGGCGTTACGACACCCGTGGCCCGCCGGATTCGACACCGCCGAACGCCCCCGACAGGCGTTCACCGACCATCCGAAACCGCACTACTGCGAACGGATCCACTCATCGTCTCCCGGCCTCGCTCGGATCCGTGTCCCGGTGGACCGGGCGGCGGACCCGTCGGTAGACCGCCTGCCGGACCCGTCGGTCCCCGACCCCGATCGCGTTCCCGAACACGGGTCGCGATCTCGACGCGTGTCCACCGTCCGGGACGATCGGTTCGCGGGTCGGAATCCGATCCGCGGCGTGGCGTGGTTTTATCGTGGTGCGTGGCAACATGTGACGTATGAACGTACGAACCGCGGAGCGGGGGGACCGACCGGCGATCCGGGACGTGGCGCGGCGCTCGCTACAGGCGTCGTACTCGCTGAGTCCCGAGGCGATCACTGGCGCAGTCGCCGAGTGGTACGACGAGGCGGCGCTGGACGAGACGACGACCGACGACGACCGCTACCTGCTCGTCGCCGAGCGGGAGGGGCAGGTCGTCGGCTTCGCCGAGAGCGAGCTGTCGGGCGAGGACGCGACGCTGCTGTGGCTCCACGTCGACCCGGCCTACCGGGGCGAGGGGGTCGGGTCGACGCTGTTCGAGGCCACCCGCGAGCGGCTGGAGGCGGACGGCGCCGACCGCATGATCGGCCGCGTGCTCGCCGACAACGTCGACGGCAACGGCTTCTACGAGGCCCAGGGCTTCGAGCGGGTCGACGAGGCCGACCTGGAGATCGCCGGCGACCACCACGTCGAGAACGTCTGGGCCGAGTCCGGCGACGACGGCCTCCAGCCCATCAAGAGCGCCGACGGCGAGACCGTCTACGTCGACGAGACCGACTGGGACGACGGTTCCGCCGCGAAGTTCTACACCGTCTACTGCGACGAGGCCGGCGCCGACCACTACGGCTACTTCTGCAGCAACTGCAACCGCCTCGCCAACGCGATGGACGCGATGGGCCGCATCGAGTGCGACAACTGCGGCAACGCCCGCAAACCCACCCGCTGGGACGCCGCCTACCTCTGACCGACCGCGCCCGTTGCCCGGTCGACGACTCTCGCGGCGCGGAAGGCAGTTGGTCGAGAGCGACCGCGGGGGTCGGTGCGCGCTGAACGTCTTCGGCGCGCTCGGTAGCTGCTGTGTCTACCGCAGGGGACAGCAGGCGGTGAAAGCCCTCGCTCGCGGTCGCTATCGCCGGCAATCGAAGATGTCCGAGGTCGAGCGAGCGCACAGCTCTCGCAGTCAGCGAGGGACCGCAGGTCCCTCGGGCCATGCGGGCGACCCGGGCGTCGCCCGCAGACATCGGGCGGCTACGTCGCGCGTATGAACGCGCGCCAACGTCAGAGCAAGCTCTGACGGCCCTCGGAATCGCTTGCGATTCCGAGACGACAGCGCAGGCAGACCGCACCGCAACCCCTCACGGGGGCAGCTACTGTCCCTACCGAACGTGTGGAGACGACAGCGCGGGGAGCCGCCGCCCGGAACAGATGGGCAAGCGTGATTGCGGCCCACTCCCTACGCACGGGTGTGACACAGTGGGTCGAGAACCCGACGGGCGGGCGCGACAGGGGGGCGGTCGCGCTCGCACGTGCGTGGGCGGAGGTGCTGATTAGACCCCGTCGGCTCTTCCGGTCGGGCGTGGCGCCGGGCGACCAGGCGCCGGGGCTGGTGTTCGCCGGCGCGGTCGTCCTCGTCGAGGAGCTGACCCGCGTCGCGACGGGGGCAGCCGCCTACCCGGTCCTGAGTGGACGGCCAACCCTCTCGACGGTGCTCTTCCTGGCGCTGGCGGTCGTGCTCGTCGCGCCGGCGGCACTGCACCTGACCGCCGCGCTCCAGACGCTGATCCTCATCGCGGCGGCGCCGGACCGCGCTGGCGTCAGCGAGACGGTCCAGGTCATCGCCTACGCCGCGGCCCCGTGCGTGTTCGCCGGCCTCCCCTACCCGGGCGTCCGCGTGGCCGCGACCGCGTACGCGAGCGTCCTGCTCGCCGTCGGCGTGAGCGACGTACACAGCGTTTCACTGCCGAAGGCCGCTGCGCTGACGGCCGTCCCGGCGGCGCTCGTCTTCGGCTACGGCTTCCGCGGGTTCGCCGCGCTGTCGGAACTGACCGGCCTGACGTGGGCCGACGCGCTCGGGGTCCTCGGGTGACGGCTCCGTGCCCGGCCGACGCGCTCGGGATCCGGTCGGTGACCGCACGCGGTGCCGCGCCCGCGACGACCACGGCCGTTTAAGCGCACGCCGGTCGGATCGCCGGTATGCTCACGCTGGACTTCGAGGAGTTCGCGTTCGAACTCAAGGACGGCGCGGTCAAGCACGTCGGCCCGTCGAACTCGTCGGCGACGGCGAAACTGTACGACGTGGAGGGCGTCGAGGTGCGGGAGTTCGGCGACAAGCGCGTCAAGCTCGCCTTCGCGGACGAGGACGGCAACGAGGTCGAGGTCGCGCTGTTCCCGGAGGCGGCCGCGGAGGTCGCCCGCGGGATCGAGGCGCTCGAGGACGACAGTCCGGTCTTCGAGTGAGTGTCGAGAGGAGATCCACCGGCGTTCGCGCCTGACACTGCGAGTATCGGGCCTCGAGCGGGCGTCGGGTGGAGCGGGCGGGCGACGGACGCGTTTCGACAACCGTTTTAGGCCCGGGGCATTTCTACCTGCCAATGGGTTCGTGTATCATCTGCGGGAAGTCTGTCGACGGTCGCATCTGCGACCTCCACGAGGAAGACGTCGTCTTCGAGTTCCGCGGGAACCAGCCCGACCAGCTGACGGTCGACCGCTACTACCGCGGGACCGTCGACGGCTACGCCGAGTTCGGCGTGTTCGTCGACATCGGCGACAGCGTCACCGGACTGCTCCACCGCAGCGAGCTCGACCAGCGGCTCGAGAGCCTCGACTGGGAGTCCGGCGACACCGTCTTCGTGCAGGTCAAGCAGGTGCGTGACAACGGGAACGTGGACCTGGGCTGGTCGATCCGCCAGGCCGAAAACGAGTTCCGCGGCACCCTCGTCGACGACCCCGAGCAGGGCGCACCGTATCTCAAAGAGGACGAGTCGGGAAATGAGGACGCGGCAGCCGACGACGGTTCGGCTGCCGACGCGTCCGACACCGACGGCGACGGAGGCGGGTCCGACGACACCGACGTGACGACCCGCGGCGACGACTCGGAGTCGGAGACGACGACCCCCGGCGACGAGCACGACGACGCGGCCGACGAAACGGCGACCGCCGATGCGGCGACGACCGCCGACGCGGCCGCGACAGAGACCCCGGCGACGGCGACCGACAGCGACGCCGGGGCCGGCTCTGGCGACGGCGGCGCCGCGGCCGCCAGCGGGGGCAGCGCGACTGCTGTCACCGAGGAAGAGCCGGACGCTGAATCGGACGCGGACGCGGAGCCGGCGCACGTCGCCGTCGAGACGCTCGACGACCGGGTCGGCGAGACCGTTCGACTGGAGGGCGTCGTCGAGAGCGCGCGCCAGACGAGCGGGCCGACGGTCTTCGAGGTCCGCGACGAGACAGACAGCGTGGAGTGCGCCGCGTTCAAGGAGGCGGGCGTCCGCGCCTACCCCGAGATCGACACCGACGACGTGGTCCGCCTGGACGGCGAGGTCCGCGAGCGGCGCGGCGAGCTCCAGGTCGAGACCGAGGCGCTGGTGCAACTCGAGGGCGAGGAGCGCGAGACGGTCGCCGACCGGCTGGCCGACGCGCTCACCGCGCAGGCCGAGCCCGACGCGGTCGACCCCATCGCCGCCGACGAGACGGTCGAGGCGCTGAGCGAGGACGTGCGCGAGGTCGCGACCGCGGTCCGACGCGCGGTCCTCGAGGAGCGGCCCGTCGTGGTCCGCCACGCGGCGACCGCCGACGGCTACGTGGGCGGCGTCGCCCTGGAGCGGGCGACGCTCCCGCTCGTCCGCGACCAGCACGACCAGCACGACGCGGTCTACCACTACTTCGACCGCCGGCCGCTGGAGGAGGGCGTCTACGACATGGACGACGCGACGAAGGACGCGACGCGGATGCTCGAAGCGCGCGAGCGCCACGACGAGAAGCTCCCGCTGTTCGTCTTCGTCGCCGCCGGCGCCACCAGCGAGTCGCTCGACGGCTTCGAGTTGCTCGACCTCTACGGCGCCGGCCGCGCGCTGGTCGACGACGTGGCGGTCGACCCCGAGGTCGAGGCGGCCGTCGACGCCGCCGTCGCCCCCGAGGGAACCGACGCGCCGCAGACGACGGCCGCGACGCTGGCCGCCAACGTCGCCGCCCACGTCAACGACGGCGTGCGCGAGGACCTGCAGCACCTCCCGGCAGTGAGCTACTGGGAGGACACCCCCGAGGCCTACACCGAGGCCGCGGACGCGGCGGGCTACGACGAGGCGGCCGTCCGCGAGGTCCGCGAGGCCGTCGCGCTGGAGGCGTACTACCAGTCCTACGAGGACAAGCGCGAACTCATCACGGACCTCCTCTTTGGCGAGGGCGACGGCCCCGGCGGGCTCGCCGGCCACGTCAGCGAGCAGTTCCGCGAGAAACTCGACGCGGAGATCGAGACCGCGGAGGCCAACCTCGACACCCAGACCGTCGAGGGGACCGACATCGCGGTGCTCGATACCGACGCCTTCACCCACCGCTACGAGTTCCCGCCGACGACGCTGCTGCTGGACGAGCTGCACCGCCGCCACCGCGACGACGTGGCCGCGGTCATCGGCGTCTCCGACGACGAACTCCACATCCGCAGCGACCACCCCATCGACGTGCGCGACGTTGCCGACCGCGCCCGCGAGTGGGTGCCCAACGCCGGCCTCACCGCCACGTCCGCCCGCGACGGCAAACTCGAATACATCGCCGGCGAGCGCTCGGCGGTGCTCGACACCGTCATCGACGTCGTCGCCGACGAAGTCGCCTGACGACTGACCTTTTTGCCCCACCTCGCCGTTCGCTCACGCATGAGCGACGGCCAGGCGACCGGAGACGACGAGCGCGACGGTACGCCCGTCGTCTCCGAATCCGACCTCGACTGGGACGAGTACGACCACGGCGGCCGCCGGTTTCGCCGGAAGCGACTCGGCGTCGCGGCCGGCGGTGAGGAGTTGGGAACGAGCCTCTACGAGCTCGAACCGGGCAAGCGGACGTGGCCGCGCCACTACCACGCCGGCAACGAGGAAGCGGTCTACGTGCTCGGCGGCGAACTGACGCTGTATCTGGAGCGCGGCGCGGACGGGGACGACGGCGAGGTGAGTGAACACGTCCTCGAACCGGGCGACTACGCGGCGCTGCCGAGCGGGCCGGACCACGCCCACGAGGTCGAAGCGCGGGGCAGCGAGACGGCGCGGTTTCTGGTGATCTCGACGATGAACGAGCCGGACCTGTCCGTTCTCGTCGATCGCGACGCGGCAATGCTCTTTGCTGGAGGTGCGCCCGGCAACTACGACGACCGCTACATCTCGAAGACCGTCGATCTGGGTGCCGAAGCGGAGTACTGGGCGGAGTAGAAAGTTCCGCACTAACTCCGGGTCGGCCACCGCTGTCGTCGATCTCGAAGAGATTTTCGCTTCGTTCACACTCTGTATTCGGCCGCTATTGAACTGCCAACCCGGAATTTACAGACTCGTCTTCGTGTCGATTCGGCGCTCGTCGGGGTGTCTGGATGAAGCTATTTACCGGTAATTCACCACTCGATCGATAGTCAATATATTCATAAGAACAAACGTTATGTGAAATAGTTTTTTTTTTTAGATATCATTATTACTAATGGCAATCCCTCAACAGTAGTAGTTGGCTCGCAATGAGCAACGAAGAGACAAGCAGCCGATCGACGGACAGCGACACTGATCATTCCGAGTCGAGCCGGCGACAGGTCCTACAGGCGGTCGGTAGTAGCGCGGTGCTGGGCGTAGGCCTCTCGCAAGCCTCTGGAAGCGTAGCCGCTCGGGACGACGACAGCTACGAGACGGAACGACTCTCGGAGAAAGAGGCGGGAGAACTCCGTGGCGAAGTGATGTCTTCGAGCGCGTTCAAAACGGTTCGCCAGGAGTTGCAAGATAGGGACTTCTGGCCTGGTCTCGGTGAAAAAGTTATTTCTGCGAGAGTAATACTGGAGGCGTCCGATGAGGAGTACGAGGTATTCAAGACGGTCTGTGACTACACTGGCGAAGCAGACAACAAAGAACATAATGCAGTCTTATACGCGAAGAAACAGAACGGCACCCTCGTCGTTCGCAGTGTCTGCCACCACGAGGGGAACTCGGTGATGATCCACGAATCTGATTGTAAAGTGGGAGACAACTCCGGAGCTGACGAGACACTCACCCAGCACAAGATCCCTGTCGTTGGAGGAGGTGCGTGAGCATGCCGCCGGAACTCGATGGATACGAGCGTGTTCACACAGTCAGGGCAAGTGAACTCTGTGACGAGGTCCATGACTTCAAGGATTGGGTTGAAGAACAGGTCGACAGCTCCGACGATATCGAGGACGGCGCAGCGGCGGTCGGTTGTGCCACGGTGAGTATATTAGGGTACGGGGCAGGACCCGGCGGATCCTTGGCCATCCTCAGTGTCTGTGCTGGTCCGATCGTCGCTTGTGCCGCTCAAGACGCTATTGAGAGCAATGTTCCATGTGGGGACCCGAAGATATACATCTACATCCCCGAGTCGGAAGTGGTTGCGAACACTACTCAGGCCGCAATAATGATGGTTGATTGTGAGGAGGCAATTTCAGATGATATCGAACAGTTAGCAGACGATATGCAGCAGACTGCCGAAGAGTACGGTGAAGACATATACGACTATACAGTCAGTACCGGAGATGAGGTGGCCGATGCATTAGGCGATGCGGCTGCAAGCGCTGAGGAAGTCGCTGATGACCTGATCAGTAGTGGCTTGAGCCTTCTCCCATAACTATCACAAAACACTAACTGACATAGCGCCCCAAATAACGTATGAAGATTGTATTCACGGGATTCGAACTATTCGGTATCGCGTTGGTCCTCACCACCGCCATCATCACGACGTACGACTTTGAGGTCCAGTACGGCACGACGACTGGATGGATACTCTTAGCTCTGCTTGGGATGGCGATAGTCACCGTCCACAACATCAGGCACCCGCGCGTGGATCAGAACTCGAACGATGGAACGACCGAGTGAGGATTTCTAACTCTGCCTTGCTCGTTCGCCATCTCCGTACCGGCGAGGAAGTCGATGCGGACGCACGGTCACCGCCCGGATCAGGGATCTCGGTGATGAACGACGCTCGAAATTCCGAATCAGTTCACTAACCGCCTTCGGATGGCGCTTCCATCTGAGAAGCGAACAGCAACACGACCGGGTTAGTGGCGAAAAGGGGCGTTTGAACGTACGGAAGCCGTTTTTTTGTGGGGGACGACGAGCCGAACATGCGACGACGCGCCTTCGTGGCCGCCCTGGCGTTCGGATCGGCGGGCTGTCTCGGCCTGGCCGGTCGAGACGCCGACGGATCGCCGGATGACGGAATGGAATCAGATCCGACGCCCGCGACCGATGCGCGGACGCGAACCGTCGAACCGGCCGAGCAGCGCGTCCCACAGTCTGACCCCGAGGCGGAGTCGCCGGACGAGACGTACCGCCTCGGCGACGGGCCGCCCAGCGGCGCGCAGGCGCACGAACTCGTCGTCTGGCGGGACGGCCCGGTGCGGCCGGTAACCGTCGAGGTGTCGGCGCCGGCGGCCGACATCGCCGTCTCGCCGACGCCACAGCTGGAACCCGGCGCGTACCTGCTGTTCGAGCTGACCGAGCGCGTCGACTACGAGGTGGCCGTCCACGTGAAGGGCGGGACGTGGTACGGGTTCGACATCGCGGCGAACTACGTCGACTGCAACGACTCGCGGACGACCGTCCGGGTCCCCGAGTCGGAACCGGTCGAGTACGGGACGTTCACCACGTCGATGGCCTGTTCGGTCGGGACGGCGTCGACATCAGATGACGGCGGGGACGGCTGACCGCTCGCGGTCCCGACTGGAGCCCGGTCCACGCGGGTAAGGCGGACGGCCGGCCTCGCGATAGTTCAGCTCAGTCGTCGCCGCCGTGCGGGTCGAACACGCCGCGGCGCAGCCCCTCGCGGACGGGCTCGTGCTCGGCGTCGGTCGGCGGCGGCGCGGTCACGAGCAACGCTTCCAGTCGACTGTCATCGTCTGCTCTCACGCCGCGGTCGACGCCGGCGGGGACGGCCACCACGTCGCCGGGCGCGACCTCGTGGTCGGTGTCGCCCTCGCGGACGACGCCCGTCCCCTCGCGGACGTGGACGACCACGTCGCTGTCGGGCGCGTGGACCGGGATGAACTGCCCGGGCTCGAAGTAGCCACAGACCGCCTTCAGGTGGTCGCTCTTGAAGACTCCCTGCGCGGAGAACTGGTCGTCGTCGTACTCCCGTTCGGCGTCGAAGTCCGTCGCTGGCATGGCTAGAACGTCGACGCCGCACCGAAAGGCCGCTGGGCCGAACGGGTTCGGCCGCGTCGTCGGCGTCCGGAGAGCGGCCGCGAGTCAGTCGCGGACCGCGCGGATCCCCTTCTTCGCGCCGTAGTAGGCCCACTCGGCCGAGTAACAGAAGACGCAGCCGCGGAACTTCGGTCTGCTCGGCCCTTCGTCCGACTCGCTCGCGTCGGCTGTGGCGGTCATGGTCGGACCAGAGGACTCACCGGGCAAGAAAGTACCGTCGATGTGTGCGGCGACCGCACGGGTCGCCGGCCCGCTCTCGGGCGAGCGACACGCTTATTCGCGCCAGGCGACGATCCATGACAACGCGATGAGCACCGAGACGCCGGACGCGAGCGAGTCCGAGCCCGACGAGCCCGAGGCCTTCCTGCAGGCCTGCCGGGAGCTCGTCGACCGGATCCTCGCGGGCGAGATCGAGAAGGACGATGTCGAGCAGGCGAAAAAGGAGGTCTGCGGGAAGTACTCCTCGCCGAAGGTACCTCGCAACTCCGACCTCATCGACTTCGGCCCCGACGACCGCCGCGAGGAACTGGAGGAGGTCCTCCAGCGCAAGCCCGTCCGGACCGCCTCGGGCGTCTCGCCGGTGGCGATCATGACCTCACCCCATCGGTGCCCGCACGGGAAGTGCCTCTACTGTCCCGGCGGTCCGGATTCGGAGTTCTCGTCGGCACAATCGTACACCGGTCACGAGCCCGCGGCCGCCCGCGGGGTCCAGAACGACTACGACCCCTACGGGCAGGTGCGCCTGCGGCTCGAACAGCTCCGGCAGATCGGCCACCCCGTCGACAAAGTAGAGTTGATCCTGATGGGCGGGACGATGACCGCCCGGAGCCACGACTACCAGGAGTGGTTCGTCAAGCGCGCGCTCGAGGCGATGAACGAGTACGACCCGAGCGGGAACCCGGAGCCCGCCGAGGACGAGAGCTTCGCGCAGGCACCCGAGGAGTACGAGTTCAGTTACCTCGAAGACGTGATCGCCGAGAACGAGACCGCCGACGTGCGCAACGTGGCGACCACCTTCGAGACCAAGCCCGACTGGTGCGACCCCGAGCAGATCGACCGGATGCTCGACCTCGGGGCGACGAAGGTCGAGGTCGGCGTCCAGACCACCTTCGAGCGGATCAACCGCGAGATGCACCGTGGCCACGGCGTCCAGGCCTCCATCGACGCCAACCGCCGGCTCCGGGACTCGGGGTTCAAGGTCGGCTTCCACATGATGCCCGGCCAGCCCGGGATGAGCAAGGAGATGTGCCTCGAAGATTTCCGGCGCATCTTCGAGAACACCGACTGGCGGCCGGACTTCCTGAAGATCTACCCCACCCTCGTCGTCGAGGGGACGGTCACCTACGACTGGTGGCGGAAAGACGAGTTCGAGCCGCTGGACAACGACGAGGCCGCCGAACTCGTCGCGGAGATCAAGTCGATGATCCCCGAGTACACGCGCCTCCAGCGCGTCCAGCGGGACATCCCCGCGGACTTCATCGAGGGCGGCGTCTGGAAATCGAATCTGCGGCAGCTCGCCCGCCAGCGGATGGAGAAACACGGCTGGACCTGCGACTGCATCCGCTGTCGGGAGGTCGGCCACCACGACGAGGAGCCCGAGGAGGTCACCCTCGACACCGATGTCTACGAGGTCGCGGGCGGCCGCGAGCACTTCATCAGCTTCGAGGACCGCGAGAAGGGGGTCCTCGTCGGGTTCTGCCGGCTGCGGTTCCCGAACGACCCCGTGCGCCGCGAGCTGCAGGGCGCCGCCGTGGTCCGCGAACTCCACGTCTACGGGAGCGAGGTCGGCGTCGGCAAGTCGGCGGGCGACGGCGACGGGAGTCACCAGCATCAGGGGTACGGCAGGCGACTCCTCCGCGAGGCCGAGCGGCTGGCCGCCGACGCGGGCTACGGCAAGCTGGCCGTCCTCTCGGGCATCGGCGTCCGGCAGTACTACCGCGAGAAGCTCGGCTACCGCCAGGACGGTCCGTACGTCAGCAAGCGGCTGTGAACGGCCGGAGCGAGCGCACGGCGAGCACTCAGCCGTTTTCCCCGGAGGATCGCGCGAGTGCGTCGCCGGTCACGGTTCCGGCGGCGGCGTCTCCTCAGGTCGGGTCGGACCACCATCGTCGGTCACGTAGCTCCCGTAGTCGACTTCGGCCCAGTAGAGCCGGCCGTCGTAGCGCACGACGTAGGAGCCGCCGTAGTCGGTCTCCTCGACGGGTTCGTGTGCGCGGAACCGGTCGACCAGCGAGTCGAACGCCTCGTTGTCGCTGTCCTCGATGTAGTTGGTGCCGTTCAGCGCGTCCTCGACGACCGTCCGCTCGGCGTCGGACAGGTCCGAGAGCTCGAACTCGTGACGGGCCCGGAGCGACTCGGCGTAGGCCTCGTAGCTCTCGGCGACCAGTTCGGCCTCGTAGCGGTAGACGGTCAGCGTCTCCCGTTCGGTCTGTACGTCGATCGGGTAGACCTCCCCCTCGTATCTGACCGCGTCGTACTCCTGTGTCGGGGCCAGCACCGACGACTCGGCGTCGCTCTCGGTGTAGATGGCACCGACGCCGAAGTCGTACCCCGGCTCGAGGCGCTCCTCGTCGGGCGGCTCCTGGGTGAGCACGAACTCCAGGGTCTCCCTGTCGACGGCCGGCAACTCGTCGTAGTCGACGACCGTCCCGTCGACCGACGAGGCGTTGAAGTCGATCCGGATCCCGACGTCGTACCCCGGCGCGGTCCCGTTCTCGGCGTAGTCGACGGCGTAGAACCGCCCGTCGTGACGGAAGGGCAGTTGCTCCTCGACCGGCGGGTAGTCACCGACCGCCGTGGCGGTCCCGTTCTCGATCGCTCGTCGCACCACGCTCTCGTCGGCGTCCGGCGGCGCGTCGGCGGGGACGGGACGGCTCGCCTCCTCGGCGAGCGCGCGGTCGTCGACGGGGGTGAGCGAGATCGACCCCGCCGCCGAGCACCCGCTCAGTCCCGCGAGGAGGGCGACGAGCCCGAGGGCGAGGACAGTCCTGCGTCTCATATCGGAGAGTCGTCGATGCGACATGAATGTCTTGTGTAGGCCCAAACCCGGATTTGACTCTCGGTCCGCGACCCCGCGACGGGTCCCGAAACCGGGCGCGGCCAGTACCGTTTTCCCGCTCGCTCGACTACCACAGACAGAGATGCCGACTGAACTCGCGGACGGGGTCTGGCTGCTCGACATCGGGCTGGTGCCGCCGTTCGCGACCAACGGCTACCTCGTCGACGACGGGACGGTCACCCTCGTCGACCCCGGCCTGCCCTGGAATCGGCCCTCGCTCGGCTCGGAGCTGAGCGAGATCGGCTACGAGGTCGGCGACATCGACCGCGTGTTCCTCACCCACTACGACATCGACCACACCGGCGGCCTGCGGGCGCTCGACGGCGCGTTCGACGGCCCCGTCTACATCGGCGCCGACGACCTCGCGCTCGGCAGCGGCGAGAGCGACCCGAAACTGCTCCACCACAAGGGCCTCTTTCACCGGGTCGCGCGGCGGCTCTACCCGCTGCCGGACCACATGGATATCCGCGCCGTCGAGGACGGCGAGCAGATCGGCCGGTTCACCGCCTACCACACCCCGGGGCACAACCCCGGCCACACCGTCTTCGTCCACGACTCCGGGGCCGCCTTCCTGGGGGACCTCCTCTGGGAGGACGACGGCCGGCTCACCCCGCCGTTCTGGCTCGACTCCTACGACATGCGGGCGCTGACCGAGAGCATCCGCGAGTTGAGCGAGCGCGTCCCGCCGTTCGAGGTCGCCGCGATGGGCCACGGCACGCCGCTCGTCTCGGACGGCCGACGGGCGCTGCTGGAGTGTGCCGCCCGATTGTAGGACTGGGTACCGATTCCAGTAGTTCGTGACGTGGTGTCTCGGGTAGTCGGCCCGGATGGGCCCGAGTGACCGCGACTACAACTGACAGCAGGCGCTGAAAGCCCTCGGCGCGCTCGCTAGCTGGAGTCAGCATCGCAGTCGACAACAGGCGATGAAAGCCCTCGGCGCGCTCGCGGTCGCTGTCTCCGAAAATCGAAGATTTTCGGGATCGGGCGAGAGCACAGCTCTCGCAGACCTCGCGAATCTTCGATTCGCTCAGTGACGAGAGAGCTTCGCTCTCTCGAACCAAGCGGGATATCCGCGCTTTCGGCACCGCCCGCGCGGATTGTGGCCCGCTCAGGCGACTGAACTGAACGCGAGCGCGCCTCGCCTTTCAATCCGCCAGGGACCGCACAACACCGCACCGCGCCCCGCACAGCACCGCAGACAGCCACGAACCTCCCCAGCCGATTCGCTCCTGTCGTCGCTCATCCCTCGCGCGGCTGCGGTCGCGCGCATGAACGCGCGCTCCAGCGCGCGCCGACCGCACCGCAACCACACGTATCTGGACTGCGGCTGCTGACCGCGAACGTGTCGAGGACTTCCCGTCTCAGAACCTCGCGGCGCGGAGCGCGGTCTCGATGTGGTCGTAGGGGTCGTCGGTGACGCTGGGGCCGTGGCCGGTGTGCATCTCGGAGAGCTCCGGCGAGACGGTGTCGCGGAGGTACTCGATGCTGTCGATCAGGACCTCGCGGTCGCCCTCGGGGAGGTCTGTGCGGCCGAAACTGCCGTTGGCGAACACGAGGTCGCCGGCGAACAGGACTTCCGGGTCGTCGGCGTAGAGGCAGATGTGGTCGTCCTTGTGGCCGGGAGTGTGCAGCGCCTCGTAGCTGTGGTCGCCCAGCCGGACGGTGTCGCCGTCGGCGACGGCGTGGTCGACCAGTTCGTGGTCGGGGTCGAACCCCCACACGTCGCAGTCGAAGGCCTCGGCGAGAGCGTCGGTATTCCCGACGTGGTCGGGGTGGGTGTGGGTGAGGACGACAGCGTCGAGGGCGGCGTCGCGGTCGCGCACCTCGGCGACGGCGTCGAACTCGTTGCCGGCGTCGACGAGAGCGGTGCGCTCGCCGGTGACGAGGAAGGCGTTGCTGGTGAAGACCTGCTGGCCCCGGGCGACGTTTTCGATCACGGCCGCCGGTACTCCCGCCGGGGCGGTGAGCGTGTCGGTTCGCGACCGGCGCGGGGCCGCAGTGAGCCCGCTGCCGGTCGGTCGCCGAGACGGCGGAAAACCGGCCGACTGAAGCTATCAGGCGCGCGAGCCGGACCCACAGGGCTATGTGTGATGAACGACAACGACGCCGTAGAGAGCAGAATGACAGGATCGGAAACGCCAGTCGTGCTCATCGTCGAGGACGAGCCCGACGTCGCCGAGACGTACAATCTCTGGCTCGCCGACGACTACGACGTCAGGATGGCCGGGAGCGGCGACGAGGGACTGGCCGAACTCGACGACGAGGTCGATGTGGTCCTCCTCGACCGGATGATGCCGGGGCTTTCGGGCGACGAGGTCCTGGAGCGGATCCGCGAGCGGGGGCTGGACTGTCGGGTGGCCATGGTGACGGCGGTCGAACCGGACTTCGACATCCTCGAGATGGGCTTCGACGCGTACCTCTGCAAGCCGATCCGGAGCCAGCAGCTCCACGAGACCGTCGAGAACCTGCTGGACCGGTCGACCTACGACGACCTGCTACAGGAGTACTACTCGCTGGTCGAAAAACAGGCGACGCTCGAGGCGACCAAGAGCAGCGCCGAACTCGCAGACAACGAGGAGTACCTCGAACTGCGCGAACGGGTCGAGGAGCTGGAGTCGGAGCTGTCCGACACCCTGGGTGGCATCGACAACGACGAGGACTTCATCGCGACACTGCGGGGTCTCGGCGATGTCGAGGAGTAGTGATTCCGAGACGATGTACGACCTGACCGACGTGCTCGACTTCGAGGCGCTGGAGGCGGTCCGCCCGGGGTCGAACATCCTCGTCTCCGGCCCCGCGATGAGCGGCAAGGAGGACCTGGCGATGTCAGTACTGGCCGACGGCGCCGAGCGGGGCCAGGGCTCGCTGGTCGTGACGACCGGCGACCGCGCCGAGAACGTCCTCGAGGACTTCCTCGAGCGGGCGCCCGGCGCCGACGAGTCGACCGTCAGCGTCGTCGACTGCCGCGGCGACGGCAGCCGCCGCGGCGAGGCCACCGCCGCCGGCAGCTACGTCTACCACGTCTCCTCGCCCGGCGACCTGACCGGCATCGGCATCGGGATCACCGAGTGCCTGGAGTACCTCCACAACAACGGCGCCGAGAGCGGCCGCTTCGCGCTCACGTCGCTGTCGACGATGCTCACCTACACGGACCGCAAGACCGTCTTCAAGTTCTGCCACGTCCTCTCTTCGCGGTTCGACTCCGCCGGCTACCTCGGCCTCTTTACCATCGACTCGTCGGCGCACGACGACCAGACCCTGCAGGTCATCAAGCAGGCCTTCGACGGCATGATCGAGATCCGCGAGGAAGAGGGTCGCCGCGAGGCCCGCGTCCTCGGCCTCGCCGGCCAGCCGACCGAGTGGCAGGAGTTCTGACTGCCACCGCGGTCCGGTATCACCGTCTCCGGAGCCCGGCCGAAGCCAGTGGCTCGCCGCGTGACCTCACGGACTCCGTAGTCCGCCGATCGAACGACTGCCGATCAATCGTAACGATAATTACCGGACGAATAATCGATATTAGGTCCTATTACCCACCTTGTGGGCAAAGTTTATGCATAGAAACGACAGATGTGAAAGTGCAACGGTCGAACGCGAGAGCGTCCGGCCGGGCACGTTCGAGCCACCGGGGTGACGCCCGGACCGAACAAGGAGCATCGCCCGCGAACCAGCCACTGCCAGCCACTGCCAGCCACCATCACCACTGGTCCACCACCGTGGTGCTGTCATCGGACAGGCTACTCGGCCCCGAGTAGCCGTTTTCGACATCGTGACGGGCCGGCGGATCCACCGCCCATCCCGTCGGGAACATTCCTCGGGTGAGTCACGTTTCGCCAGCGATGGCCGGGGTTTAATCCGCCGACACGCGTACTCGTCGGGCATGGGAACGAGCGACCGACCGGAGGGTGACCCCGCCGGCGACCCGCGGGCGGAGTACGACTACGCGGCCGACGCGGTGGCGCGGCCGGGACTGGTCGCCGACCTGGACGAGCGGGTCGCGGGCGAGGTGCGGTTCGACGACTACTCCCGGGAGCTGTACGCGACGGACGCGAGCATCTACGAGGTGACGCCCGTCGGCGTCGTCTACCCGGAGTCGACCGCCGACGTGGCCGCCGTCGTCTCCTACTGCGCCGAGCGGTCGATCCCGGTGCTCCCGCGGGGCGGCGGCACCTCTCTCGCCGGACAGACCGTCAACGAGGCCGTCGTCCTCGACTTCACGAGACACATGGACGCCGTCCTCTCGGTCGACCCCGACGAGCGGCTGGCCCGCGCCGAACCGGGCGCCATCCTCGGTGAACTGAACGCCGAACTCGCCGCCCACGACCTGAAGTTCGCACCCGACCCCGCGTGGGGTGACAAGTCCGCGCTGGGCGGCGCCATCGGCAACAACTCCACGGGCGCCCACTCGCTGCAGTACGGCAAGACCGACGCCTACGTCGAGGAGTGCGAGGTCGTCCTCGCGGACGGCACGGTCACACGCTTCGGCGAGGTGACGCTCGACGAACTCCGCGAGCGGGCGGACCCTAAGGGGGACCTGGAGGCACGGATCTACGCCGAACTCGCCCGGGTCGTCGACGAGGAGATCGACGCCGTCGAGGCGGCGTTCCCGGAACTCAAGCGCAACGTCTCCGGGTACAACCTCGACGCGTTCGTCGCGGAGGCCCGCGAGGCGCTGGACGCCGAAGCCGGCGGCGACACCGACGGCGCTGCGGCGGGCGAGACGGCCGACGGCGAACCGGCCACCGTCAACGTCGCCCGCCTGCTCGCGGGCAGCGAGGGGACGCTCGCCATCGTCACCGAGGCGACCGTCTCGCTGGAGCCGGTGCCGGAGACGAAGGGGCTGGCGCTGCTCACCTACGAATCCCTGCTCGACGCGCTGGAGGACGTGCAGCCGATCCTCGAACACGACCCCGCCGCGGTCGAGGTGCTGGACGACGTGTTGCTGGACCTGGCCGCCGAGACCGAGGAGTTCGGGGACTTGGTCGACTCGGTGCTCCCCGAGGGGACCGGTTCGGTCCTGCTCGTGGAGTTCTACGCCGAGGACGACGAGGAGGGGCGCCAGCGAGTCGCGGACCTGATCGCCGACCGGGTCGGCGCCGCCCAGGGCGCGCACGTCGTCGACGCGGCGACGACCGAGGCCGACCCCGCCGAGGGCGCAGCCGACCTGACCGACGCGCCGATACGGGCGTTCGCGGCCCGCGAGGCCCACGAGGAGGCCGAGCGAGCGCGCTTCTGGAAGCTCCGCAAGAGCGGCCTCCCCATCCTGCTCTCGCGGACGACCGACGCGAAACACGGCAGTTTCATCGAGGACACCGCCGTCCCGCCGGAGAACCTCGCGGGCTTCGTCGCCGACTTCCAGGCGGTCCTGGAGGACCACGACACCTACGCGAGCTTCTACGCCCACGCGGGGCCGGGCTGTCTCCACATCCGGCCGCTGATAAACACGAAGACCGTCGACGGCGTCGCGGCGATGGAGTCCATCGCCGACGCGGTGACCGACCTGGTCGTCGAGTACGACGGCTCGGTCTCGGGCGAACACGGCGACGGCCGCGCCCGCTCCCAGTGGAACCGGAAGCTCTACGGCGAGGATGTCTGGGAGCTGTTCCGCGATATCAAGGCCACCTTCGACCCGGACTGGCTGCTCAACCCGGGCCAGGTCGTCGGCGTCGACGCGGCCGACGTGGAGGCGGGCGAGGCGCCCGCCCGCGCCCGTACGGTCGACATGACCGAGAACCTCCGGTTCGACCCCGACTACGCCTTCGACGCGGGGTTCGAGCCGGAACTGAACTGGGACAACGACAACGGGATGCAGGGCATGGTCGAGCTCTGTCACGGCTGCGGCGGCTGTCGCGGCGGCCAGGACACCACCGGCGGCGTGATGTGCCCGACCTACCGCGCGGCCGACGAGGAGGTCACCGCCACCCGCGGGCGGGCGAACATGCTCCGCGGGGCGATGAGCGGCGACCTCCCCGACGACCCCACGGACGACGAGTTCGTGAGCGAGGTGATGGACCTGTGTATCGGCTGCAAGGGCTGCGCGCGGGACTGCCCGAGCGAGGTCGACATGGCGAAACTGAAGGCGGAGGTCGAACACGCCCACCACGAGGAACACGGGACGAGCCTGCGCGAGCGCGTCTTTGCCAACGTCGACCGGCTGAGCGCGCTGGGGAGCGCGACCGCACCCGTCTCGAACTGGCTGCAGAAACTCCCCGGGAGCGGCGTCGTCACCGAACGCCTGCTCGGCATCGCGCGCGAGCGGACGCTCCCGACCTTCGAGCGGGAGTCGTTCGTCGACTGGTTCGCCGGCCGCGAGGCGGGCGTCCCCGAGCACGAGGCCGAGCGGAAGGCGCTGGTCTTCCCCGACACCTACACCAACTACAGCCACCCCGAGGCGGGGAAGGCGGCGGTCCGCGTCCTCGAAGCGGCGGGCGTCCACGTGGACGTGCCCGACGACGTGGCCGCCAGCGGCCGCGCGGCCCACTCGAAGGGCTTCCTCGACACCGCCCGCGAGCGCGCCGAGCGCAACGTCGATGAACTCGCACCGCGGGTCGCCGACGACTGGGACCTGGTCGTCGTCGAACCCTCCGACGCGGTGATGTTCCAGCACGACTACCTGGACCTGCTCGCCGGCGCGGCCGCCGAGACGGTCGCCGCCAACGCCTACGGGGTCTGCGAGTACCTCGACCGCTTCCGCCTCGACGAGGGGATCGACTTCGACGCACCGGGGGAGTCGCTCACCTATCACGGTCACTGCCACCAGAAGGCCACCAAGAAGGACCACCACGCCGTCGGCGCCCTCCGCCGGGCCGGCTACGAGGTCGACGCGCTCGACTCGGGCTGTTGCGGCATGGCCGGGTCGTTCGGCTACGAGGCCGAACACTACTCGATGAGCAAGGCGATCGGGTCGATCCTCTACGACCAGGTCGACGACAGCGACGGGGAGACGGTCGTCGCACCCGGCGCATCCTGCCGCTCGCAACTCGCCGACCGCGAGGGCGGCGAATCGCCTCCCCACCCCGTCGAGCGGCTCGCAGACGCGCTCGACACCGCCCCGGAGTGACCGCGGTCGACGCCGGCTCGAGTGATGTGTGGTACTACACCACACTCCGACCCGCCAGGTTTTAATAGGGGCGTCACCTCTGGCTAGTTGCAATGGCGACCGGTACGGTTGACTTCTTCAACGACACTGGCGGTTACGGTTTCATCGACACTGACGATGCGGAAGAGGACGTCTTCTTCCACATGGAGGACGTCGGCGGTCCTGACCTCGAGGAGGGGCAGGAAGTCGAGTTCGACATCGTTCAGGCAGACAAAGGCCCGCGCGCCGAGAACCTGGAGCGCCTGTAATCATGGCGAAAGGTAAGGTCGACTTCTTCAACGACACTGGCGGCTACGGCTTCATCGACACCGACGACGCGGACGAAGACGTCTTCTTCCACATGGAAGACGTCGGCGGCCCCGACCTGGAAGAGGGTCAGGAAGTCGAGTTCGATATCGAGCAAGCGGACAAGGGTCCCCGAGCGACCAACCTGGAGCGTCTCTAACGATGGCGACAGGCAAGGTCGACTTCTTCAACGACACGGGCGGCTACGGCTTCATCGACACCGATGACGCCGACGAGGACGTCTTCTTCCACATGGAGGACGTCGGCGGTCCGGACCTGGAAGAGGGACAGGAAGTGGAGTTCGACATCGAGCAGGCCGACAAGGGCCCGCGCGCGACGAACCTCGAACGCCTGTAACTGCGGATCCTGCCGCATTCGCGGCACGTCCGTCTCACCGGCGAGCGGCGCCGCCGTCCGCGACGAGTAGCGTCCGGCCGGGGCTGCCCGCTCGCTGTCCGAATATCTTCGGCGAGCGGCGGCGCTCGCCGGGGTTCTCCGGGTCGATACCGTGGGACACAAGAGCCAGCGCCTCGCAGGTGCGAGCAATGAGCGACGCAGACGCCGTCGACACGGACCTCTACCAGCGCGCCCAGGCACTGCTCGAACCCGGCGAGATCGAACTCGTCGGCGTCATCGTCCACACCGACCTGTCGGGCGATCAGGAGCCGACGCTCCACGAAGATACTCTGGAGATCGGCAACTACATCGCCGAGTACTCCGGGATCGAGCCGACCGACACGTACGTCTACTCCGGCAACGACGACGCCGAGTTCGGCGTCAACCAGCACCAGGGCCTGACGCTGGAGGGCGACGAGTTCGTCTGGGAGTGCCAGCAGTTGCTCCGCGAGGGCACCTTCGACGTGGTGTTCTACTACGAGGCCGACGTGGACCAGGACGGACTGGTCGCGGCGCTCCGCGAAGCCGGCTACGACGCCGTCGGCGTCGAACCCGACGAGTAGCGCTCCGGACCGCTTCTCACTGAAGCTCGGACAGGCACTGCCGGCAGTAGTCGACGCCCTCGCGGTTCTCGGCGCTGCAGGACGGACAGGTCACCATCTCGCGCTCGCGGGCGGCCGCGACGGCGTTCGCGGGGTCGAGCGTCGTCGATGCGGGCCTGTTCGGGGACGACTCCGTCTCGAACTCCCCCCGTTCGACGCGGGCGACGAGTTCGTCGTGGGCTATCCGGTCGATGAGCCGAAAGAGCCCGACGAAACACAGCGCCGGCAGGACGGCGAGAACGGCGACCGCGAGCAGCCGCACGAGCGCCGAGTCCATGTCGAGTGTTACCGCCCGACGATCAAGACGGTTTCGCCGGGAACTGCCGGCCCCGGCGCGTCAGTCGTCGACCATCCGGCTGCCGCCCGGCGGGAGGAACTCCTGGATGCGGTCGGCGCTGGCTACCTTCCGGACGAACGAGTCGTCGGCGAACCGGCCCTTGAACTCCCGGTAGAGCCGCATCGCGATGTCGTTCTGCGCGTACTGGCCCGGTTCGACCTCGACGGTCGTCTCGGCCTTCGGCTCGATGGCCGCGGGCGGGCCGCCGATGACCCGCGTCTCCGGTTCGCAGGTGATCCCGATGGTGACGCCGACCTCCGTGCTCTCGTAGTAGGTGCGGTCGCCGCGGATGGCGAACCCGCCCTTCTCCAGGAACTCGCCGCTCTCGGGCGTCTTGGACACCTGGTCCGAATCCACTTCGTACACGTCGCCGGCGAACTTGCCGTCCTTCCAGACCGACGAGTACGAGACGGCGAACTGTGCCGCCTCGCGCTTGCTCGACCCGGGGATCTCCACGTCGCCGTCGTAGGATTCGGAGGGACCGGTGGCCTTGAGGATCGTCGCGGGACCGCCGTGGGCCTGGGCGTGGAAAAAGCGGTCCCCGCGGTCGAGGTACTTGGCGACGAGGTCCTCGTTGTCGTCGGCGTCGCGCCCGCCGATGACGAGGAAGCCGTCGCTGGTGTGGAACCACCGGTAATCCTCGTACCAGTTGTCGGACTGGCGGACCGGGATCGACGGTTCGGCCAGCCAGTCCACGTCCTCGTCCTCGTCGTCTCCGTCCTCACTGCCGTCACCGTCGCCGCCCGCGCCGGATTCGCCGGCGTCGGCGGCCTCCCACTCCTCCTTGCGTCGCTTGACCTCCTCGAGCTCCCGGCGCGTCTGCTCGATGGCCTCCTCGGCGCCCTCCTTCTTGCCCTCGATGCGCTTGGCCTCGCGGTAGAGCCGGTCGGCGTTCTTCTCGACGCCCTCGCTCGCCGTTAGCGTGACCCGCTCGCCGTCGATCTCGACGGTCACCGTCCCCTCGCTGCCGTCCAGCGAGACGACCGCCTCCGCCGCGGGGATGCCCCGCTCGGCTCCCTCCGCGAAGCGATCCTCGATGTCGTCCCACGAGCGGTCCTCGGCGCGGGCCGCCTGGATCGTCGAGAGGATCCCGTCGACGAGGTCGTAGTTGGCGTACAGGGCCTCGGCGTTCTCCCGCTCGCGCTCGGCCTGGGCCTCGAAGTCCTCGATGGCGCCCTGCTGTTGCTCGATGATCCGCTCGTGTTTGGCGATCTCCGACTCGAAATCGGGCCGCTGGCGGCCACCGCCCGCGTCCTCGCCCCCTTCCTCGTCCTCGTCGCTGGCGAACGTGAAGTAGTCGTCCAGCGCCTCGTTGAACGAGTCGAACGGCTCGCCGTAGCGGTCGTCGTACTCTGCCAGCGGGATGGGCGTCACGTCGACCCGCTGACCCTCGATGTCCCCGGAGTCGTCCGTCGGGTCCTCCGCGTCTGGGTCGTCGAGTTCGTAGTAGACTCTGGGGTCCAGATCGCTGTCGGCCAGCCGGTCGGCCAGCCGCCGGACGGCGTCGTACAGCGCCCGCAACTGGTCGTCGGTCGCATCCTCGATGGGGACGTTGTAGTCGACGCCCGCGAGCGTACAGAGTTCCTCGCCGTAGAGCCCGCCGAAGTTGAGCTGTGTCGCGAGCGTCCGCACGAGGTCCGAGTCGGAGTCGCGCATCCGCGCCTCGAAGGCGTCGTAGTCGACGCCCAGCGGGTTGAACCGCGCGCTCGGGAACTCGTACTGGCTCCCCGGCGCGACGGTCCGGGACTTCAGCCGCACGGTTTCGAGACAGTCGATCACTTCGCCGGTGCCGTCGAGGATGGCGACGTTGCCGTCGCCGAACAGCTCCGCGACGACGGTCGTCGTCTCCTCGTCGCGCTCGAAGGTCAGCTCGAGGATGCGGTCGAACTGGAACTGCGACACGTCGACCAGTTCGGCCCCCTGCATCCGATTCCTGAGCATCATCGCGAAGTTGGGCGGCCGCTCGGGCGCCTCCGGCACGTGGTCCGGGTCGGTCACGTTGACCCGCTTGTTCTCGCCGACTTCGACGAGTAGCTCCGTCCGGCCGCGGTCGTAGTGGCGCATCCGGAACCGCAGCAGGTCGCGGTCGGGGTAGAGGTAGACCTTCCCGACGCCCGCGCCCTCGTAGGCCGACAGCTCGCCGGCGAGCGCCGCGAGGTCGACGCTCGTCAGCTCCCGCTTTCTGTCCATACAGTGGAGTCCGCCCTCGAAAGCAAAGGGCTTGCGACACCATCTTTTTCGACCGGGGGTGTCCTCGCGCCCAGAGGGCGCTGCGGGCACCCCCGGTCCAAAAACATGGGTGAAAAAGGCCGCCTCCGCGGGGCTTCGCCCCCCTCCGGCGGTCGAACCGCGCGCCGCAGGCGCGCGGATGCCCGATACGGGTGCGGTGCGGTCGGCGCGCGCTGTCGAGCGTGCCCGCCTCCTGGCGGGCCGCTCGAAACAGCCGCGCGAGGGATGAGCGACGGCAGGAGCGAATCGGCTGGGGAGGGTCGTGGCCGTCTGCGGTGCTGTGCGGTGTCGATGTGCGGTCGCGGGGTCGTGCGGTCGCGGTGCTGTCCTGGTGGACTGAAAGGGCGAGGCGCGCTCGCGCTCGTGTAGTCGCCTGAGCGACCCCTACCCGAGTGACCGGAGGGAACGAGGGTATGTCGCTCAGCGACCGCGAGCGCGCCGAGGGCTTTCATCGCCCGTTGTGCAGTGCGGTGGTGACGACTGCTAGCGAGCGCGCCGGGGGCGTTCAACCCTTGCTGTCTCCTGCTGTCGACCCGATTCAGGGTGAGCGCGCCGAGGGCGTTCAGCGCTCACCGTCGAGTGCGGTCGAGCTATCGGCGAAAGAGCGTTTCCACCGAGCGAACACAGTCGGCGGAGACGACCGAAGAGGCGCCTCGAGAGGGTCGGACGATTTAAGCCGCTGGCAAGTGGACACCGAAACATGGACTTCGGGCGCTCGCGCTCGTCCGGTCGCACGGCACACGACCAGCCGAACAGTGTTCGGCGCTGCCGTTGTTGAGCGCCCGCTCTTTCTCGCTCGCATCGACCGACGACCCACCGATCACGCCCGACCACGACACGGACCAGACAATGTTCGACAGACTCCGCGAAGACGTACGCACAGCCCGCGAGACCGACCCCGCCGCGAAAAGCAGCGCCGAGGTACTGCTCTACGCCGGCCTCCACGCCGTCTGGGCCTACCGGCTGGCCCACTGGCTGTGGACCCGTGGCTTCCACTTCACCGCCCGACTCGTCTCCCAGATCTCCCGGTTTCTCACCGGGGTGGAGATCCACCCCGGCGCGGACCTGGGGCGGCGAGTCTTCGTCGACCACGGGATGGGCGTCGTCATCGGCGAGACGGCCGAAGTGGGCGACGACGTGGCGATGTACCACGGCGTGACGCTCGGCGGGGACGACCCGCGACCCGTCAAGCGACACCCGACCGTCGGCGACCGCGTGACGCTGGGCGCCAACTCGACGCTCGTGGGCGACATCACGGTCGGCGACGACGCGACCGTCGGCGCGGGCGCCGTCGTCGTCGAGGACGTGCCACCCGGCGCGACCGTCGTCGGCAACCCCGCCGAAGTCGTCGACGGGGGCCGCGCCGAGACCGAACCGGAATCCGCGGCGGAATCGGAGCCCGCCGAAGGGAGCGTCGCCGACCCTACCGCCGGCGGACCGGCGGGCGGCGAACCGGCGGACGACGCGGACGACGAGACGGCGACGCCCCCCGACCCGCCGGCCTGCTGCGGCGCGGCGGGCGCGAGCTGAGCGGGTGCGGTCGCACCCCATCACTCGCCGTCCCACCCGCGCCCCGCCCGTCCGAAACTCCCATGTCATCCCGGCACCGAACACCGGGGCGATGACAGCGGACCCCATCGAGGAACTCGCCGCGGACGAGGTGCTCGGGTCGGTGGTCGACGAACACGGACCCGTCACGCTGGAGCCGGCCGACGACCTCTACGAGCGGCTGGTCGTCTCGCTGGTCCGCCAGCAGGTGTCGATGGACGCCGCCGCGGCCATCCGCGAGCGGCTGTTCGACGCCGTCGAGGTCACGCCCGAGGCTATCGTCGAGGCCGACCACGCCACCCTCCACGAGGCCGGCCTCTCCGAAGCGAAGGCCGACTACGTCAAAAGCGCCGCGAGCGCCTTCCTCACTCGCGAGTGGGACCGCGACACCTTCGCCGGGATGAGCGACCAGGCAGTCAAGGCCGAACTGACCGACATCCACGGCATCGGCCCGTGGACCGCCGATATGTTCCTGATGTTCGGGCTCGGTCGCGAGGACGTGTTCCCGGTCGGTGACCTGGGTATCCGCAAGGGGATGGACCGGCTGTTCGACGACGACATGACCCGCGCCGAGATGACCGACGCCGCCGAGCGCTGGGAACCCTACCGGAGCTACGCCAGCCTCTACCTCTGGCACGCCGTGGAGGGGTGACCCGTGGGCGACGACCCCAGCGGCGACGACTCCGGAAGTGAACCACTGGCGGAACGCGTCGAACGACTCTACGCCGAACTCGAAGCGACCGAGGAGCGGCCGGTCGACCGGACGGCGAGCCGGTGGATCGGGGAGGCCCAGGCGGTCGCCGGGGACGCTGCGGACCTGGCGAGTGACGGCGACGACGAGTCGACAGCGTCGACCGTCCGCGAGCGCGTCGGCCACGTCGCCGACCTGCTCGACAACGTCGACGGGACCGGCGATCCGGACGCCGACGAGCGCGTGGAAACGGCGAAGTCGCTGGCGGCGGAGATCGCGGGGGACGACGGCGAGAACTGAGAACGAGAGCGAAATTACCCAGTGGAGCCCGGTTACTCCTCGGACTCGGCCTCGGGGTCGGACTCCCGGTCGGCCTGTCGGGACACGTCGACCTGGTAGTCGCCGAGGATGTCCCGGCCGAGGATGACGGGGTAGTTCATGTGGCTGCGGTCCTCGACGCTGGCGGTGACGGTGTGTCGGGTGCCGCCGACGCCGACGACCACGTCCACGAGCGGCCGGCTCTTCGAGGACTTGTTCGAGCCCGAGCGAACCTTCGTGATCGACTTGATCGGCCCGGCGCCGATATCGGCAGCGAGGCGCGTGTCGATGCTCGTCCGCGTCGCACCGGTGTCGGACTTGGCGACCACTGTCTCGGAACCCTTCGTCCCGCTGATCAGCACCTCCTCCGTGTAGCCGATGACCAGCGACTCCGCGGCCCCCGAGGAGACCGCCGGCGGCTTGCAGGCCGGCACGGAGTCATCGAGAAGGTTCGACAGCTCTTCGACGCGCTCGCGGTCGACGCTACCGCCGCCGCGCTCGACGGCGAGTTCGGCGATGTAGGGCGCGGGACTGGTCCCGGTCGCCTCGAACAGCCCCTTGAACCCCGCGGTGGGGTTGACTTCGAGGACGTACCAGCCGTCGGCCCCCTCCATGAGGTCGACGCCGGCGTAGTCCAGCCCGACGGCCTCGACGGCCTTCCGGGCGGTGTCGATGACGGCCTCGTCGACATCGCCGGCAGCGTCCTCGACGTGGCCGCCCAGCGCGACGTTGGTCCGCCACTCGTTGTCGGGGGCGTAGCGGAACATCGAGCCGACGACCTCGCCGCCGACGACGTAGACGCGCAGGTCGCGGGTGGGAGCGTCGCCCCGCTCCAGGAGCTTCTGGAGGAACGCGTAGCGGTTGCCCACCCGGGCGTTGACCCGCTCGGTCGCGTCCACCTTCCACGTGCCGCCGCCGTTGGTGCCGATGGCCGTCTTGTAGACGGCCTCGTCGCCGAACCGCTCGCGTTCGAGGTTCAGCCGGTCCGACGAGAGCGCCAGCAGGGCGTCGGGCACCTGCACGTCGGCGTCGGAGAGCGCGACCGCAGACGCCACCTTGTGCATCGAGGTGAGCGTCTTCGCCGGCTCGTTGAGCATCGGGACGAGCTGCTCGAAGGTGTTGGCCAGCCCCATCTCCTCGCAGGGTTCGGTCGACTTCGACAGCAGCAGGCGGTTGGCGATCACGTCCACGTCGGGTTCGAGGGTCGGTTCAGAATCTTCGACGCGCAGCGTCGTGTTCTCCCGGCGCAGCCACTCGGGGTCGTGGCCCAGCGCCTCCACCGCGTTGAGGATCGCCTTGGTCTCCTTGCTGTTGTGCAGGCTCAACACCCCCACCGAAACGGAGTCAGAAGTCGCCATGCCGAACCGGTCGGCCGGACGGCCGAAAGTACTAACGGTCGCGAATCGCCGGCGAGGGACGTTTCTGACGGCGATCCGGAAAGAACGATGGTCGGCCGTCGAACCCGAACGGTCGCTCGCCCGGCGGGTCCGCCCGCGGCCGAGTCCGCAGCTGGTCACGACGGCCCTTCGGCGGTGGAGGCCGCGGCGCGCCACGACGACCCTCGGCAGCGGAAGCCGCGGCGCGCCAAGACGGTCCCGGCGGCGGAGTCCGCGGGTCGCCACACGTTTCAACCCCCGGACGTAGAGGGCAGTATGGACGAGGCCGAACCGTTCACCTACGACGGCGGGCGGGTCGACCCGGGTGAGCGGGCCAACGTGCGCTACACGGTCAGCGAGACCTATCTCGGCGACCCCGTCAAGATCCCGGTCACGGTCGTCGTCGGCGAGCGGCCGGGGCCGACGGCGTTTCTCAGCGCCGCCGCCCACGGCGACGAACTCAACGGCGTCGAGGTCGTCCGCGAGGTGGCCCACGAGTGGGACCTCTCGGACCTCCGGGGGACGCTCATCTGCCTGCCCGTGCTGAACGTCCCCGGTTTCATCGCCCAGGAGCGCTACCTCCCGGTCTACGACCGCGACCTGAACCGCTCGTTCCCGGGGAAGGCCGGCTCGACCAGCGCCAAGCGGATGGCCCGGCGCATCTTCGACAACTTCGTCGAGCCCTGCGACTTCGGGCTGGACCTGCACACCTCCACCCGCGGCCGGACGAACATGCTCCACGTCCGCGCCGACATGGCCGACTCGTCGGTCGCCCGCGTCGCGAAGGCGTTCGCCTCCAACGTCATCATCGACGGCCAGGGCTCGGAGGGAACGCTCCGCCGGGAGGCCAGCGAGCGCGCCACCGCGACGGTCACCGTCGAGATGGGCGAGGCCCACCGCTTCCAGCGGGAGTTCATCGACCGGGCCCTGGTCGGCGTCGAGAGCGTCCTTGCCGAGTTCGGCCTCCTGCCCACCGAGCGGGTGCGCTGGCCCGGCTGGCGGATGGTCGTCGAGGGCTCCAGCGAGAAGACGTGGCTGCGCGCCGACGCCGGCGGCCTCGTCGACATGCACGCCGCCCGCGGGGGCGTCGTCCGCGAGGGCGAGACCATCTGCACCATCGCCAACCCGTTCAAGACAGAACGGACCCACGTCGAGGCACCGTTCACCGGCCTGCTCGTCGGCATCCTCGAAAACCCCGTCGTCTACCCGGGCAACCCGCTGTGTCACCTCGTCAAACTCGACGACGACACGCTCGACGCCATCGAGCGCGACGGCGGGCCGACGACGCCCAGGGACCCGGTGCCCGACTCCGCGGCGGAGTGAGGAGCCGTCGCCACGGCACGGACGAGTGAGGAGCCGTGGTCACACCACCAGCCACGGACCGCGCGCGAGCGGGCGACGCCAGCCCGCGGGCGCGACCCCTGACAGCCGGTTGGCAGGTCCGCCGCGGAGCCGGCGAAAATCCCCGAAACACCCACCGAACCCGGTCGCCTGTGGACGCGTGTGAACGTGTTCGGCGGCCGAGACGGGGCGGTGTAGAAACTACTATAGCCCCTGCTACCATTGCGCCCGTTGTATGAGCGGAACGTACGACCGCGGAGCGGTCGAGGACTTCGGCCGGTGGCGGGAGTTCCAGCCGGGGATGTGGGCCTGGATCTTCCACAAGTTCACCGGCTGGGTGCTCGTCGGCTACCTCTTTACGCACATCGCGGTGCTGAGCACCGCCACCGCCGGCGACCCGACGGTGTACACGAACACGCTCCAGGGACTCGAGGAACTGCTGATCGTCCGGGTGCTGGAGGTCGGCCTCCTGTCGGTGGCCGTCTTCCACATCCTCAACGGCGTTCGCCTGCTGTTCGTCGATCTCGGGTTCGGGCTGGAGAACCAGGACAAGAGCTTCTACGCGTCGCTCGTCGTGACGGCCGCCATCGTCGTCGCGAGCGTGCCGACGTTCCTCGCGGGGGTGTAACACATGGCACAACACTACTCCTCGTTCGAGCGCGGCGGCGTCAAGTGGCTCTTCCAGCGGCTGACTGCGGTCTTCCTGATCGGCGTGCTCGCCTTCCACTTCTTCCTCCTGCACTTCGTCAACCACGCCGCCGAGATCACCTTCGCCGGCACCCAGGCGCGGATGAGCCAGGTCGGCTACTTCGCGACGATGTGGCTGTTCCTCGTCACCGCGACCTTCCACGGCGTCAACGGGGTCTACAACGCCCTCGTCAACCAGGGACTGACCGGCACCCGCAAGACGGCAGTCGGGGCCGTTTTGACGCTGGCGAGCATAGCACTGATCGTCCAGGGAACCCGCGTGGCACTCGCGATGACCAACCTACTATGAGCACGCAAATCGAGCAAGAGCAGACCGAGGAGCAGACCGACGCCGAGGCGGCCGAACCCGCCGAGCAATCACATCAGGAACGGCGCCTCTCCGAGAAGAAGGCCCGAGCCGAGGCCCGCGAGCGCGAGGAGCAGGCCCGCGAGGAGGTCCGGGACGCCGACGAGACGGTCCGCATCAAGGTGTTCCGCTACGACCCGGAGGTCGAGGGCAAGTCCGAACCCCGCTTCGACGACTTCCAGGTCCCCTTCTTCAAGGGGATGACCGTCCTCGACGCGCTGATCTACGCACGGGACCACTACGACTCGTCGCTGACCTTCCGCCACTCCTGCCGGCAGGCGGTCTGCGGGTCGGACGCACTCTTCGTCAACGGCCAGCAGCGACTCGGCTGCAAGACGCAGATGGCGGACCTGGAGAGCCCGGTCCGCATCGAGCCGCTCCCCCACCAGGACGTGGTCAAGGACCTCGTCGTGGACATGGAGCACTTCTACGAGCAGATGAAATCGGTCGAGCCGTACTTCCAGCCCGACGAGCTGCCGGAGGGCGAGCGCGAGGAACAGCGCCAGACCCCGGAGAACCGCGAGAAGGTCAAGATGTCGACGCGGTGTATCTGGTGTGGCGCCTGCATGTCCTCGTGTAACATCGCCGCGGGCGACAACGAGTACCTCGGCCCGGCGGCCATCAACAAGGCCTACCGGTTCGCGATGGACGAGCGCGAAGGCGAGATCCAGAAGGAAGACCGCCTGGAGATCATCGAGCAGGAACACGGCGTCTGGCGCTGCCAGACCCAGTTCTCCTGCACGGAGGTCTGCCCGAAGGACATCCCGCTGACCGAGCACATCCAGGAACTCAAGCGCGAAGCGGTCAAGTCGAACCTCAAATTCTGGTAACCATGCACGAACACGACGTACTCGTCGTCGGCGCGGGCGGCGCTGGCCTGCGCGCGGCGATCGCGGCACACGAGGAGGGAGCGGACGTGGCGATGGTCACGAAGCTCCACCCCGTCCGGAGCCACACCGGGGCGGCCGAGGGCGGCATCAACGCCGCGCTCCACCCCGAGGACTCCTGGGAACTGCACGCCTACGACACGATGAAGGGGTCGGACTACCTCGGGGACGCCCCCGCGGTCGAGACCTTCGCCCAGGACGCGCCGGACGAGGTCATCCAGCTCGAACACTGGGGGATGCCGTTCTCCCGCGAGGAGGACGGCACCGTCTCCCAGCGGCCGTTCGGCGGCCTCTCACACCCCCGCACCACCTACGCCGGCGCCGAGACCGGCCACCACCTGCTGCACACGATGTACGAGCAGGTCGTCAAGCGGGGCATCACCGTCTACGAGGAACAGCAGGTGCTCGATCTGGCGGTGACCGACCACGACGACGTCGAGGACCGCGAGTGTCACGGCGTCGTCGCCTACGACATCGCCAGCGGCGAGATCCGGGGGTACCGCGCCAACAACGGCGTCATCCTCGCGACGGGCGGCCCGGGCCAGGTGTTCGACCACACCACCAACGCCGTCGCCAACACCGGCGACGGCTACGCGATGGCCTACCGTGCCGGCGTCCCGCTGGAGGACATGGAGTTCGTCCAGTTCCACCCGACGACCCTGCCGTCGACGGGCGTCCTCATCTCCGAGGGCGTCCGCGGCGAGGGCGGCATCCTCTACAACGACGAGGAGGAGCGGTTCATGTTCGAGTACGGCTACGCGAACAACGAGGGCGAACTCGCCTCCCGCGACGTGGTCTCGCGGGCCGAGCTGACGGAGGTCAACGAGGGCCGCGGCATCGAGGACGAGTACGTCCACCTCGACATGCGCCACCTCGGCGAGGAACGCATCCTCGACCGCCTGGAGAACATCCTCCACCTCGCGGAGGACTTCGAGGGCGTCGACGGCCTCGACGAGCCGATGCCGGTCAAGCCCGGCCAGCACTACCAGATGGGCGGCGTCGAGTGCAACGAGAACGGCCAGACCTGCATCGACGGCCTCTACGCGGCCGGCGAGACGGCCTGCGTCTCCCTGCACGGCGCCAACCGCCTCGGCGGCAACGCCCTGCCCGAACTGCTCGTGTTCGGCGCCCGCGCCGGCAAGCACGCCGCCGGCGGCGACATGAAGGACGCCGAGATCCCGACCGGCCCCAGCGCCGAGAGCGAGTCGGGTGACCTCCCCGACGACATCGAGATCGGCGCGGTCGACGCCAGCGGCGAGTCGGTCGCCGCCGACGGCGCGGCCGTCGACGCGGGGACGGTCGTGGAAGCGGAGGTCCAGCGACAGCAGGAGCGCGTCGACCGCCTGCTGGAAGAGGAGGGCATCAACCACGCGCAGGTCCGCGACGACATCCAGCAGACGATGACGGCCAACGTCAACGTCTTCCGCCGCGAGGACAACCTCAAGGAGGCGCTCGACGACATCCGCGAGGCCCGCGAGCGCTACCGGCACGTCGCCGCCTCGGACCCGTCGCGTACCTACAACACCGACCTGATGCACACGATGGAGACCCGCAACATCATCGACATCGCGGAGGCCATCACGGTCGGCGCCCTCGCCCGCGAGGAGTTCCGCGGCGCCCACTGGCGCGAGCAGTACCAGGAGCGCCGCGACGACGAGTGGCTCAAACACACCATGCTCGCCTGGAACGAGGGCAGCCCCGAACTCTACTACAAGCCCGTCCTCCTCGAGGGCGAGAAGGAGTACGAGCCGAAGGAACGCTCCTACTGACGCCCCGGCTTTTCGTCCGTCGCGGTCAGAACACGTTCCCGACCGCGCTCGAAGCCCGTCTTATACGCTGAACAGGCGCAATACCACGGCGTTCACGCCGTGGATACGCGCCGTCACTTGGGAGAGAACCCACGTTCGACAGCAGTCTGAGTTTCGGGATACCGACGTTTAAGTGACAGGCAACCCTAGTAATGGAGAGGAATCGGTCGGAACGGAGCGGATTCCGAACCGTCCTTCGGAGGTGGCCTGTCCACCCATCTAATGAGACAGTATCCGAAAGAGCGGGCGGTGAACGTCACATCCTCGAAGCGTGTGCCCATGTGCCGACTGCTCAAAGCGAGTCAGACGATACCCCCGAGTCTGCTGACGCCTGCCGGCGTCCCCGTGGCAAAAACAACACCGGGACGCCGTACACGGTCGAGGAGAGGGGTAACGGCGGTTTGGCACTGCCAGCAGTCCACCAGTCCGATACCGTGGGACTACCCGTGCCCGAAAGGGCTGGGAGTCCGGTGATTGGGCTGCGAACCTGAAACTCCCACCGCTCGGGATTCCTCCGCGTGAACGCGGAGGAAAATGTCAACCCGTCTAGACGCTGTCCCGGCCGCGCACGAGCGACGCACACGCGCCGCTCGGCAAGGATCCGTAAAACGCGCAAACGGCCGTATGAGAAGTGACGGGCCGTCGCACGAGAGGACGCGTCCCGAACCGCGGTCGGTCGCCGATCAGGACTCGTCGTCCGCTTCGGCTTCCTCGTCCCCGGCATCGTCGTCCGCCTCCGTCTCGGCGTCGTCCGTGTCGTCGTCCGCACCGTCGTCGCTGTCGTCGACGATCCAGTCCTCGCGGACGCGCTTGGTGCCGGAGTCGGTCTCGATGATGATGATGTTGTAGTCCTCGGTGCCGGTCTTGACGCCGGTGACCGTCCCGCTGTCGGTCCCGTAGACCGAGGAGTCGGGGCCGGCCACGTGGAACGTGACCTCCTCGCCGCGCTCGACGGGCACGTCGCCGAACCCGACGGGCGAGCGGGGTACCGTCTGCGCGCCGCCGCCACGATACAGCGGCTCGGTCTGCCCGGACCCGTCGTTCGAGGCGCCCGCCTCGATGGCGTCCTCGTCGGCCTCGCCGACGCGCCGCCCGAACCCGCAGCGCTTGGTCTCCTCGACGACCACCTGGTCGATCGTCAGCGTGGGGTGGTCCGCCTTCCACTCCGAGAGCGCCTCCTCCATCCGCTCGGCGGTCAGCTCGTCGCGCGCGGACACGTCGACCTCGAACGACCGCACCGAACGCTCGCCCGTCCGCGACTCGACGACCAGCTGGGCCTCGAAGACGCTCTCCGATCTGTTCTTCGCCTGTCGCTCGTACTCAAGTTCTGAACCGTCAACAGTTATGTCTGGCATGTCGATAGCTCGACTGTTCGTATATTGGTGAGAACTGAGTGATATATCTTTTCCAAGCCGTTTGGTAGAATCGAACGCGGATGTGATCGAGTACCAGGGAGAGCGGGACGACCGGTCGGGTCTGTCTGTACCGGACTACACGTCGATTTAGGGGAAGGAGAGCGACCGAAAGAGGTTTTGGCGCGTTCTCGCTGGGTGAAGGCATGACGTACACCGTGGCCGTCGTCGGAACGGGGCCGGACCCGGAGAACCCGACCGTCGAGGGGTTCGCAATGGGCTACCGCCACGCCGAGTCGTTCGGGAACAACGCGGACTGCGAGGTCGTCGCCTGCGCCGACATCGTCCCGGAGAACGCCGAGGCGTTCGGCCGGACGTTCGACCTGCCCGACGGGAACGTCTTCGAGGACTACGAGGCGATGCTCGCAGCGGTCGAACCGGACATCGTGACGGTCGCCGTTCCGCCGGCGATCCACGAGGACGTGGTCGTCGACTGCGCCCGTAGCGGCGTCGTCTCGGCGATCCACGCCGAGAAACCGATGGCCCACACCTGGGGGTCGGCCCGGCGGATGGCCGACGCCTGCTGGCGCCGCGACGTGCAGCTCACGTTCAACCGACAGCGACGCTTCGGGAAGCCGTTCAGGGAGGCGAAACGGCTGGTCGACGACGGGGAGGTGGGCGACCTCCAGCGGGTCGAGACGACCTGGAGCGACCTGTACGACACCGGGGCCCACACGATCGACCTGACGGGGATGTTCGCCGACGAGGCCGAGCCGGAATGGGTCATCGCCCAGATCGACTACCGCGAGGAGGACGTGCGCTTCGGGATGCACCAGGAGAACCAGGCCTGGGCGCTCTGGGAGTACGAGACCGGTGTCCAGGGCGTGATCTCCGGCGGAGAGGGGAGCGACTTCGCCGACGCCGCCCACGTCATCCGGGGCACCGACGGCGAGATCCGTATCGACAGCGAGACGGGCAACATGCTGGAGATCCGCCGCGCCGGCGACGAGTCGTGGGAAGCGATCGACGTCGACGGCGAGGACCTCCACGGCGCCAACGCCGAGGGTCGGGAGTACGGCAGCGAGTACATCGACCGCGCGGCCGACGAGGTCGTCGACGCGCTCCGCGAGGGCCGCGAGTCGGAACTCGGCGCGAAGAACGGACTGAAGACCGCCGAGATCATCTTCGGCGCCTACGAGTCGGCCCGCAAGCGCGGCCGCGTCGACTTCCCGCTCGACGCCGAGGACAACGCCTTCGAGGACCTCGTCGAGCGGGGCGAACTGGAGTACGTCCCCGAGAACGTGACGGACGGTCAGGAGTGACGGCGACTGGGAGAAAATCCGACCACGGGCTTTCGCCCCTCAGAACAGCACGTACAGCATGAGGTAGACGACGACGCCCAGCGTGAACGATATCAGCCACAGCGCCGCGGCGACGCGGCCGACGGTCGGGTGGCGTGTCTCGCGCAACTCGGGCACCGAGTGGGTCAGCGCCAGCAGGAGAACGTAGATGACCAGCGGGACGCAGACGATGGCGAGGACGATGTGCACGGCGAGGATCCCGGGGTAGATCACGCCCTCCACGAGCGGCGGCCCGGAGAAGTCCGTCGGCCCCAGCAGCGCGACGCGGTAGAGGTAGGCGACGAGGAAGAGGGCAAAGAGTCCGGTCGTCGACAGCATCGCTGCGCGGTGGCGGGCCACGTCGCCGCGGCGGGCCGCTCGCCAGCCGACGGCGATGGTTCCGACCGCCGTCGCGCTCACGACGGCGTTGACGTGCGGGATCGCCGCCAGGACGGGGTCCGGCGCCCGCGGCAACAGCGCCTGCGGGATCGCCTGCAGCGCCGCCGCGAAGACCAGCGCGAGCGCCACGACCGAGAGAACACCCGAGACCGCCGGGACGTGCTCGCTGACGTTCATCGGCCGGGACTGGGGACTCGACCGTCAACCCAGTTGCGCTTCGGGCGCGGCGGCCCGGTCTGACAGCGCTCAGAGGGGGCCGGCCGACTGTCAGGGCCAGAGCCCGCGGGCCTCGTGGGCCTCGGCGATCCGCGAGAGCGCGACCACGTAGGCGGCGTCGCGCCAGGTGCCGTCGCTCGCCTCGAACTCCTCGGCGACCGCCTCGAAGGCGGCGAGCATCTCCGTCTCCAGCTCCTCGTTGACGCGCTCGGCCGACCACGAGCGGCGGTTGATGTCCTGGAGCCACTCGAAGTACGAGACGGTGACGCCGCCGGCGTTCGCGAGGATGTCCGGGACGACCGGAACGCCGCGGTCGGCGAGGATCTCGTCGGCCGCGAACGACACCGGGCCGTTCGCGCCCTCGACGACGACGTCCGCGCGGATGTCCGAAACGTTCGTTTCCGTGATGGCGTTGCCGACGGCCGCGGGGACGAGCACGTCCACGTCCAGCCCGAGCAGTTCCTCGTTCGTGACGGTGCGGTCGGCGTGGGCCGCGACGGCCTCGGGCTGTTCCTCGTGGGAGGGGATCGAGCGGGTGTCGAGCCCGTCGGGGTCGTAGGCGGCGCCGGTCACGTCGCTGACGGCGACGACCGTCGCGCCCCAGTCGTCGAGCAGGCGCGCGGCGTTGGCGCCGACGCTCCCGAACCCCTGCACCGCGACCGTCGCCTCGGCGAGCGGCGTGTCGTAGTATTCAGCGACCTCGCGGGTCACGATGGCGACGCTGCGGCCCGGCGCTTCGGCGCGACCCTCGCTCCCGCCGATGACCGGCGGCTTCCCCGTGACGACGCCCGGGATCGTCTCGGCCTCCTGCATGCTGTAGGCGTCCATCATCCACGACATCGCCTCGGCGTCGGTCCCCATGTCCGGCGCGGGGATGTCCGTCGTCGGCCCGATGACGTTGCGGATCTCGTCGGTGAACCGCCGGGTGAGCCGCTCGCGTTCCTCGTCGCTCAGTTCCTTCGGGTCGACGACGACGCCGCCCTTCGCGCCGCCGAACGGGATGTCCATCACCGCGCACTTCCAGGTCATCCACATCGCGAGGCCGATGCACTCCTCGCGGGAGACCTCGGGGTGGTACCGCAGCCCGCCCTTGTACGGCCCGCGGACGCTGTCGTGCTGGGCGCGGTAGCCGCGGAACACCTCGACGCTCCCGTCGTCGCGCTCGATGGGGACGGTCACCTCGTGGACCGCGTCCGGGTGGAGGAACCGCTCGACGACGTTCGGGTCCACGTCGACCAGCGAGGCCGCCCGCCGCAGCTGGCGGCGGGCCGTCGCCAGCGCCGACGCCGGCTCGTCGGTCGAGGACTCGATACCGTCGGCTGTCGACTGGGTCGGTGTGTCGGAAGACATGGTGGGAGCCGCTTACTCCAGCGACATCGCGCGGTTCTGGAACCCGCCGTCGCAGTCCGGGCACTCCCCGGGATGGGAGTCCGCCCGCACGATGTTCCCGCAGACGAGGCACTCGTAGGTCGATTGCGTTTCCGTGTCGTCGGCGATGTCCTGATGATGCGGCACGGACGTTCGTTCGGCAGATGACCATATAGTATTAAGTATTTAGGGTATATTATGACATATTAATACGCGTCGGTACGACGCGCAGCGCGGCCGCTCCGGGGGCGAAAAAACGGAAAACGGGCGGCGGGGCGACCGCGCTACTGGAAGGTGCGGCCGACCTGCTTTTCGTCGGGTTCGGGCTCGGCCGTGTCGAAGCGCTCCTCGATCTCCTCGTAGCGCTCGCGGGTCTCCTCGTCGACGCTGGGGGAGACCTCGCTCAGAGCCTGCTCGAAGTGGTCCATCGTGACCTTCACGTTGCCGACCGAGTCGTCGATCTCCTCGGGGTCGACGCTGGCGATGAACTCGCGGGTCGCGGCCATCGACGCCTCGCGGGCGACCGCCTCGATGTCCGCGCCGACGTAGCCACCCGTGCGGGCCGCCAGGTCGTCCAGGTCCACGCCCTCGGCCAGCGGCTTGTCCCGCGTGTGGACCTCGAAGATCTTGCGGCGCGCCTCCTCGTCCGGGACGGGCACGTGGACGTGCCTGTCCAGGCGACCGGGCCGCAGCAGGGCCGAGTCGATGAGGTCCGGGCGGTTGGTGGTCGCGATGACGACCACGTCCTCGAGCTCCTCGAGACCGTCCAGCTCGGTCAGCAGCTGGGAGACGACCCGTTCGCCGACGCCCGAGTCGGTCGTGTTACCGCCGCGTTCGCCGGCGATGGAGTCGATCTCGTCGAAGAACACCACGGTGGGCGCGTTGGCGCGGGCCTTCTCGAAGACCTCGCGGACGCCCTTCTCCGATTCGCCCACGAACTTGTTCAGCAGTTCGGGGCCCTTGATCGAGATGAAGTTCGACTGGGCCTCGTTGGCGATGGCCTTGGCGAGCAGGGTCTTCCCCGTGCCGGGCGGACCGTACATCAGCACGCCCTTGGCGGCGTCCATGTCCATGGCCTCGAACACCTCGGGGTAGTCCAGCGGCCACTGGATCGTCTCGCGCAGGCGTTCCTTGGTGTCCTCCAGGCCGCCGACCTGGTCCCAGGTCACGTCCGGGACCTCGACGAACACCTCGCGCAGCGCCGAGGGCTCGATGCCCTTCAGCGCCTGCTTGAAGTCGTCCTCCGTGACCTCCAGGTGTTCGAGCACCTCGGCGTCGATCTCGTCCGATTCGAGGTCGAGCTCGGGCCTGATGCGCCGGAGCGCGTTCATCGCCGACTCCTTGGCCAGTGACTCCAGGTCCGCGCCGACGAAGCCGTGCGTGCTCTCGGCGTACTGCTCCAGGTCGATGCCGTCGACGAGGGGCATCCCGCGGGTGTGGACCTGCAGGATCTCCTTGCGACCGTTCTTGTCCGGGACGCCGATCTCGATCTCGCGGTCGAAGCGGCCGCCGCGGCGCAGGGCGGGGTCGACGGCGTCGACGCGGTTGGTGGCGCCGATGACGATGACCTGGCCGCGGGATTCGAGGCCGTCCATCAGGCTCAGGAGCTGGGCGACGACGCGGCGTTCCACGTCGCCCTGGGTCTCGCCGCGCTTGGGCGCGATGGAGTCGATCTCGTCGATGAAGACGATGGCGGGGGCGTTCTCCTCGGCCTCGTCGAAGACCTCGCGGAGCTGCTCCTCGCTCTCCCCGTAGTATTTCGACATGATCTCCGGCCCGGAGATGTCGGTGAAGTACGCGTCGATCTCGTTGGCGACGGCCTTGGCCATGAGCGTCTTCCCGGTGCCGGGCGGGCCGTGCAGCAGCACGCCCTTCGGCGGCTCGATGCCGAGCGTCTCGAACAGCTCGGGGTGGCGCATCGGCAGCTCGATCATCTCGCGGACCTGTTCGAGCTCGTCGTCCAGGCCGCCGATGTCCTCGTAGGTGATGTCGGGGGCGCCGCCCTCGGGGGTGCCGGGGGCGTCGCCGGTGATCTGCTCGGCGGGCTTCTCGGCCACGTCGACCTCCGTCGAGTCCGTCACGACGACGGTCCCGGACGGTTCGGTGCCGGCGATCTTCAGCGGGATCTTCTGGCCGCTCATCGACGAGAGCGGGCCGAGCCCGAAGCTGACGGGCACGGTCTGGCCCTCCGTGACGGCCTGGCCGCTGAGGTTGTTGCGGATCATCGGGCCGACGTTCCCGCGAACGCGGAGGTTCTGGGGGAGGGCGACGCTGACACTGGTCGCCGGCTTCACGTCGGCCTTCTCGACCTCGACGTTGTCGTCGATGCCCACGTCGGCCTCCTGGCGGAGCCGGCCGTCGATGCGGATGACGCCGCGGCCCTCGTCCTCGGGGTAGCCCGGCCAGACCCGCGCGACCGCGCGGGAGTCGTCGCCCTCGATGACGATGTAGTCGCCGTTCTCGAGGTCGAGCTCCGACATCGCCGCGCGGTCGATGGCGGCGAGGCCGCGACCCGCGTCCTTCTGCTTGAGGGGCTTGACGGTGAGTCTCATGCGTCCACCTCGATGGTGAGAACGCCGTTGCGGATAAACGCTCGCGCGTCACCCGAAAGCTCCAGGTCGTACTGCTCGCCGTCGACGACGACGATGACGGTCTCGTCGAGCACGTCCACGGACGCGTCCCGACCGGGACCGAGGTCCGCCGCCAGCACCGTCTCGTCGTCGCTGTACTCGTACCGACGCAGACCGACGTCGTCGGCCAGCTGTTGGGTTCCGGTCATACTAACTCAGAGTTAGCGCGATAAATACTTAAACCTATCGCTAATCTGCCCCGCACGTGGGGGCTATCTGCACGAACGGTAGAATTGCGGTTCACACTGACACCCGCCCGAAGGGTTCCGCCCGGGTCGACCACCAGTCGGCCCCGACGGCTTTGGTCGTGCCGGACGAACGGGACGTATGGAGACCGTTCGCCACGACCGCCGGGAGACGGCCTATCGGATCGCGGGCGGCGACGCCGACGCGGCCGCCGACACGACGGCCGAGTCCCAGTCGACGACGGGATCGGGGAGGAGCGCCGAAGTCCTGTACGTCCACGGCAGCGGCGCGACCCACCGGCTGTGGGCCGCCCAGTACGGCCCCGACGGCCCCGCCCGCCCGGCGGCCGCCGTCGACCTGAGCGGTCACGGCGAGTCCGACGACGTAGCCACCGAACCGGGCCCCGGAACCCTCGACGCGTACGCACGAGACGTGGTGGCCGTCGCGGAGGCGACCGGTGCGGACGTACTCGTCGGGAACTCCCTCGGCGGCGCGGTCCTCCTCCGCGTGGCGCTGGAGGCCGATTTCGACCCGGCCGCGCTCGTGCTGGCCGGGACCGGCGCGAAGCTCGCCGTCGCCGAGGACCTCCGGACGTGGCTGGCCGGGGACTTCGACCGCGCCGTCCAGTTCCTCCACGGCGACGACAGGCTGTTCCACGACGCCGACGAGCGGGCGCTCGACCGCTCGAAGTCCCAGCTGCGGGCCACCGGACAGGCCGTCACCCGCAGGGACTTCCTGACCTGCCACGCGTTCGACGTTCGCGACCGCCTCGACGCGGTCGACGCCCCCGCACTGGCGGTCGTCGGCGAACACGACTCGCTGACCCCGCCCGCCTACCACGAATTTCTCGCCGACGAGCTCCCGGACTGCGAGTACGCCGAGATCGCCGACGCGGCGCACCTCGCGATGGCCGAGCGGCCGACGGCGTTCAACCGCGCGGTCGGTCGGTTCCTCGAGTCGCTCGACGGCTGAGCGGCCCTCTCGGGCGCTAGCCGCACCGGTCCGCGCCGACCCGCTCCGACCGCGGCGAAAACGGGGGACTCAAGGCGCTGTCGGCGAAACCATTGCCCGTGCCAGCGCGCGTCGAGCGGACCGACCCGGACGGCGTCGACTACGGCCGGGTCATGCAGCTCACCTTCGTCGCCACGATCGTCGCCGGAGCGCCGCTCGTGGCCGCGCTCTCGCTGACGGTCGAACTGACGACGTGGACCGAACGCGCGCTCTTCGCCGTTCGCGTCGGCGCCGTCGTCTGGATCGTCACCGCCCTCTCCGTCTACGCCTACGAGCGCCGGGTCAACGCCTGACCGCGCCGCCCGCCGCGGCCGCGAGCGGCCGACCGCTCAGACCCGCTCGTCGACCCACTGGAAGTCCAGCCCGGCGGCCGCGGCGGCCTCCCTGTCGGAGTCGGAGTCGCCGACGAACAGCGTCGTCGAGGGCTCCGCACCGAGCAGGTCGGCGGCGTGGACGAGCGGCTCGGGGTCGGGCTTGACCGTCTCGTGGGAGTCCCTGCCCACCACCGCGTCGACGTACCCGTCGATGCCGTGGAGTTCGAGCGCGATCCGGCAGGCCGCCTCGCAGTTGAGCGAACAGACCCCCACCGGCACCGAGTGGGGCAGGTCGTCGGCGAGTGCCAGCCGGCGGGCGCTCCGGGCGCCGTCGCGCTCGAACTCCGCGATGGCCTCGTCGACGCGGTCGAGCAGCCCGTTGGCCGCCGCGATCTCGCGCATCTCCCAGATGTCCGCGCCCGACACGTCGTGGCCGCGGGCCCGCAACACCGCGGCGCACCGCTGGGCGACCTCCCCCCAGTCCACGTCGAGGCGGACGAGCGTCCCGTCCAGGTCGTAGACGATGGCGTCGTACTCCGTCACGCGTCGGGGTAGGGATCGAGCCAGCAAATGCGTGTCGACCCGGACCGGACGGGTCCGCTCACTCGCCCAGCAGGTCCCGTGCGACGATATTCTTCTGGATCTGGCTGGTCCCCTCGTAGATGGTCGTGACCTTCGCGTCCCGGTAGAATCGCTCGACCGGGAACTCCGACGTGTAGCCGTAGCCGCCGTGGATCTGGACGGCCTCGCCGGTCACGTCGACCGCCGCCTCGCTGGCGAAGTACTTCGCCACGCTCGCGGCCGTGCGGGCGGACTCGCCGCGGTCCTGGGCGGCCGCGGCCTCGTGGGTCAGCGCCCGCGCCGCGCGCACGTTCGTCTCCATGTCCGCCAGCTTGTGGCGGATCGACTGGATGTCGGCGATCGGCCGGTCGAACTGCTCGCGCTCGCCCGCGTAGGCGACCGCTTCGTCCAGCGCCGCCTGGGCGAGGCCGACCGACTGGGCGGCGATGCCGATCCGCCCGCCGGTCAGGATGGCAAAGGCCGCCGCCAGCCCGCGGCCGGGCTCGGTCAGCCGGTACCGCGCCGGCACCTCCACCCCGTCGAACACCAGGCTCGTCGTGTCGCTCGCCCGCAGGCCGAGCTTTTCCTCCTTCTTCCCGACCGCCAGCCCGTCGGCGTCGGCCGGCACCAGGAACTGCGTCACCGAGTCGGGGTCCGTCGGGTCGGTCTTGGCGAAGACGACGTAGACGCCGGCGCGCTCGCCGTTGGTGATCCACTGTTTTTTCCCGTCGAGGACGTAGGCGTCACCGCCGTCGACCGCGCGGGCGGTCGTCGCCATCTCCGCGGGGTTCGAGCCGGCGTCGGGCTCCGAGAGCGCGAACGCGCCGACCGGCCGGCCGTCGACCATCTCCGGCAGCCACTCCTCGCGGACCGACTCGTCGCCGAACTCCGCGATGCAGGACGTGGCGAGACAGTGGACCGACAGCGCCGTCGCGACGGCCAGTGACCCGTACGCTACTTCCTCGTTGACGACCGCGTAGGTCAGCCGGTCGGCGTCGAACCCGCCGTAGGACTCTGGGACGGTCAACCCCGTCAGGTCGAGATCGACCAGCCCGTCCCAGACATCTTCCGGGAAGGCGCTCTCGCGGTCCGCCTCGGCCGCGACGGGTCGGATCTCCGCCTCGGCGAACTCGCGGACCGCCTCGCTGATCGCCCGCTGGGTCGACGAAAGCTCCATGGGACTCTCTTGGACCAGCCGCGGCAAAAATTGCGTGGCCGCCAGTCCGGCGGTCCGGCGGTCAGGGGCCGGTCGGACAGTTGACGGCGGGGGCGCTCAGTTCCACCGGCGGGTCGGTCCGGCTGGGGTTGTACCTGCTGTAGGTGTAGGTGTCGGGGACGGCGACCCGGTCGTTGACGTAGATCCGGTTGTGGTAGCCGGCGGAGACGTCGAGGATCTTGAGCGTGCTGCCGGAACAGCCCGGTTTGAACAGCATGTAGATGTCGTTTGTCGGTTCGCTCCCGGAGGGTTCGAGCACCAGGTCGTTGCCGCTCCCCGTGCTACTGATGGAGTAGGCGTCGCTCCCCGGGGCACCGGTCGGGTCGTCGGTCCAGTTGAGGCCGCCGCCGACGGACTTCCAGTGGACGTTGTCGGTCATGACGATGACCCAGACTGGCGGCGACAACCCCTCGATCGGTTTGTCGTACTTGCGGATGTAGTGCCACTGGTTGGTCACCGGGATCGTCCCGATGTTCCGCTTGTGAACGTCGTTACCGAGGGTTCGGTCCGGACCCGGCCCGTCGGGGTCGATCTCGATGCCGAAGGTGAAGTCGGGCTGGACGCGCACCTTCTCGAGGGTCGTCCTGTTCTCGATGTAGGCGTACTCGAACTTCTCGGGGAGCGGCCGGATCCGCTCGCAGGAGAGGGCCCGCTCGACTGTGTGCTCCTGGACGGGATACGTCGTCTCCCCCTCCTTCGAGACGATCTCGACGTGGTCGCCGGGGTACAGACAGGTGAACTCCAGCGGTTCGTGGCCCCGCCAGCGGTGGACACGGTTGTCGTTGACCTCGAGGATGTACGTCGTGTCCTCGTTGCGGAGCGCGTCGGGCGCGATCCGCAACGAGTCGTTGCCGCTCTCCTGGAACTCGACGTCGAAGGTCCCGACCCCGTGGACCCGGGCGCTGTCCTGGGTCGAACGGGCCAGGTCGGTCGTCATCACGGTGACCAGCGTCGCCAGCAACACGACGATGGCGACCATGATCGTCACACCGACCGGTGTCGAGACGCCCGATCCCCCGCTGTCGTCGGTCGAGTCGAACATACCACTCCCCCTGCTGGCTCCGACAACACACGTCAACCACTTATGTCGTTCGAGCTGTTTCTCGCTCTGAAAACACCCGCTCGCCGACCGTCACTCCGAGTCGACCAGCTGCACGTCCAGCTCACCTTCGAGGGCGGCGATGAGCGACCCGCCGACGTTGGCCTGGGTGGCTCGGCCCTGCTCGACGGCGAGCACGTCGGACTCGTCGGCGCCGACCGCCTCGGCGAGCTCCTCGGTCTGGAGGCCGGCGTCCTGGCGGGCCTCGACGAGCACGTCGCCGTAGTCGCTGACGAGGTAGGGGAGCTGGTCGTCGTCGTAGTCGGCGCCGTCCTCCCAGTGGCCGGCGTCGGCGGTGGCGGCGTCCTGCATGCGCGCCGCGTTCTGTGCCGCCTGCCGTTTCCGGTCGCGCTCGTCGCGACCGTCGCTCCCGTCGCCGGACCCCCCGTCCGACGCCTCGTCGTGCTGGGCGCACTCCGAGCAGACGCTGAGCGTCGCCCCCGCGACGCTCGCGGTCCGCAGGTCCACGTTCTCCGCCCCGCAGAGTTCGCAGCTGTCGCTGGCGCTGGAGCCGGCGCCACCGGTCGAGTACTTGGCCATGCTGGGGGTAGTGGAGCCCCCCTATTTGAATGGCCCGTTTTCTCTCGTCCGGATGACCTGACACTCGGTCGACGCCCGTCGACGGGCGCCGCGGCGACCCCTGCCGCCCCGGCGGGTTCCCCGGACGGCGTGGGGCCGACCCCCATCGAGCGGCGAAACCGACAGTGATTTTAATGCCCCTCGGGAATAGACAGATGCGGAAAACCGCAAGAGCCGACGAGTGCGTGGGTAGCCAAGCCAGGCCAACGGCGCAGCGTTGAGGGCGCTGTCCCGTAGGGGTCCGCCGGTTCAAATCCGGTCCCACGCACTGCCAGTCCGCCCACGGCGGACGAGAGTGCAGGTGCGTCCCTCAGGGACTGCACCCACGCAAACTTCCTATCGACGCGACGTCCACCAGCCGCGGCCGTCACGTGTGGGGCCCGGTCGGAGTCACCGGTCGCGGACGACCAGCGACGCCGCGAGCGCGAGCCCGGCCGTCGCGAAGCCGGCCAGTACCACGAACATCAGCGGCGGCGCCCCGTAGGTGAGCACGACCCCGGCGACCGATGCGCCGAGCGCGCCGAACCCGAAGACGGCCAGGTAGGTGTAGCCGAACGAGAGCCCGCGGTGTTCGGGCGGGGAGTACTTCGCGACGGTCGCCTGGGTGACCGGCTGCATCCCGAACAGAACGAACCCGAGGGCGGCGCTGACCGCCAGCAGCGCCGGGAGCGACGCCGACGCGGGGACGAACAGCAGGGCGATGGCGACCAGCGAACCCAGCGCGACCACGAGGACCCGCTCGGGGTCGACGGCGTCGGTGAGCCGGCCGCCGACGTACTGGCCGCCGATGCCGACGGCGAGCAGGCCGGCGTAGAGGTACCGCGAGCGGTCGAACTCGCGGGCCGCCGGCCCGTCGGAGAGCGGGCCGAGCCCCCCACCGGCGTCGCCGACCAGCGGTGCGAGGAAGTCGCTCAGCAGGTCGGGGAGGAAGGTCAGCACGCCGCGGTAGTACAGCCCGTTGAACATCACCAGGGCGAAGACGGTCAGGAAGCCGGCGGTGAACACCGTCCGCGAGGCCGAGACGAACTCCGCGAGCGACCCGATATCGGTCTCGGGGGCGTCGCCGCCGTCGGCGGCCGCCTCGTCGGTTCCGACCGCCGCGGTCTCGTCGAACTCCACGCGGAGGCCGACGGCGCTCGCGACGAAGGCGGGGACCGCCAGGGCGGCGACCGCGACGCGCCAGTCGGCGACCACGAGGGCGAGCGCGGTGAGGAACGGGCCGGCGACGATCCCGACGTTGCCCGCCATCCCGTGGTAGGCGAACGCGGCGCCGCGCTCCTCGACGCCCTTGCTGATGAGCGTCAGCCCGGCGGGGTGGTAGACGCTGGCCGCCACGCCCCACAGCGCGAGCGAGACTGCGATGCCGGCGACGCCGGGCAGGGCGCTCAACAGCAGGAAGGACACCCCCATCCCGAACGTGCAGCCGACGACGAGCGCCCGCGAGCCGAAGCGGTCGACGAGCAGGCCAGCGGGCACGGCGCCGACGCCGAACAGCCCGTAGCCGACCGCGACGACGCTCCCGAGCGTGGCGGACGTGACGGGGAACTCGACGAGCCAGACGGTCACCAGGATCGGCACCGCCAGTTCGTAGGTGTGGACCAGCCCGTGCCCGGCCATCGCGAAGCCGGTGATCGCCCGGTCGTTGCGGTTCATCCCCCCACCACCTCGCTGTCGTGTCCTGTCGTCATCTCACCTCGGACCGACGGGCGCCTGTTTCAATGCGGTTTCCGTTGGAAAACCGAGATGCACGCCGACCCGTACTTGTGGTCCCGAAGCGGAGCGGGCCGAAGCGGTTCGGCCGCCGGCGCGGGGGACGGCCGCGGGGTCCGGTGAGCGGTCAGTAGCTCGCGTCCTGGACGACGTTGAGATCGAAATTCTCGTCGGCGGGTTCGTCCTCCGGCGTCAGGTACCCCTGGGCGAAGGCGGTGTAGACGGTCCCGCCGTTCAGGGACACGTCGTAGTCGGCGACGATGTCGCCGTCGTTGCTCTCGGTGTCGCCGCGGATCTGGACGGTGTAGTCGTTGGCCTCGACGGTCGTGTAGCCGGACTCGCCGAAGGCGACGCCGTCGAACAGCACCACGTCGCCGCCGGCGGCGGTCACGTCGACGGCGGGCGCGTCGGGCGAGCCGTGGACGACCCGCAGGCGCGCGGAGTCGCCGCCGGGGTCGCTGTTGTCGTCCTCGAGGACGAGCGGCTGGAACTCCGTGTCCTCGCCCATCAGCTCGCCGGCGGCGACGATCGTGTAGTCGCCGGTGCCGACGGTGACCGGCCCCTCGAAGGCGACGGTCTCGGCGTCGTCCGCGGCGGTGATGGTGACGGTGCGCTCGCCGGCCGGCACCGAGAGGTAGTCGCTGACGGCGCCGAAGGGCACGTCCGAGAGGACCTCGCTGTCGTCGACGTACACGTCGACGTTCGGCGCGTCCGGCGACATGTGGGCGACGCGGACCGAGCCGGTCTCGACCGGACCGCCGCCGCCTTCGCCGGCATCGACGGCCAGCGTGAGGTCGAACGGTTCGTCCGCGGGACTGTCGCCCGGCATGAGGTAGCCGCCCGCGAAGCCCGTGTAGACGGTTCCGCCGGCCAGTTCGACGGTGAACTCGGCGACCACGTCGCCGTCGTTGCTCTCGGTGTCGCCGCGGACCCCGAGGGTGTAGGTGCCGGCCGGCACCTCGACGTAGCCGGACTCGCCGAAGGGGACGCCGTCGAACAGGACGGTGTCGCCGCCGCCGGCAGTCACGTCGACCGCCGGGGCGTCAGGCGAGGCGTGGACGAGACGGACCCGGGCCGTGTCGGAGTCGGGGGGACTGTTGTCGTCGACGAACGGCTGGACCCGAAACTCCGTATCGCCGTAGAACTCGCCCAGCGCTGCGAGCGTGTAGTCGGTGTCGGCTTCGACGGTCACGTCGGTCTCGAAGGGGTCCCCCGACCCATCGGCGGCGGCGAGGGCGACCGTGTGGGTACCGGCGGGGAGTTCGAGGTAGTCGCTGACGGCGCTGAAGGCCACGTCGGCGAGAACCTCGTCGCCGTTGACCGTGACGTTCACGTTCGGGGCGTCCGGCGAGAAGTGGGCGACGCGGACGTTCGCGCTCCCGTCCGTCCCGGCGTCGGTCTCCGTCTCGGTGTCCATCCCGCCGTCCATCGCGTCGGTTTCGGTGTCCATCCCCCCGTCCATGGCGTCCGTCTCGTCGGCGTCGTCGTCGGCTTCGGTGTCGGTGGATCCGCCGTCGGATCCACAGCCGGCGAGTCCGACCGCGGCCGATGCGCCGAGCGCTGCGAGCAGGTCGCGACGTGTCTTGCGCGTCATCGCTAGGGTCGCAGGAAACGAGCGACGTGAAGGTTGTCCGACGTGTCACCGGACCCTCGCCCGGGAGTCACCCAATTTCGTTCGGACTCCGTGTCGGATCGCGGGCGCGGGAGGAGAACGGTGGCGTCGGGACGGAGTGGTCGAGGGGGCGGCGACCGCCGGGCGTCAGTCCCAGGTGACCCAGGCGAGGAAGACGATGGCGGCGAGTTCGAGGATCTGGACGAACGTCATCGCGCGGCCGGCGACGGGGGCCGCCGAGCGCAGCAGCGCCGCCACCTCCGGGTCGATCACGTAGTAGTACACCGACAGGCAGTTCTCGGCGAGCAACAGGAGCCCGAAGACGAGCAGGCCCAGCGGGTGTTTCGACCGGAACGCCAGGTAGTTGCGGGCCCAGATGCCGACGAGCGCGGTCAGCAGGACCACGTTCAGGGTCGCGGCCGCACTCGCGGCGTCGAGCCAGAGACTCATCCGTTCCTCCCTTGTTCGCGCCGTCGAATATACGTGTTCCCAATTTCGACCATACTCACTCGACCCGTTCGAAGATCTCTTCGACCGTCTCCCAGTTGGCCCGCACGCGGTCGCTCGGCAGGTAGACCGCCCCGTAGTCGTCGCCGCTCTTGTCGACGATGTCGTTGTCCACCAGCACGTCCAGGTGGTGTCTGACCGTCTTGTAGTCCAGTTCGAGGTCCTCGGCCAGCTGGTTGGCGTTGCGCGGTCGCTCGTCGACCGCCTGGAGGATCCTGATGCGGTTGCGCCCGCCGCGCGTCCCGGTGAGCACGTACCACAGGGTCCCCTCCATTACCAGTCCGCTACGGAGCGCGCGCCGTAAGCGTACCGGAGTCGGCGGGATTCGACCCCGTCACCGGGTCCCGATCGGGTCGGACCCGGCCGTGTCGACGATGTCGGGTTCCTCGCCGGCGACGACGCCCTCCAGCCGTTCGGTCTCGACCCCGAGCGACGCCCGCTGGTCGGCCAGTCGCTCCTCGACGCGGCGGTAGGCCTCGCTGTCTGCCAGTTCGTCGGCGTCGGCGTTCGCCTCGAGCGTGGCCTTCTTCGAGGCGAGCGCGAGGAACCGCCGGAACCGGTCGTCGTAGGTCGCCCGCCGGCACATCTCGTCGACGACGGCGACCAGCTCCGGCCGGCCGACCGGCTTGACGACGTACTCGTCGAACGGCAGGTCGACGATGTCGACGGCCGGGTCGACGGCGGTCACCATCACGACCCTGGGGTCCAGCGCCCGCTCCTCGACCCGGGCGAGCACCTCGTCGCCCGACAGCCCGGGCATCCGCCGGTCGAGCAGGACCACGTCGACCCCGGGGTCGAGCGCCGCCAGCGCGGCCTCCCCGCTGTAGACCGCCTCGACCGCATACTCGTCGGCGAGAAACGCCGCGTAGGTGTCCGCGATAGCCCGGCTGTCGTCGACGACCAGCACCGACGGGTCGTCGGCCCCGGCGGACGCCGCCGGTCCCTCCGACTCCACCGTCATCGACGGCCCGCCTCCCTCGTCGCCGCTCGCCCGCAGTCGTACGGTCTTTCGGGCCTCATTACCGGATCCCCGTCCGGTTCGCGCAAATAGGTTACCCCCTCGTTTACAGAATTGATATCAGGAGGCGAGTATAACGAGAGAGCGGTGGCGGTTCAGTACCGCGGTCGTCGCGCCGCGACCGGCGAATATAATTTCGAAAACTGACCAGAACCAGATTCGATAATTCGAGAGCAACCTTTATTACCTGCCACCGGCTTTACCCAGATGCGGCACCAGTTCGGTGCCAACCCACCCACCCACCC
>NZ_JBLKNX010000026.1:0-57746 GCF_051414055.1 Halosimplex halobium
GTTCGTGCTCGAACCTGGTTCGGTCAGTTCCGCGAACTCGTCCTGAAATGCGCTGTCAGAAACATCGAACTTAGCGTTAGCCACTCATCACCGTGAAATCACGCGTCTAAACAGGGCCCATCGATTCATTTGCTATCCTGCGACGTTCTACCGATAGAACGCCATCTATTATCAGAAAATTCACTCTACTAACTAGGAACCCCGTCGTCTCCCCGCCTGTATGCACTGGATCAACTACAGCGAGGACGACATGGAAGCGGCCGCGGAGCACAACCTGGACCAGTATGACAGTGAGGTATCGGTCGAGGGGACCGTACTGGATATGCTCGACAACCTCGACGGGCATAATCGTATTGGGGAATCAACAAGAGCCGATAATCGCGTCTATATCCGCTGACTGCACCTCGTTCTTGATCTCGTTCATCCCTTTCAGCCGGTAAATCTCGGAGTTCGCCATCTGCTCGCGCACTTCTTAGTGCTCCTTGATGTCTTTCGATTTGCACATCACCAGGCAGGTCTGGATACCTTCCTTAGAGGTGACTCCGGCTCCTCGTCTGCACAGTTCTTGACGGCGCGTTCGAAATCTGCCACCGAATCGTCCAATCGAGATACGTCTGGAACAGGTGGGCATCGCTCAGCACGAACTTGGTCATAGCCGGTGTAACCGGCCTCTAGGAATAAATAATTCCAGCTAAATTGCCGGATGCTATCCCCCACTATCAAATAACTCAGAGCCGTTGCTCAATCTATGAAGTTCTTCACCGCGGACGATGTACTCAGCCATAGCACGGCGTCAACCCCAGACGAACCGGTGACGGTCGATCTCGATGATTCAATCCAGGACGCTCTGGAGATCATGCTGGAGAACGATTTTGACCAACTACCTGTGATGAATGACAACCGAGTTGAGGGGACGGTCACCTACACGTCGATCGCCAAATTCGTGAAATCGATGGACGATCCCCAGGTGGAGGAAACCACGGTCAAGATCGCTTTGAACACGAACGCGGAATTTGTTGATCTGGATCACGATATCTTCGAGCTATTTGAAACTCTTGCCGAAGATGACTACGTCCTCCTCGGTGATCGGGATAATCTGGAAGGTATCCTGACCCGGTACGATGTGTTCTATTTCCTTGAGCACCAAGTGCAGCCGTTCCTGAAGATTGGCGAAATCGAGAATGCCCTCCGCCACCTGTTCCGCGAGTCGTTCGATGATCTGGACCAGCGGATCGAAGAGACGTTTGCTGACCGGGCGGAACACGACGACGGATACGAACCACCAGAAAAACTGGAGGATTTCTCCTTCGACGAGTACAGGATGTTTATGATGCAGAATCGTGATCAACTCCCGCGACGCATCTCGCAGGAGCGTGAAATGGTGGAAGACCTGCTCGAAGACACACGGGACATCCGCAACGCCCTCCTCCACTTCCGGGCCGAAGCTGACGAGGTCGACCGTGACGAGTTAGATATGGCCCACAGCTACTTCACCGGCATCGCTAACTCGATATAATATCCGGGCAATCAAATCTACGATTAGAACTGCGTGAGGGTGTCTACATACGTTCCAATCTCACCAAGATCCATCTCTATGATGTTGACATTGGGTCGCATCGTCGCCTCTGCCAAATACAGTACTCCCTCCATCTTCCGCTCGGTCACGGAGACCGTTGATAAGTGCGTCATTCCGATTGATCCCCGTTCAGCAGCACGGACGAAGTCGTCAAATGAACGGCTGAGAGGAGCCAAGTGTTGCTTCGTATTTGAGAATTCGGCGAACGGCCCGGTATGCTTCGCCACCCACAAGCGGTCCTTCTTCGAGAGTTGGTCCTTGACTCCATAGGTACTCTTCCCAAAGGTCCGCAGAATCGAACTGAGCGGGATATACACCTCTTCATCATCGTCGTTGAAATACACACTGATGAAGAATGGCTCCTGATGCGGTTTTCCACGCTTAGTAACGTACTCACCTTCCTGCTTCAGACGTGTCCGCCACCAGTTGCTTTTCACGATATATTGAAGGAACATGTACAGCCCGCCAAACGCGAAGTATTGCTTTGGCTTCACCGGGTAGTTGTCACGTTTCGCTTGGACGAACAGGAATCTCTCTTCCTCGGGTCCAGTAGGATACTGAACCGAGTAGTCGGCTCCGGTGACACTTTCGGCACTGCCGACACCGCCCTGCATCGGGTCATGTATATTGACCACGTATCCTCGATCCCCCTCCATCGTGATCAGGTATCGTCGAGGATCATCACACTCGTGCGTCTCTAAATCAACCGACTGAATATCCAGGCTGTCAACCCACCGCTCAAGCCATTCCAAGATCGTCTCGAAGAACTTGTCCCGTTCTCCCTCAAGTTCATCGGGACTCCAGGACCGGATACCCTCATCGATTTGCGACACGAGGTCCCAGCGAACCGTATTCTCGTCAATCACCATAGTCAGGATCAATCCCCCGCTCTATTGAATTCCATCATGATACTCGATTTAGAAAAGAGAGATGGTTTGAATGAGCGTCGGCGATTGGTCTCTACTACCTACGTATACCACCAGTCCAACGCTTCAGAGTGCCCTACCATTCCAAATCATCCAGCCAGTAGCCCGCCCTGTGGCCGTCGTCAGCGTACTGACCGGTGTAAGACCCTTCGGCTCGCGCCACCACCATATCGCGCCGTCGACCCCGTGTACGCGTACGGACTGGCGCCGTCCAGCAGCGCCCGGTAGGCCTCGTCCGCGTCCGCGTAGACCACGGCGCCGATGCCGTACCGGTCACCGCCCGCGTCACCGCTGCCCAGCAGGTACGGATCGACATACCCCTCCGTCCCGTACCCCGCTCCGTCATCCTACCGGGACGGTAACATCGCCACACACCTACGTGCAACCGGTACGTGTTCCAGATCACGCCGGAAGATTCGGCGGACCGGTACGATGCCTTAGTCGAATCGAAGATGATTCACTTCGGGAAAGTTCCTGCTGAATTCGCGCTCTGTATTCAGCAGACCGCAAAACTCCTATAAGATATTTAGAATGTAGTGTCGGAAGTGAGCTGCTTTCGTCCGATTGTCACAGTTTTCTTGCCTACTAGTAGTTTCTGAATGTGGAACGCCCACATGCCGTTCGTCAGTTTCCGGGACCGGCCGGTGAGTATCGACGAAGGCTCGCGGGAGGTGTGGCTCCCCCACGAGACCGGTGTCTCGCTGACCACCCGGGACCATCAGGACGACTACAAACAGGTGACGATGGCGGATCTGATGACCGAGACGAACTACCTCAACCCGGACGTGACTTTCATCCGATCAAGCTTGCTGGACCGTCGGACCCCTATTCGAACCAGCAGATCCTAGCGAGACTCGTCTGGGTCGTCGTCGCGTGGTGGCCGCTTTGACAGTGTATCGAATCGATCCTGTGCCCGCTCTTTGCGCTCTGCAGTGGTTTGTTCGTCGTAGGCCACTCCAACGAGTGTTTCGTCGACTACCTCGAGCTCCACGATCGCGTCGGCGTGGCGCGCTGGGTCCGGAAGCTCGTGCTCGTCGACGGTGAGATCATACAGCTCGTCACCGCCGTCCACTTCCAGTGTCGCCAGTGAGTCTTCGATGCGGTCGACAACTGCCGTGTAGGTGCCGTCCGGGATCATGAGTATGTCTCCCTGAGAACTTCCTCGCCGTCCTTGGTCGTCACGATGACTGTGTCGCCGCCGTTGTTCCAGATCGGTGTGCCCGCGCCCCAGTAGAGATCACTGTCGGTATCGGTCCCGCTCCCGGTGTGGAGCGTCACGGTCGCGTTCGGGGCGAGCGTGACGCCGTCGGGAACCGTATACGTGTGATCGGCGGCATCCGCGACAGTCCACCCGCTCAGGTTGAGCGTCTCATCGCCGGTGTTCCGGAAGACGACGTACTCGTCGTTGAGGTTCTCCTGGTCGTCGCCCGCAGCGTCCGCGTGCACAGCTTCGAGGGCGAGCGCCGGGTCGGCGCTTGCAGTCTCGGTCTCCCCGTCAGTTGCGGTGGGGGATTCCTGTGACGGGTCGATACTGCCGTTGAACGTCGCTCGTGGCGCGACGGATCCAGCCGCCCCCGGTTCGATCGGCGTTCCGTCGCGGATCGAGAGCGGGTCGGTCGGCGCCGCCTGCTGTGTCTTGACGGTGACCTGCTCGCCGTCACTGGCGAGGACGATGTTCCCGTGGGTGGCCGTCCAGTAGGCCGGGATGGAGCGGTCGGCGAGGCGCTGGAGGACTTCCTCGTGCGGGTGGCCGTACTGTGAATCGTACGCGCTCGAGATGACGACCGTCTTCGGTCCGACAGCGTCGAGCAGTGCCGGGCCGGTGCTACTCTGACTGCCGTGGTGGCCCGCTTTCAGCACCGTCGCCCGAAGTGTTTCGTCGTAGGTGTCGAGGAGGTACTGCTCCTGGTCGGCCTCGGCGTCGCCGGTGAACAGGAACCGGGTCTCCCCGTAGGTGAGCGTGAGCACGATGCTGTTCTCGTTGCGGTCGCGGTTGTCGAGATACGGTTCCGGGGGGCCGAGTACGTCGACCGAGACGCCCTCGAACGGCAACGGATCCCCGGCACGCGTCTCGTAGAGCGTGACGTTGTGCTGTTCGACGGCATCCAGGTACGCTTCGTAGGTCTGGGTACTCGCCGCGATCCCGGGGTCGTAGATCGCGCCGATGCCGTCGGCCTCGGTCTCGTAATAGTCGATGATGGCCGCGTTGCCGCCGATGTGGTCCGCGTCGGCGTGGGTGACGACGAAGTGGTCGATCCGGCTGATGTTGTGCTGTTTGAGGTATTGCAGGACGTGCTCCCCGTCAGTCCTGAAGTCGCCGGAATCGATCAGCATCGTCTCGTTCGTCGGCCCGACGACCAGCGTACTCACCGACTGGCCGACGTTGATGAAGTGGACTTCCAGTGTCCCGTTCGGTGTCGTCGCCGTTTGGGTCGTGGTCGCTGCTGGCGTCGGGGTTGGGTGATCGCTGCTGGTTTCGAGTGCCGAGGTATCTGGGGGGCCAGCATCGGACTGGGTTAGTCCGACACAGCCCGAGAGAACCACGAGCACGACGAACCAGCCCACGAGTAGCGAGCGACGACGAGTCACGCCGCTCGATAGGTGCGTCGCATGGAACAGTCTTGTGTTTTGGTATCGTATGACATATTTACAACTCGACCGGACTGTGTCGGTCAGCGACCGGATACGAGCTCAATCGCTGGCATCAACCTGTGCCGCTTCGAACCCGCTCGCACGCACCCGGAGCGGGAACCACCCCTCCTCGTCGATCCCCAGCAGCGCCTCGGAAAAGCCGTCCTCGTCGTTGCCCGCCTTCGCCGTCCGGATCCAGTTCACTTCGCGCTCGCTCAGCCCGAACCAGTCGGCGAGTTTGTCTGTCTCCTCCTGTACGCGGTGGATGAGCGTGAGCGAACAGAGATCGGCGATGGTCTTTGCCTCGGGCGTCAGCGCGAACTCGCCGCCGGTCTGCGTGATGAACTGCAGCGAGAGGTCGTAGTGGCGACTGTGCCGGACCGCCGTCTCCAGAAACTCCAGCGAGGTGGCGTCGTTCAGCAGGTAGTGCGCCTCGTCGATGGCGAAGACGACGCGCTTGTCCGTGCCCTTCGCGCGCTCGTAGACGGCGTTGAACAGCACCTGCATCATCAGACTCGTCTCCGAGCGACCCGTGGCGCCCTCCTCCTGATGAAGGTCGAGATACAGCACCGACGAATCCAGGTCGAAGCTCGTTTGCTCGGCGAGGTTGGCGAGGTCGCCACCTTCCCGAAACGACGGGCGGAGATCCGTTAGCAGTGATTGGGCGTCGCTCCGGACCTTCTCCTGTTCGGCGTCGGTCGCGTAGCCGAACTCGCCCGGGGCGTCCAGCAGGTCTTCGAGGACGCCGATCACGTCCCGAACGGTCGGCGATTCGTTGTCGTGGGTCGACGGATCCCGAGTGATCCCCTGTCGCTCGTAGGCCTCCTGGACCGCTCGCCGCAACGTCTGTTTGCGGTCGCCCAGCGGGTTCGACGCGATGTGCTCGAAAAACGTCTCGAAGAAGGTGAGCACCCACGACAGTTGCTCGGCCCACGGGTCCAGATCCGGGACGTCCTGCAGCACCTCGTCGGGCGTCGCCCGGAGTTCGAGCGGGTTGAGCCCGCGCGTCCCGCCGACGGTGATCCGCTCACCACCGAGCGTGTCGTTCACGCCGGCGAACCCGCCCAGCGGGTCGAGCATGATGATGACCGTGTCCTGGTCGTACATCGCCCGCCGGAGCAGCTGGAGTTTCGTCGAGAAGGATTTGCCTGCACCGAGTTGTCCGATGACCATGGCACAGTAGCCCGTCTCGCGCTCGAACCGGTCGAGGATGAGCGGGCTCTCGTTGAGCGCGTAGGTGCCGTACTCGATCCCCGGTTCGGCGAAGGCGCCGGCGACGAACGGGAACATCGCCCCCACGGCGCCGGCGAGCATCGGCGTCGCCGTGTCCAGCGACTCGTCGAGTTTGTCGATGCCGACCGGGCTGGCCGAGACGAACGCGTCGAGCTGCGTCCACCGCGGCGTGACGGGCGTCAGGTTCGTCGGGGACTGCCGCGCCGTGTTCGTGACGCCGTCGGTCTGCAGGTCGTCTTTCGAGTCGCCCTGCACGGCGAGGTACATCGACACGTCGAACGCGGTCATCGACGTGTTCCGGAGGGCGTCGTACAGCGCCTGGTAGTCCTGCAGGTCCTTCGCGACGCCGCGGGCGCCGGCCTTGCGTTTCTCCTCGAGGTACTCCCGGTCGGCTTCGAGGTCCTCGATGGTGTTTTCGAGCGTGTCCAGCGTCGCGTTCGTGTCCCGTGGCGCGATGTGGAGACTGATGTCCGTCCGGCGGGTGGCTGCGGTCGAATACAGCGTCTCGAAGAGCCCGTCGCGCGGCCGGTCGGGGAACTCACCGGCCCACAGGGTTCGGGCCCACTGGTCGCCGGTGCGCACGGCGCTGGGTTCGGGCTCGATGCTCGACGGCGTGACGACGGTCTGGTGGATGTCGGGGATCTCGGGGACCGGATCGGACGCGTCACTCTCCGCCGGGTCGTAGTCGACGCTGACCCGATCCGTATCGGGCGCCCCCTCGTCTGGGACGTCGGCTTCGGGTCTGTCTTCGGCGCTGTCTGTGGACTCCGCCCGGCCGTCTGCATCGTCATTCGCTGTTGCCGTCTCGTCTCGTGTCGGGATCACCGACAGGAGCGCGTCGATCATCGGTCCGGCCCCCTGACGATCCCACGGGTCCGCAGCACCTGGTCGAGATTCCCGTACGTCTGGGATCCGTCACTCCAGTACTCGCCGATGAGTTTGCTGGCCTCCGTCGCGTCGATCCGGTGGGCTGTACAGCCCTCGATGTTCCGCAGCCCCGCCCGGACCCGGTCGAGGCGGTCGTCGAGTTCGTCGAGCAGTGCCGCCCGCTCGACGGCTTCCCGGGGCGCAAACAGTTCGCGAACGAACAGGCCGAGCACGGGGAGGCCGGCGAGTTGCTCGGCGAGACTCGCCTCGTCGAACTGGACCTCCGCGGGCGTCACCGGGACGACGACGTAGTGGTCGCGGATGGTCATCCGCCGCTCGGCGAGCTCCTGCTCGTACCACTCGACGTAGTGCTCGATGAGCGATTCGAGCTGAGGGTTGGCCTCGACATCGGGGTCGTCGAGGCGGGCTTCGTACCGGGCGAGATGCTCGTCGACGGGGAACGGTTGGGTCGTCGAGTAGATCTGGATGGGGAACTCGACGGTCGTGTTCAGGAAGTCCTGGAACGACTCGGCCTTCCGGCCCCACTCCTCGTCCGTCGCCAGCGCCATCGTCGGCGGGATGACCTGGACGAGCCCGACCATCGCCCCGTCGGTCCGCTCGACCGCATCGCGGTCGGGGTAGACGCGTTCGACGTGGGTGTATGCTTTGGCCGCCTCGTGGTCGATCTCGTCGGCCCGGGCGTGAAAGCGGAACATCGAGGTGACCCAGTCGGCGCTGGTGGTGTACGCCGGCGTCAGGTAGACGAACACTGCCCCGGCCGCGATCAGCACGCCTGCCAGCGGGACGGTTAGCGCGTCCACCCGATACCCGCGGATGGCCACGTCCGCGGGGATCACCAGCTGGAAGAGGAGGACGACTACGACGCCCGGGCACAACGCCACAGCGAGGTCGGTCAGCGTGTAGCTGCCCAGTAGTTTCGTGCCGGTGCCGAGCGATTTCGGGATGCGTCTTGCGGGGTTGCGATCTTCCATCGTCAATTATAGCGTGACTCTTCGTCGGTTCCACTGCGCTGTTCGCCGTCGGTCGAACGGTCTTCCTCGCGAACCCGTTCCGGACGTGCGTCAAAATCACCGGTCGAACGGTCTTCCTCGCGAACCCGTTCCGGACGTGCGTCAAAATCACCGGTCGAACGGTCTTCCTCACGAACCCGTTCCGGGCGTGCGTCAAAATCGCCGGTCGAACGGTCGTCCTCACGAACCCGTTCCGGACCTGCGTCGAACTCGTCGGTCCGCTGCACCCTGTCACTCGTGTCTCTGGAGCCGGTGTCATCAAGAGTCAAATCACCACTCATCGATCGCGTCGGTCTACCCGTGTTCTCGTTCCCAATCTGGGCACCTCCCCGTTCGGAATTCTGGAACATCCCCCGGAGTCGCGATCCAGTGTCGTTGAGTCGTGAGCCCGCGGCGTGGACACGGGAGGCCCCGGAGTCGAACACGGCCTGCCCGTCGGGCTTGACCGCCGCCTGTCCACGGGTCCCCCGGACGAAATTCCGACCGCTGTGGACTGCAGACTGGCCAAGCTCTCGTGTCCGGCTGAACCGCGCTCGGGCACGACGCGACGATGCATGGCGGGACGCACTCTGCGCCATGAAGAAGATTGACCCGGCCTGCCAGAACAGGACGAACGGCGAAGCGATGGCGACGATTGGGATGACAAGGCCGGCAAGCCAAGTCGTCAGTCCTTGTGTAGAAAATCCAAAATTCTGTCCAAGGATTTGAGCTAGTTGGAATAGGAATGCGACTGGGACCGGCATGAATAGAAATGGGACGTAGAATCCAGACAGCCGTTTCATGAACTTTGAGACGAGAGAGAATGGACCGACTCCAGGGATCCAAAGCGCGATTAGAATCGGCATCAGCAGGGTGAATAGGTACAGTACGACGATTCGAATGAAATAGATAGCAATTACCAGACATAGGAGAAAGAAGTCAACAGAAAGTACTATCGCCGTCGTTAGAGCACCGACTGAACCAAATGAAATCGTTTTGAATAGGGAGATCTGTGAAAGGTCCGGTGCAACAAATATTGCTAGTTCGTTTATGAACTGGCGTGCAAGGGCATCCAACCACCACCAAGACAATATTCCCAATAATCCGGCGAATGATCGCCTCTTGAGCTTAGATTTATGATAGCCACTAAAGAGATAACTTGTCGACTCTAAAAATATAACAATACCAATAGAAAGTGTCCATAGCAATAGCGAAAGTGGGATGATTTGATCCCAGTAGAAGGCATAGAGATCCGGCCAGGAACTATTCGACGGTGTGTCAAAAATCGAATTTGGATGTGGTGTCCCTACAATAATTGAAATCACGTCATTTCCATACGTTTCGATGAGGTTTCTAAATGGGTTGAATAGAACCCTCAGAGCCTCTTTGATCGCCCAGACGATCGTGTCGCCGAGAGCACCCCCACCACCGTTATTCCCACTTTGTGCCTGAGTAGTACCAATCAGAGACTGAGATGCTATACAGAGGAAAATCCCGTTGACCCACTTTGAGCTCTTATTCATTGTTCTCCGACGGCTTCTTCAAGGGTTTTACTGAGATTTCGCTGCAGGTACTCGCGAAGTTGGCGCTAATCTGTTCACCAGTAAGAGTTGCTCTCAATCGCTCCCTAGCATTTGTCCCAATTCCCGATAGAACAAGGACTGAGAGCTCTACTGTATAGCTATCACAATGATCCTCGTTGGCAAGAAGGAACGGTGAATCAGTGCCCAGTAGTTCCGAAGAGACTCCTGGTTCCAAGAGTACATCTTCTTTGGACTCTGGTTTTTCTAAATTCTGGAGTGGGACTGTCTTCGCGTAATCATTCGTGGGGATATGATTTGCATCCCGATCTAACGCATCCTCATACCCAACGTAGTAGACCCACGTTGGGCCGGTGCCTGTATTCTCGACTGTAACGAGGAGATTTGCTCGATTGGACGGCGTCGGCCGTCCACCCGAGTACGGCTGTACCTCGGTGATTTCGAGTTGAGGTTCCAGTGGAAACGTCTTGGAGGCGACTTCTTCGTCGTCAGAAATTGCGACGAGCGAATGCTCACCGGGCGTATAGTGCCAGCCGCGCCTGTAATCGAAGAGGCCGAGCTCTGCGCTCGTCGCCCCTGTGGCGACTTCGGTTGACCTGAAGAGACTCCCGGACGGCCCAATGAGGTTGAGCTTCGTTACGTCGTGGTCCTCTTTGAACTCGACCGCGAGCGCGGACCCCGAAATGGAGGTCTCCTGGATCGTGGCTGTGCTGGCGACGTTTCCGACAGGGCCGAGACTCGAACAGCCAGCGACACCCGCGGTTGCCACTGCGATGCCACCCTTCAACAGCTGCCGTCGCGAACGCTTTTCGGTCATTGCAATCCCCTCCATGGTGGCCAGATCGGCATCCCTGTGATCCGGTCGATGAGGAACACGGCCAGCAGGAACAGCCCGACCGGGACGCCCGCCCGATACAGGTAGCGCACGAGGATGAGTGCCGTCCCCTCGACGCTCGTGGAGTCGGTGTCGGCGACGTAGCTGGTCGGCCGCAGCCACCAGTCCCATGGCTCGAAGCGAGCCGTGATCGCACCGGCTGGCCGGTCGATGGTCGTCGTGACGGTGCCGTCGGCGCCGGTCTCGACGCGGTTGCCGGCGACGCGGACGTAGCCCTCGGTGTCCGTGGTCCGGATCGGCGTCCCTGTTTCGGCGTCACGGAGCGTCACGCGAACGGTCGCCGTCCGCGCGGTCGTGTTCAGGACCGTCAGCGTCAGGTTACTGCGGTGGATCGTGATTTCGGTGAAATACTGCGGGTCCAGATCCCACTGAGTGCCTCGAACCAATCCGGAGATCCGCACGTCGTCCATCGTCGCGTTCGGCGTCTCGAAGCGGGTCGCCAGCCGGTAGCTCGCCGTGTACGGCTGTTCGAGGACATCCAGGTGGACCGTGGACGGAAGTGTCGGCGGACGCCGTTGGCGGCCCCTGACATCGAGCAGCGAGACGGTGTCGGCCGGCGCGACGGTCGGCCCCGTCTTGATCGGGTAGGCCGAGATCTGCAACGGATGGACCGGCGAGTGGGACGTGTTCCGTCCCTCGGCCGTCGCTGTCACCATCGTGTCCCAGCCGGGGTCGCGAGCCGAATAGAAGCGCCAGACGCCGCTGACGCGGCCTTCGGGCAGCCGATAGCCAAGCCAGGGCCCCGTCTTGACGATCATCAGGCCCAGGTCGCCGTCGGGATACCGGGCGTAAGCGCCGCCGGCCAGCAGCGCATGCGCTCTCACGTCGACCGCGTCGGTGACGGTCACCGTCTCCTCGACGGTCGTCGTGTTCGTCTCCCAGGCGACGCAGGTTATTTTGTAATCACCGTCCCCGGTGCGATTCACGACCGTCCGGTTCGCACACCACCGACGGGTCCGCGTCAGCGACGCCGAGATGTTCGCCTGGAGTTGCAGCGTGTTGGTCGCTCCGCGGTCGTCCCGGAGGTCGTAGGCCAGCCGCTGGGCGTGGGCCCCACCGGTCTTGGCTTCGCGTTCGCCGTCGACGCGGAGCGTAGTGTTGGCGATGGTGTGGTTGGTCCGCGCCCAGGTGATCGTCTCCCACCGAGTGTCCAAGTCGTCGGGCACCGGCACTCGGTAGTCGACGGTGGCGAACACCTGCCCCTGCTTGGCGACGTACAGCGGCTGCCGGTCGGGCGTGAGCCGGACGCGTGTCGACGGCTGCACGGTGAAAATCTCGACGTACGCGTCGCGAACGACGGTCCCGTCCGTCGGCGTCGCGGCGGCCGGATACATCGCTGTCCCCGGCCCGGTGGCCGGGACCGTCGGGAGCTGCTCGCGGTTCCACTCCGCGACGGCCTCGGGTGGGCGGTTGAACGGGATGTCGGTCGTCGCCGCGAGCGACCGGGTGGCCGACCCGCTGTGGTTGCGTAGCGTCGCCCGGGAGACCGTATCGCGGTCCCGCGACCACAGGGCGGGGTCGGTGTCGTGGTGGGCGGTAATGTTGGGTGCGACGACGCTGTCGGTCGGCCGGGCGACCGACTGGGTCGCGACGACGGCGCTCAGGGCGAGGAGGGCGGCCAGCGTCGTTCCCACGCCCAGCGAGCGGGTCAAAGACTGCAACTCGCCCCACCCGCCACGACGGACGTGAGCAGGAACTGCAGGATCGTCGTCCCCAGCGGCGCGACGAGGACCCCCCAGACGACCGCCTGGATGCGCATCGATTTGAGTTCCTTCTTCGTGTCCGCGCGCCGGAACAGCGGGATCGCGATCGTCGCCCCCAGCGCGACGAGGCCGCCGACCAGCGGGCCGCCGAACTGGATGAGCGTGAAGAGGTTCCGGATCGTGTCCGCGAGATTCGTCTCGCAGAAGCTACTCCCGACGCCGGACCCGCTGGCCGTCGTCTGCGCGCTCGCCGGCTCGATCGCGAACAGGACCAGCGACCCGGCGACGAGCGCGAGCGTCGCGACGCGCCCCCAACGCGTCCGAGTGTTCGTGTCGTTCGATTCCCCCTGTCTGCCAGCCTCGCTAGTGTCGAACATTGTTCGAGCATCGCCACGGACCGGGTCCGCCTCTCCCCCCGGACAGGCGGTGGCGGGCGATTGTCATTGCATAGTTCGCCCGTCTTGTCATAAATAACTTGTTTCTCACAGTCATTTATCGACGTGGTAATTGCGATATGTGAATGTGGGTTGAAAGTATGGGCAGCGAACGAGGAACCCCCAACAGCGGGAGTCCCGTCTCGAATCTCCCGCAAAACGGTCACACAAATTGCCCTAGCGATCCGTTTGGTCCGTCAACAGCGACCTGGGCTGCATCGACTTAGGATCGCAGCGAGTCCCTCCGCAGTCACAACTGCTATGTGACAATCCACCACACTGAGAGTCGTCCGCATACGCGGACACCGTCACCACCACTTCGGATGTCAGAGGCCCGGACCTGCCCTCCTAACCATGCGTCTCACCCGTTGGGCATCAGGGCTCCCAGGCATCCATCCGTTTCTGCAGTGACACTATAGTCAGAACCCGGTCCGATACATACTGTGACGGAGTTGAATCCACCGGGGATGGGAGGCTGATCACCGACCGGCCCCAAGCACACAATGAGTGTCCCCTCCTGCAGCGGATCTGCGAACCAGGCGCTCTGAGTTCAGTCGGGCAACTCCTTCCGGCCAGTACGGACACAGTCCCAGCACGGGAACTCATCGAGACACTCCGCGCAGTGGGCTGCTGTGGCATCAGAGACGGCATCGTCCCCTGCTGGTTGCCCGTCGGTTGGCCCGTCGGAGTGTGGTCCCGAAGCGCCGACGCGGCCGCCGTCCGCGGCGACTGATCGCGAGTCAGATGTTACGGCGTCGAGGAGCGGCCGTCGGATCGCGACGGCGACGCGGTGTTTGCAGGCGCCCTCGTACTGCTCGTCAGCCGGGCACTCACACGTGGCCGGGACGCCCTCGTCGACGCGGACGCGATACTCGTGGTCGCTGGGGTCGGGGTGGCTGCCGTTGCGAACGCGGATGCCACCGTCGACGAGCGAAAACTCGAAGGCTTCGTACTGGGCGCGCTTTGCGACGCGGGTCGAAAACTCCAGTCGTTCGAGCGGGTGCATGCTATCGGAGCGCCCGTTGGTGAGCGCCCCGCCCCTCCAGGGCGCCGACAAACACGACGCGGGCAGCGCTACCCGACCTCGTAGGTCGCGATGCCCTGATGGCCGCAGGTCGGACAGCGCTCGCACCCGGCGTCGACGGTGGCGCCACAGCGGCGACACTCGTGGACCCGCTCGGGCCGGTCGGCCAGCAGGCGGGCGCGGAGCCAGGCCCGTATCATCGCGGCCAGTCGGCGCGGTCGGCTTCGACCGTGTCGCGGTGGGTGCGGACCGTCACCGGCGCCACGTCGGCCTCGCTGGCCAGGTCCTGCTGGACGATGTCGACGCCGTGGTCGCGGCAGGCGACGGCGAGACACCCGGCTGCGAACCCCGCGGGATGGGGACCGATACTTTCGCCGGCCGCCCACGCCCGTTCCGCGAGTGCGCGGGCGTGGGATTCCGTCCGGGCAGGTACGTCCATCGCCGACGCCAGCGCCGGGATGAACGCCCGCGGCCGCTGCGGTGGGGCCGGCAGGCCCAGTTCGTCGTTGAGCACGTCGTAGGCGTTGGTGACCCGCTCGCGGTCGACCTGCGCGACCGCCGCGACCTCGCCGAGCGTCCGGGTGACCTCGGTACACCGACAGACCGCGTACACCGCGGCCGCGGCGAACGCCTCGATGGAGCGCCCGCGCAGCAGATCCGCCTGCTGGGCGCTGCGGAACAGCGAGCTCGCTTGCTCGCGGTCGTCGTGGTCGAGGCCGAGCGCGCCGACCAGCCGTGCGATCTCCGTACAGCCGTGGGCGAGGTTGCGTTCGGCCTTCGACCGCCACTTCGCGCGGGTGTGCTCGCGGCGCAACCGGCCCAGCTGGCGCTGTTTCCGGTCGGGGAGTTGGTTGCCCTTGCCGTCGGTCGTGTGGCCGATCTTCGTCGAGAGGCCCCGATCGTGGCGCGCTTCGGTCAGCGGCGCGCCCGTCCGGCGCCGGTCGGTGTCGTCCTCGTCGAAGGTGCGCGGGCCGCGTCGGTCGACCCGGCAGGCGTCGACGACGAGGCCGCACTCGCTGCAGCGGGTCTCGCCCCCGTCCGTTCGGAGGTGCCCGTCGCACTCGGGACAGTCGTCGGCAGGGATCGTTCGGCCGTGCTGTTCGTCGAAGCCACGTTCGTAGGGTTCTGTCGTCGCCATCGGAAGTCAGCGCGAGGCCTGTCTGGTGGCCCCCGCACCCCTCCCAGGGGGCGACAAACCCGACCGTCGCGGCACACCGGCCTTCGAGTGAATCAGGCGCCGACGACGCACTCTCCGGGCTGTAGACGGTTACTGCGGCGTGTCGTCACACCGGTGACCAAGGATGCCCCATCGTCGCTGCCACCCTCGATGATGCTCCGTCCGTCACCCGGTTGACGCCGCTGCCGGTCGTACCCCGGGCGAGACCGAAGTCGTCCAGTCCCGTCCGGACTGTCCACCCTTCCTCGCGATGGCGGTGTGTATACATCCGGACAAGCTGTGGTTCTTCGAGCGGGGCCAGAACCGAACGAACCTCCCCGACGATATCCTGTCAGCTCGATTCGGAGCGCGTGCGGGAATCCCTGGGCCTATCCTGAAGCAGTCGACTCCGAGCCGTCACCGCGCGGCAGTCCGAACTCGACTTCGATCCGGACGGTGTCGTAGGGAACGTAGGGCCGCTTCGCGCGTCCGTTCTCCTCGAAGTGGATAATCTCGTACTCGGCCAGCAGATGGAGGTCGTCGTGGACATCGTGTACATCGCGGGTGAGACGGCTGGCGAGATCACGGATACTCTCTGGTGGCTGTTCCATCACCGCTTCGAGGAGCTCCATCCGCCGGTCGGTGAGCAGCTCGCGAAGCCGGGAGCGGTCTTCGAAGTTCACGACGTGGGGCACTGCCTCTCCTTGCTCCCAGCGTTCGGCGCGCTCGACAGCCGCTGCCTGTGCCTGGTCCGACGGAAGCGACGTGATCCGAAGCGTCGACGGGTACTCGATGTCGTCCGCGTCGGGCGTGAACTCCTCGTGTGTGGGTTCGGTGTCAGTTTCGTTGCTCATAGATGTCATCCACCTCGTTCCGGAAGTCGTCGATCAGGTCCGAGAGGCTCGTGAACTCCAGGGGCTCGATGTCCCCATCGGGCGGGTGCCGATGATGTCGACCGATATCCGGGTGGTGTGGCGCGTTGTCGAACCGGAGGAGCGTCTCGCCCGTAGCACTGGTGTACTGAAAGCTGTATTTGAGCCCCTCCGGGAACTCCTCGCTGACCGGGACTTGCCACGCGACCAGCTCGTACTCGCTGCCGTCCGGCTTCTCACCGTAGTCCCGGTACAGCTCCGTCGCTGGCGTCGTCTCCGTAGTGTTGGGGTACGGCCCCAACAATGTTAAGCGTTCGCCCAATTAGATGCCGGGCCCCGTCGGAGACGCAGCAGGCATCGACGACGAAGAGACAGTCGGTACAGCGCGTCTCACCGCCACCGATTCTGAGTCGCCTGTCGCCTTTCGGGGTATCGTCGGCTGGGATCGTTCGACCGTGCTGTTCGTCGAAGCCACGTTCGGAGGGATCTGTCGTCGCCATCGGAAGTCAGCGCGAGGCCTGTCTGGTGGCCCCCGCACCCCTCCCAGGGGGCGACAAACCCGACCGTCGCGACACACCGGCCTTCGAGTGTATCGTGGCCGTTACTGGACGAGCCGCGGCTTACGGACGATCAGCTCCTCGGTGTCGTCGATCCAGGCGTCGAGTTTCTGGGCCATGTACTCGATGGCTTCCGCCCAGGTGAACACGCCGCGGTCGAGCATGTCGCCGACCGTGTCCTTGAGCCCGCGGAACTCCCCTTGGGCGAAGCCGTCGCCGACGGGCTCGCCCTCGTACCACCGGACGGTTCTGAGTGCGCCGTTGCCGACCGTGGGTGCGTCCTCGACCGTCTCGCAGTCGTACTGCAGCCCGAACCAGTGGGTGCGGTAGGCCGTGACCTGGTAGTCGGTGTCGACGACGTAGCAGGCCTCGTGGTGGAGGAAGTCGAGGTGGTCGTCGATGAGCTCGTCGATGGTGATACCGACCGCCCATGGGTCGATGTCGACCTGTCGGGGCGGGATGTCGTGGGCGTCGAGGACGCGGTCGACGCCGCGGTCGGTCGTGGCTACGCGGAGTCGTCGGTGGACGGTTCGGAGTGTCTCCTCGGGGTCGTCGCCACCGAAGGGCGTCCCCTCGGTAATAGCTGGTTTGAGTCGGAGGTCCTGGGCGCCCCAGTGCGAGTAATGCAGGTTGTACGTGCTATCCGGTCGTTCGTAGGCGACGAGTGCGCGATGTCCCATTGGTACTCCGCGGGGGTCTGGTTCCCCCGCACCCCTCCCAGGGGGCGACAAACGAACCGTGCCGTTGCACACCGGAGTTCGAATGAACGAATTGATCGGTTCGCCAGCTACGCAGGGATCCCCTTTCGGTCAGTCCGGTCCGGGCACCGTACCCTGAACCGCGTCCGCCAGCCAGCAGCTCTCCTGTTGGTCAGCGGTCTACCGGACGAGATCCACGTCCAGCAACTGCTGGACCGGCTCGGCCGCGAAGTCACTCTTGTCGACGGTGACGAACGTCGCCCCGAGGTCGCTGGCATGGGACGCGATCAGAAGGTCTCGCATCGGGAGCGATACGTCCTGGGTCTGGAGTTTCGCCTCGACGTTCGCGGCCGCCACCCCGGCGCTCTGCGTGAACGGTTCGACGCCATCCAGTACTCGGCCGAGCCACGCGTGGACTTCCTCGGCGTTGTCCCGCCGCGTCGCGGGCCGACAGAACTCGAAGTAGACGAACGACGAGGTGACGAACTGCTCGTCCGCGTGGGCCTGCAGATACGGGACGACTTCGTCGCTCGCCGCTGGGTCACCCCACTTGGCGAGGACGTTCGTATCCAGCAGTCTCATTCGTAGCTGCTCGACTCCATATCGAGTGACTCGCTCACGTCGGTCGAGGAGTCCTCGACGGCCTCGGCGAATTCGGTCCCCAGGCCGCCCGCGAGGTCGGCGATCTGTGCTTCGGTATCCGGCGAGTCGGTCAGCCGCAGGACGACATCGCTGAAGCTCTCGCCCTCCTGCTTGGCGTCCTTGAGCCGTTCGTACGCCTCGTCCCTGAGCGAGATTGTCGTCGTCCCCATGTATGCATGTACGTCATGTACTGTCTATGCCTTTCGGTGAACTGTCCCGGTGAGAGGGCGCCAGACAATCGGTTGTCCGAGCAGGGAAGCCAACAGCGGTGGTGACAGTGGAGCCGCTGAGAACCGCCAGGTCTATCGATTCATCTGCGGGTGTCGAACGAGCAGCGCCTGCGACTCGGTGGTCCACTCGTCGAGTTTGCGGGCCATATATACGATCGCTTCGAGGTGCGTGAAAACACCGCGGTCGAGCATGTCGGCGACGGTGGCTTTGAGCCCGTGGAACTCCCCGCGGGCGAAGCCGTCGCCAGCCGGCTCGCCCTCGTGCCACCGGACGGTTCGGAGAGCACCGTGACCGACTGTAGGCGAGTCATCGACCGTCTCGCAGTCGTGTTGCAGTCCGAACCAGTGCGTGCGGTAGGCGGTCACCCGGTAGTCGTCGTCGACGACGTAGCACGCGTCGTAGAGCTTGTAGTCCAGCAGGTCGGTGATGATCTCGTCGAGCGTCCAGCCGAGCCCGCGCGGTTCGATATCGACCTGTGGTGACGGGCAGTCGTGTCGGTCGAGGATGCGATTGGCTTCCCCATGCGAATCCCTTTCGAGCAGTTGGTCGTGGACCGTCCGGAGCGTCGCCGACGGGTGGTCGCTCCCGAACGGCGTTTCCTGGGTGATGGCCCGTTTGAGCCGGAGATTCCGACCGCCCATCTCCGAGTAGTGCAGGTTGTACGTGCTATCCGGTCGTTCGTAGGCGACGAGTGCGCGATGTGCCATTGTACTCCGCGAGGGCTTGGTGCCCCCGCACCCCTCCTGGGGGCGACAAACCGATCGCGCGGAGACTGACCAGCGACAATCCCAGCACTGGCTCTGGATCCGTCCCGGTTCGTCAGTAGGACACTGTCCTGAGCCTGCTAAGTGGTAGGCTACAACGGCGCTGTCTCTGCGACGCGTTCCTCGAAGAGATCGAGAAACGCCGGGTCGTAGGGTTCGTCGACGTGGTTGATGTTCCACAGTCCGGCGCGACGGATCGCGGGCGCCGGCGAGTGCATCCCTAACCAGTCACCCGCCCGGCGATCGAGCGGGTCCGTTCGATAGTTGCTCACCAGCGCGATCGCGTTGCGCTCGATGTACGCCCGGTCGCTCTCGGGGCCGGGTTCGTCGTTGACATCGAGCCAGAGGAACGGCAGGTCGCCGATGTACTCTGTCACGCGGCGTTCGAGGCCCGTCTCTTTGAGTCGGATTTCGCGGTCGGCGCTACTACCTTCGCCCCACTCGGGGTAGACATCCTGGAGCCCGTCGCGTTCGCGCATCGCCTCGCCGACGCGCTTGCGGAAGACCGACCCGCGATGGTTACCCCCACCGGCGAAGGTCCCGCTGTTGATACCGCGGTGGGTTCGCAGCCGGTCCCACAGCGAGGTGCCGCTCCCGCTGGAGACGGCGTGGGTCCCGATCCGGGTGAGTCGACGCTGGCCGCCAGCGCGGGTCTCCTCGGGACTAAAAAAGAAGTAGACGCCGCGCTCTGGCCAGTCCATGTAGCCGTCGCAGTCGCGCAGATACTGCATCCCGCCGACGGCCGCTTTGAGGTCGGCCAGAAGGTCGTAGAAGCGGTCCAGATCAGTGTCGCGAGTCATATCACCCTCATTCGTCGGTGGTCGGGATAGAACCTCGGGCTGATCGGCAACTGGACAGCGGAGACTGATCCCATTGTCCGCGACTTTGTGATCAGTAAAACGAACTTATAAGCACCATCAGGATGATTGACGGGTCGTGAACCGCCGTTCGCTACTTCGTTCGGTTGCGGGTGCTGCAGTTCCCCTCTCTCTCGCAGGCTGTTCGAACACGGCAGATCCACAGCCGACCCCGGACCAAGCACCGCAGGACACAGCAAAGCCCGTCCAGTCGACGCCGACGGCTAAACCGCAGCCGTCGCTCACGTGGTCTGAGACACGGGTCGCACGGTCGCAGCTCCGGGTCACGCTGGACGTAACGCTCGACGGCGCGCCGGGGATCAAAGTCATCAAGATCGATACGGATGACGAGGACCCCAGAACGCCGCTTGTGACACTCACCAACAACGGTCGGCACACCATCGCGGGCGAGGATACCGACGTTGGCCTGCTCAAGGGCGGCACGATGCTCCACGCCGATATTGCCGGGACGACACGGAAGGTCTCGGACCACATCGTCGGGACGAGCGCGACCCCGTTGCCGGAGGCGGACCACCTCGATGGGTTGTCGGGGAGCACGCTTCCGGATCCATCTGTCGATGGCGTCCACGAGCGGACCTTTACGCAACAGGCCCACGGGCTGCAGACGGAGTTTACGCTCTCGATCCCGAAGGCACAGTACCGCTACTACAAGACGCGGCCGCGGATCGGCGACTACGGGGCGTACGTCTCCGACGACTTCGACGACGAGTCGATCGCTGGGCTCGCCGACACGATCGAGCAATTCGGCGACCGCAACGACCTCTCGACGCGGGAGACGGTCGACCATGCGATCGCGTGGGTCCAGGGAATGGAGTACACACAGGACAAGCCGGCGACGGGCTACAACGAGTACCCGAAATATCCGTTCGAAACGCTCGTCGACCGCGGTGGCGACTGTGAGGACACCGCGATCCTGCTGGCTGCCGTCCTGCAGGCGATGGGCTATGGGGTGGTCCTGCTCTTGCTTCCGGATGCCAGTCACATGGCCGTCGGCGTGGCCGGTGAAGACGACATCTCCGGGTCCTACTACGAACACGAGGGGCAGCGATACTACTACGTCGAAACGACCGGGTCCGGCTGGACCGTTGGAGAGGTCCCCCAGGATGTGAAAGAACAGGGAGCGAACGCGGAGATCGAGGAGGTGGACACGTCGCCGTCACTCGCGCTGGAGTGGGAGTCCTACGCGATGCCCGCCCAGGGGATCAATTTCGACGTGACCGTCTCGAACTGGGGCGATGCCCCGGCGACGAAGGCCGCTGTGCAGGTCGATATCGAACAGCAGGGGAAAGGCGTCGTTGCTCAGGACCGGACTACATTGCCCAAGATTCCCGAGCAGAAGGGTATCAAGAAGACGCTGACGCTGCAACCACCCGTTGATGCACCGCTTCGAGTCCGCGTTGGCGCGCTGTTAGACGGGACACTCAACGACATGGACAAAACCGAATTCAAGTCGCCATAGTGGCCTGCAGGTTGTAGAATACTGCTTCTGTTACCAGTACTCCCCTTGCGCGAGGGCTTCGATTTGTTGCTCTCGGCTTCCGGATCCAGCCGACCCATTTCCTCCCAGCATCGACTGTGCAAGCGCGTTCAGGCTTCCGTCTCTGAACTCGGAGAGCCTGTCATACTGATTGAGCGACTCACGACCAGTAAGCATCTGCTCGCCGAGTGCTTCGAGTTGGTCCGTCTCGTATCGCTCGAACTCGCCGAGCCACTGGAATAGATCCGGCCCTTCAGTATGCACCGACAGTTCCTGATACCAGACAACATAGAGGAGGACATAATGAGAGTTTGTGACGGATTCGGGGAGCTGGAGTGAGCATCCGTACGTGTCTTCGAGGACGGCTATGCCCTCCCGGTATCGATGGAGAAGTTCCGAGTACTGGTCAGCCACGGTTTCCGGGTCAAGCAGCCGTTGAGAGACGATCGGCTGTGAACATGACAGCATCTGGTAGATGTCTTTGGCGAAGTAGAAGGGCGAAATTCCATGTTCTTCAGACTCGGCATCAAGCCCAAGCAAGAGTGCAGGATGGACGAAAAAACAGTCAAACGCCTGTTGTCCATCGATGTACTCAGAATGGTCCCCGCTCACTGCTGCTAGCCCCGTAGAGACGTACTCGCCGATATCCTGAAATAGTCGATCGTCGTGGAGTTTCGCAAAGTACTCTTGTGTGACGGCGAGCAGCTGCTCAGCGTCGACGAGAGTCTCCATCTCGTCCTCACTTGATAATTGAGTTGAGACGAACGCGCGCAGATATCCCGCTTCGAGGGCCAGCCAGTAGTTTTCGAAGTGGTCGATGATTTCCTGCACGAACTCAGGTGAGGGTTCTTGCTTGATGAAATGTTGAAGATTGGTATACGAAAGGTCGAGGCTGTCCTTGAGCTGCAGGTGGGGGGACCGATTTGACCCACCACTGGTGCGACTCCCCCCGATGGTCCAACTGCCACCGTTATCGGTATCGATCACCTGTGAACCACTGCCGTCAGATTCCTGCAGCCGATCCCGAATGTCAGTAGCGGCTTCCGAGAGGGAGTTGCCGGCACGTCCGTCACTCTCGAACAGGAAGTTCCAGAGAAGCGTTTCCATCCCCTCGCGTCCGCCCGAACTGAGCATCTCCCCCTGTGACCGTGTATACGGCGTCGGTTCGGTGGTCACCTGCCGATAATTGGATGTTACGCCGTCAGCGGTCTCCACCTGCACGATCGCATTCCGCCAGGTCGCTGGGACTGCCGCTGTTCCTTGTCGCTCTGCAGAGTCGAGATCGACAGTCGTATCCGCCGCGTCGAGCCACGAGATCTGTGGCTGACTCTCGTGATCGAGTGCCGTGAGCCATGACTGAGTTGCCCCCAGTGAGATCTCGGCTGGTGGGTCGACGACTAAGTCGACGTGCGCGGACTCGTCGCTTTCGGACCGGATGAAAATATCCTTCAGTCGGATATCCCGTTCGGGCGTATCAGCTGTCGAAGCGAGGTCCGCATACGAACTCGTCACAACGGACGACGGGTCAACGGGATCGCTGATGTCGAGGGGGAAGTTCTCAGAGCCGAACAGCGGTTCCCCAGCTCCGAAGTACGATGGCGAGGATTCGACACGGAGCATCCCCACTTCGAGGTTACCATCACTCGCTGAGGAAAGCAACGCGGCCCCGGTCTGATTGGGACTGCCATAGAGACAGGCACTCCAGTCCTGCCCGGTAGCGATCATGAACTTCGCGTGGATCCAACGAGAGTCGGAATACGCTAATTCGTGAACGGTAACTGGGCACTCCATGGTATTGACCACGCCCTCCAAGTCGATGTGTGTAGACCCAGCATCGATAAGAAGAGCAACTCTCCTTGGGTCGAGGATATCGACAATTTCGGAGACAGCTTCGGGCGAACCGAAGAAGGGGGCGGCCAATTGGAGCCGATCCACGTCACCCAAGATCGCGGCGACCTGTGGTAATATTGGCTCGCCGATGTTGTGTACCAGTTGAGTCGTCGTTGTTTCGGGGTCCGGCCGCGGGCGCTCTGTTACCCAGGATGCGGTCTCGACGAGGCGCGCGAGTTGTGTCCCGGTATCACGACCGACATACTGCTCTCGGAGAGCGTCGACAAGCGATATAGCATCCTGTACGACAGCAAGTGCCGGATCCGTATCGACAGTGTCGCGTTCGAGTCGGTACTGAGCACCCAGCTGCGCAGCTGACGTCATCTCGGAGAGCGTCATATTTGCAGAGGAGATAGCGAACTCGGCGTGATCTTCTGCAGTGCTAAGCGCAATTTTCGGATGGAATGTTTCTGCAACCTCGATCGGCTCAAGGTAATATCCGTTCCCGACAGATCCTGCCTGCCAAGTCCCATCCTCGAAGTTCTGCTGATACCGGTCATGGTCCATCAAGATCACGGGCGTCGCGATACCCGCATCATTGAACTCGTGACTTACGTACTCGGTGTAGAAGCGGGCATCAAACGGATAGGTAGTAACGACGCTGTATTCAGCTGTGGACGGTGTGACCGCGTCGAGAAGGTTCACTCGTCAGTCCCTCCTTGACGAGCGCGTGCAAGCAGATCCGACCCGCGAGCCGTGAGCTGTGCATCGTCGTCAACTGTCGTTACAAGTCCGATGTCGAGGAGAAGTTGTTGCATGAGCCCGTATCGGAGATACTCGCGGCCGAGCGGTGACGTGCCGCTCACGTACCGGAGCGCGTCCTGCTCGGCGTCGTACGAAAACGAGAATCGATTCGGGCTACTGTTTCGGAGCCGGTCCCTGACAACACGCTCGTGGACATCGATAACGAGGTCCGAGATGACACGCTGACCGACATCTGTGATCGGGAGCTGATCGTCAAACCCGCTAAAATAGGTATCCAGCTGTGGAAGCGACACTCGGTCATCGCCATGCTCCTGTCGCAGATACGCATCGACAACCGGATGAGACGTTGTGAGATCCCGGTATCGCTTTAGAATCATCATCAGTAATGTCAGACTATAACCGAGTGTTCGCTGCCATGTCTCAATTACCGAGTCCTGTGGCGAAACCGAATCGAGCGGGTCAACGATCGATTGGAGTGCTCGAACGAGTGTGCTGGTTCGTGCGGCTGCTGTCGTTTCATCCCACCCGCTGGCAAGCTGGGTCGTAACTTCGTCGCGAAGCGTTCCCAGATCGGCAATTGTCCCTTCCGGTGAGCTCGGTAACTGGACTGTTGGCGTCGTAACCGGCGTCTGCCCGTACAGTGCCAGCTCTCGTGCGACGCGGGCCTGGTCTGCCGAGGAAGATCCGGGCGCGAGTTCGATATCGAATGCTGCCTGGGTGCTTGCTTCGACTGTTTCCGTCGACAGATCCGTGAAAACGCGGTCGTATGGAACTGCCTGTGGGAGTGCACGCTCGAGATACTCACAGAATAACCATAACTGGAGTCGGAGAACAACGGCCGCGAATTCCTGAAGCCAGTAGCCACGAGCGATGAGTCGGAACTCCGCAAACACGTCGCGTGCAGTCCCATCGAGACGATACTGGCTGTCGGCAGTGGTCTGATATGTTTCAATGGTCTGGAGTATGAATATCGTCCAGGCCCGCTGTAGTCGGTGAATCTCGCTTGCGACTGTATCGCGATACTCGTTCTCGAACCGCCGATCGGATGTTTCGTATCGGAGGTACGGAAACACGTCTACGTCGATCGAGTCAGGGACTGTATCGACGGTCACCGTCTCGCGGTCGGAGTCCCATGACACATACCCGAGGACAGCGTTCATGAGAATATCTAATTCATCCGCGTGGGCCTCGGCGTCGGCGTAGAGACTCTGTAAACTCAGGGTATCAGCAAACTGGTCCAGATCGGCCTGGGTCACGGATTCGGTAACCAGAGTCTCCACGATTTGGTCCCGGTACGGTTCTATCTGGCTGTCAAGCACCGCGGCAAGCGCCTCTCCGACTCCCGTGAGCCCGAGTTCGGTATCGCGGCTTCTAAGGTAGAGATAGTACCGATTTGTATTCGAGAGGCGAACAGCAGTTGCACCATCACGGAGAGTAAATGCGGAGAGATCGATTGGGTCAGACTCCAAAAGATCACTTGCATTGAGCCGGTTCTTCCCGACAAGACCGCTTGTCCCGGCTTCGACATCGTCGTGTTGCTGGTAGCGTAGCGTTGTGAGTGCCAGGACCTTCTCGAGTGTATAGAGCGCCTGCTTTTTCGTCTGCATCGATGTGTCCGCAAACTCTGGATGTGTTGTGACAAGCTGTTGGCCCCAGGTAAAGACAGATGCATAGCGACCGCGAAGCGTCACGTCAGTCGTAATTGCACGAGTGATGTCACCGAGAATACCGTTCCGGACAGAGGCCGCATGGAGTGGTTGCGTCGGCCCACCGGATGCAGTGAGTCGCTCCGACCACTGTGGATCGAAGACCATAGCCCGAACAGACAAGCGTTTCAAATATATGATTGTGGGTTAATTGAAGAGAACCCCTCCCGCGGATAATGTAGCACGTGAAGATCACGTCTCGACCAGCAAGCAGCGTCCCTGCGAACGATATCGAAGCAGATGATTCTGGGAAGCTGGCTACGAGGAAAATGGTAGCCCGAGATGAGTTGCACTCAATTTCACTAAATGCGCGTCTCAGAGATCGGTTGGTTCGCTTCGGTTGTTGTACCACGACAGCGTTTCGCCGAACTGGAGTCCGTCGGTCGGTGTCGCGGTTTCGACGGCTGTCTCCTCCAGCAGTGGGAGCAGTTCGTCGTAGTAATCGCGACCGGCGTGGAACACCAGTCGGTTCCCGTCGGCAAACAGACCCCTTTCGCGAAGCTCTTCGAAGACGGATTCCGCCCACGAACGCTTCCTACTCACCGGCGCCTCGCTGAGCGTCTCGTCGTACGGTTCGATGGGATCGCCGTCCGGTTCGAGTACACCGTGTTTCGCGGACAGGACGTACCACGTGTCGTGGTTTGTCTCGACGTACTCGCGCGCCTTCCGGAAGAACGCCGACGCCATGTAGAGTTCCTGTGGCGCCGCTGCTGTCTCCCGTTTGCTCTTCGTACAGCTGACCAAGCCGACTTCCATGCTGATCTGTCTCGTCCCCGGTGTCGCTGCTACTTTAGTGTATCTCAGCGAGGTGTTTCGGCCACAGCGTGTAATGTGGGAAGCCGTCGATCCGTACGGAACGGGAGTCCCAGGGAAGCGGTCCAGCGGGAGCGGTGGACTGATACGAGCGGTGATGCTACCCCGGATTCATGGAAGATATCCCCCAGCCCGCGACGGACCCGTATTCGGTCGGTGATAGAGTTCGGATTTACCTCGATGCCGACGACCCTGATGCGGAATTACACGGGACGGTCTGTGAAGTGGTGGACGTGTTCGTCGACGATCTCGGTGCGGAAACGGATCGGGACCTGGATGCATACGCGTACGACCTCCGTGCGGTTGACTCGGACCGTGAACTCTCGGTGCCCTTCCGTCACCGCGATCTCGTCCCTGTCGAAGCGGACCAGTAATCCGTTCTGGGTCCGGAGAGTGGGGGTTCTTCCCCGGACTGTACCTCACGACGGGTTACCGAAAGTCGTCCAGATTCTGCTGTCGACTCCCGCCACGTGGCCAGTCGGCTGGGGCAGCGAAGTGAGACTCCGCTTGCTTGATCGGGGCCGACGCGGGAACGCCGTCCTTGTTCAAGAGCGTGGCCGGCGCTACGTCGTACGCGAGGGCGATCAGTTGCGCTTCGACGACGGGCAGTGAGACTGAGTCGCCATACGGGCCGATATCGTCGTCACGGTCCCAGACGTGGACCCACAGGTAGGTTGGGTCGCGTAACCGCCGCGATTCCGGTTCGAACAGAGCATCCGCCCAATGGACGTGGCCCTCCTCGCCCGTCCGGACAGCGGCCGACAGCTGCCCGATGTGCCAGTCGGGACCGTCGCCCCAGCGGGCGAACATTCGCGTCCCCGTGTGATTCGGGTGGAACTCGTCAAAGTTCGTACTCACTGTCCGTTGTTTGCCCCACACTTCCGCTTTCCCGAGATAGAGCGGGAGGATCGCTGCGGGATCCGACGGCTTGGCCCCGTCCTGGAACTGGTACATGAGATACAGCAGTCCCTCCCGGTCTCGACTGACCGGTGTCTCACCGTCGAGGCACCGGGTGGCTGCGGTCCGAATCCGCTGCTCTATCTGCGGACTGCGGGCCAGTACTTCGTCTGGCGTGACGTGGACCGTCTCCCCGTCTGGAGCCGTGTCGAACAACGGGATCGGATCGGGCGCTGTGTCCGCTGTGAGGTCAGCAACGAGATACTGCTCGATCCAGTCCCGCCAGAGCGCCGCTTTCGAGCGCTCGGTCGCTGGCGCCGTCCCCTGCGTGGGAGACTGGTCGAAGTGGTCGGCGAGGGGATCGAATTGCACCCAGGCAGTTCGCTCGGAGTTTCGCGTGTAGCGACTCCAGTGAGGGACGTGTTCGCGGTTCGCGAGTGTTCGTCGCAACGGGGGGATCCTGTGGAGAAGTCCGACGAGTTTCGCTTCGAGCTCCTTGGCGGCACAGTCGTGGCCGTAAGGGCCACGTTCGATTGCTGTGACGGGCCGTGCCCAGACGTACAGTCGGCCGTCCGGCCGGTCGCGAACGGTCGCGAGGTGGTCGTATTTGCCCCACCGACCGCTATCGTGATTTGGGTTGCGTCCGCGAAGCTTGTCGACGTGTGTAGCGAGTCGCCCCGCGATGTCGGTCGTCTCGCCAACGTAGACTGGCCGCAGACGGCTCGGTGTCCAGGTCGTTCCTGACGGTTGGTCATCGGTATAGAGGACATAGAGATAGGCATCTTCAGACGGGAGCCCCGTCGTGAATCGGTCGAGTTCCCGACTCGTGGTTTCGGCTGCTTGCCCGTCCGTCGAACACAAGGGAATGGGATGGGGCGACGTTGCTGACTGAATATTGTTGAGTATGTATCTTGTCGCCCACCACTGCCACCGCTCGGTTGGCCCGACAGCTGACACGATGGAACGCAGTCGGTATCTCTCATTGAATCTTCCGGCTACCAAGTGACTCCTTCTGCATCCTCTGAGGACAACAAACATTTATTTCCGAAACCGAAGTAATAAATTGAGGCGTGTCGATTTGGTTACAGCATGGAAGAGGACAGGCGAGAGGATATGCTTGATGAGATTCAGCGACTCGCGGAGGAAGTCGGTGAAACACCGACATCTACGGATATGAATATTCGAGGAGAGTATTGGGCATCACAGTATCAAGATGAATTTGGGGGATGGAATGATGCCCTTCGTGAGGCGGGGTTTGAACCGAATCAGCCGAGGAAAATCCCGACGGACGATTTATTGAACGAGATCAGGCGACTTGCCAAGGAACTCAACCGCACACCGACGAAAGAACAGCTCAATGATCGAGGAAAGTATTACGGACAAAGTTATCTAAAGCGATTCGGGAGTTGGAACGAGGCAGTCCGTCAAGCGGGGCTAGAGCCGAATCAGCAAATTTCACAGTTTGCATTCCAAGAACCCCCGGATGCCTGCCGGTTGTGTGGTACATCTCCCGATGCCGGGTTGGATTTTCATCATTGGCGATATGGTGAGAACAAAGCTGGGTGCTACCTCTGTCGGGAGTGTCACGATGCTGTGCATGCTAGCGGGGCGCGACCAGACAGCAATCCCGGGTGGTTGATGGATGCTGTCGAGAATTTAATTCGGTGTCACGCGAAACATTCTGAAGATACCAGTGCTGGAGCAATCACTACTCGTTACAATATTCCTTCTCAGGAGCTAGTTGAGTCCGCGATGTCGAATGTGGAAGTGTGATGGGAGTTGCAGACGATCAGCACGAAGTCACCACTTATTAGTCGGGGATTCCAACAGAGCATTGTTTCCCCCTTGAGTTGGGGGTTTCATCGGAACCGAGGGGTGTGTGGGGAGGGAAAACCAGTCTGTCTGTCTCACGTAGGAATCGATCACTGCCTCGGCGTCACTGTCGGGCATCTATCCCCGAGGTAATCAGTTGCCGCTACCCCGCGGATGAGGGCAGCGAGATGGGTAGGGTTACACATGCATCGTCGCACCTACCTTTTCACAGCGATCTCGCTCTGGACGGTGAATAGTGCGAGCTGCGCGATGAGCGGCTCCCGTCGCTTCCGGAGATCTCAGACGTCACGTACTGGCCGCTCGTCGCTAAGTTGGCGCGCGGGCACACCTCAGTGTCTCAGGCCGAGACGGCGTGTCTTAGAGGCGGAATCGATCTGGGCCGTGCAACGGAGCAAGAGGCAACCAATCACCTGCGGCTAGTCGGCGAGAGCGAATTCGAGCCAGAGGAAGTCGTTCCAAATTGGTGGTTGGAGCTACAACGACAGCTTGCCAGTTCGAAAGAGGATTATCGAGAGCAGCGATGGTCTGTCGAGGACGCCGGCCCCGTCTCTACCGGGGAGCAATCTCCGTTGTAGGATTCACTCATCTTGTTCTGTGGGTTCCACCTCGTGACTCCTGAGCGAGTACTGGTCGGGTAGCGAGTCAATGTCGACCCTGATCTTCAGCACTCGCTCTTCCTTCGCCAGCTCCTCCATCGTCGCTACCTGCGCTCGCTCGAAGGACGCGTCGCCGGTCCTGATCTCGCAGTAGTACCGTTCCAGCATCCGGCCGCTCCAGCCGGCTTTGGCTTCGACGACGCAGTCGGGTGTCCATCGCCTTCTCTCGTCACCTCGTTCGATCGGGAGCAGCCTCCCGGGCTCGACGTCGACGTTCAGCCCCCATTCGAGGTTGTTGTCGCCGATGTCCAGATCCTCCCGGACGAAGTACACGAGCGCGTGTGGTTTCGGCGCGTGGATGGGGATCGCCTCGCCGAGCGCGCCGTAGAGGTTCGCGCCGACGTCGAAGGCCAACGTTTCGCCGTCGATTTCGGCTGGCTCGGCTATCGAGGGGCTGCGGTCGGCGAGCAGGTACGCGTCGACATCTCGCGGTTCGTTTTCAGGTGCCGCTTGGACTCTTAATTCGCCATCGGACGCCGACTCCTGTCGAGCGTAGTCCTCGGCGTGCGACCTCGACCCGAAATCGAGAGCGTGGCCGTGCGACTCGACCTCCTCCCGAAGTCCGCTGTTGACCTCGATCGCGCCGGACTTCACCTCGACCACGAAGCCGGTCTACTCACCCGGTTCGACCGGGTCGGCTGCAGGCTCTTCACCAACGGCTTCTTCGTCTGCTCTCTCGACGAGCTAGCCGTCCTCGAAGTGCAGCTGAGAGGTGTTTGATTCGTTATTCCCCATCGCTATACTTGGTCACTTCGTACGAACTCGCGAACCTGACATAATTCTTATTTACTCGGCACAGATCCTCGAGGTCGGCACCAGCCACAGCGTCGGCGAGTGCCACGGGATCGGCAGCTCAGCACCTGCGACAGGAGGAAGATAGGCATGTCTGTCCATACACGCGTCGGAGTGACGCGCGATTCGAGACGAACAGTACGAGGTGAGACGAGGGAATCACTCTACTCGTGGAAAGAACGACGCTCACAATACCGCGATCCACCAGCACCGTGGCGGCGAGCCGAGCAATTTCTCGTTGAGGAGTATGACCTCGTCGAGGATCACAGCTCGTGGCACGACGCGCGGATGCAGTCGGACGAGCCCGTCGGGATCAAGTCGTGTGTCGTCGAGTACCAATACTCGTATCTTAACACAGGGGAGTTCGTATGCTATATGATCCCTAACGTACATTTCACCCCCTCCTGTTCGGGGATCTGACTATTATGCTCGAGCCGTTGAAGCAGACGGAACAGATCGAATTTCAAGAGTGTACGATGAAGCTTCTCGGATTATAGGTGTACGAGCGAAGTTTTCAACATACCTCCCTTCTACTTCCGAGTAACTAATGCTACGCCTCGATCCTCTCGTCGACAACACAGATGGGACACTTGAAGATGCGTATAAGAAGGTCATTCCCGAATGTGAGGAAATCCGCATCGCTACTGGCTACTTTTATCTCTCCGGCTTCGACCTCATCAAGGAAGATCTTGAGAACCTCCGAGACCCGGAAACGATGGAGCAGGCCCCGCTCCGCATCTTGATGGGCCGGAAGACGAACCAAACAACTGCCGAGGAGATCGCCGAAGGCCAGTCTCTGCGCGACCAATTCAAGCGTGACCTTGAAGAAGATATCGAGGGGCTCAACAACGCACAGTTGGAGCGGCTTGACCGTCTTCGGGACTTCATCGCCAACGATCTGGTCGACATCCGCGTGCGCAACCCGGAACAGGGCTACTTCCACGCCAAGGGCGCCTGCTTCCGCGAGGCCGTCGACGACCCCAGCATCCGTGAGGGTGAGACCGACCGCCGTGCGGGGGTGACGATTGTCGGGTCTTCGAACTTCTCGCAGAGCGGCCAACGCAACAACATCGAACTCAACTTGACGAGTCAGGAACGGGGCGATGCCGAGGCGTTCGAGAAATGGTACGACAACCAGTGGGCAAACGCCGAGGAGTTCTCCGAGGAAATCATCCGCATCATCGAGAACAGCGAGCGGTACAAGCAGTGGAAGCAGAAGCAGATCGAGGATGACGACGAAGGAGACGACGACCTTGGGACGTATCTCGAACCTTTCGAGATGTACAAGCTGCTGGCTTACGACGAGTTGAACGGCAACGTCGGCACGCGGGACAGCCCGCTCTACTACTTCCAGACGCTCGGATATGAGAGTGCCAAGGAAAAGATTGCCCGGTACGACGGCTGCATCATCTCGGACTCAGTCGGCCTCGGGAAGTCCTTCATCGGGGGCGAGCTACTCTACGATTACCGCCAGCGGGGCGACCGCTGCCTGCTCGTCGTGCCGGCGAATCTGACCGACCAGTGGCGCGACCTTCTGCAGGACGACACCGACGAGGACGGCGACCCCTACTTTGGACTGGACGTCGACAGTACGCACCTCCGCGTCATGAGTATCAGCAAGTTCCAGAATCTCTCATACGACGAGGTGCAGGAGTTGGACGAGACCTTCGACGTAGTGCTCATCGACGAGGCCCACCGCTTCCGCAACCACGGTAAGTGGCGGCCGAACCCCGATGACGGCTACAAAGGCACGCGTCGCCACGCAAACCTCCGGCTGCTCCGAAAGCAGACGATAATTATGCTGACGGCAACGCCGATCAACAACTCGGCAGAAGACCTTGAGAACCTCCTCAGTTTGTTCACCAGTGCGAAGGAACTGCAGAACAAGGCGTCACTTGACTTCGGGGCCTTCGAGGAGTACATCGAGAAATCCGAGCGGCGGAAGCGCATCGCTGCAGGGAAGGAAGAGGTCAGCGAGGGGGTTGAGGAGGAACTAACCCGAGAATTGCAGAGCCTCTCAGAAGAGATTTCGGACATTCTGAATGAGGTCATGGTGTTGCGGACACGCAAACATGTCAAGGACACCATCAGAGAGGATGAAGACTTCGAGATGAGCTTCCAGCCACCGACCCTTCACACTGAACAGTACGATCTCCCACCGGCGTACCAGCCTATCTATCGGATGCTTCCGGACGTGATGGATGCACTCCACCTCCCTCACATCACTATCAAGAACCCGGAGGCTGGCAGCACGCTGAAGGCACTCTACAAGTTGAACCTGTTGAAGCGGCTGGAATCATCCACATATGCGTTCGTCCAGTCCATCCAGACGCTCCACGAGAGCGAGCGGTCACTTCTCGGCTTCCTTGACGACTTCCCGGACGACAGGGATATCGACATCCTCCGAGCTGTGCAGGACGACGACGCCCCGACGACCCTCGACGACTTCGTGGAGGGCGGCGATGCCGCCGAGGACTTGGAGCAGACCCTCGAGGAGTTCGGATTCGACGCCGGCGTCGTCCGCGCCGATGGTGGCGAGTCCGATGACGAGGTCGAACTTGCAGACGCGACGGTCGGCGAGGTGAAGACGTACATCCGCGAGGATCTGACTCTATTGGCGCACTTCCTCTCGCGGTTCATCGGCCGGGTTGCCGAGGACGACGGCGGCGTTGCCGACGCCGAGGTGCAGCTGGAGCAGTGGCTCGCCGATCGCGGAGCCAACCGCGTGCCGGACGTTCCAGAGGAGGAGCTGAACCCCATCATCTACCCCAGTGCCAACCTCTCTGACGCCGACGCGGCCACCCGTGACTTCTACGAGGCAGTTTTCACCACGCATGACTTCCGCGACCCGAAGATCGATCGGCTGGCCGAGGTGCTGACAGACCACGACAAGAAGGTACTTATATTCACCCAATACCGTGCGACCGCAGACTACGTCCACCGGACGCTCGTCGGCGATCCCGACTCGCCGCTCACCGAGGGGAATAGTGCCGTGGTCAAAGGCGGCGACGAGAACAAGCGTGACGTCATCAAACGGTTCGCGCCCGAGGCGTCCGGCTACCAGCAGACCCTCGCAGAGAGTGATGAGACCGAACTCCAGTACGTCGTCGCCACGGACACGCTCAGCGAGGGGGTCAACTTGCAGGACGTGCATGTCGCCGTCAACTACGACCTGCCCTGGAACCCGATGCGGATCGTCCAGCGGGTCGGACGCATCGACCGTATTGGCTCGACTGCGGAGAAGCATATACACAACTTCTTCCCGGACGGGGACATTGAGGCGGCGATCAAGCTGCTGGAGCGCCTGCAGGCGAAGATCGACGACATCGCGCTCATCGTCGGCAAGGAGAACAACATCCTTGACCCCGAGGAGAACGCCGTGCTGGAGCGGGCCGGCGTCGAAACCGAAAAGACCATTGGGGAGTTGGAGGTTGAGGAGATAGAGCAATCACTCCGCGAGTCACGGGCGGTCGACGACTACAACGATCTTGACGACACCTCGAAGAATCCGCTACTGCGGAATGCAGGCAGCGACGAGAGTGACGCCCTCCAGCGGTACCGTCTCAAACTAGAGCTGAACGAGGAATACGGGCTTGGTGCAGATGACTTCACGTTCGCGGAGGACTACTTTGACGATCAGCCGGACGAACGCGATTTCCTCTACACGAGCGCAGTCGACCACGACACCGGGCCACGGCCCGGCGTGTTCGCGCTCGCCCACCTGTGGTTCGAGGACGAGAGCGAGATAGAAGACGCCCCGCTCGGGCGCGTCAGGCGCGCCCTCTACTATAAACCGTTCAACGGAGAGATTAACGAGCGGTCAGTCCGGTTCTTGGGTATCGATCCGGAGACCAAAGGGGAGCCTCTCGCCGATGCTTCGACCAGTGTGCTGTCGAGTCGCGGAGCAATTGAAGACAGGCTCGACGACAAACTTGAGACTGTGCGAGGTGGGCAAGTGGGTGCGATGATCGACCAAGGCGAAGACTTCTCTGTCGAGCAGGAGATGATCCTATCGCATCTGGGTCACGAAATCATCCCGAACGAAGAGGATCAATCGGTGCCGAATGACGAGTACGACACGCTTGCGGAGTGGGGCCAGACCCTACACCAGCAACTCATGATGGTTGGACTCAAGGACACCGACGAGGATCGGGTTCTCAGAGACACCTTTCGCCATAGCGACCGATACGACAAATATGCCGAATGGCCCGCAGAAGAGTTCCTCGCCGAGCTTGATACATTCATCGAGGAGAACATTGAGGACTCCACAGAGTATCAGGCGAAGCTCGTCAGCGAGAGTGACGTCCGTGCTCGGGTAGTCTGTTGGGGTATCTTGGGACAATAAGATTGCCTAACCCTCTTTGTCAGATGTGATAGAGGGCCTCCAATTCCTTCTCGTCCAAGTCGAAGAGGATCCCCGAAAGGCGATCGTTCACCTTCTCCAACTGTTCGATGTCGTCGTCCGAGAGCGACTCATACTCTTCAATGATATTTCTCGAAACCTCCCGCAACATGTTTGCTGCGACCATTTTAGGTTCTTCGGAGGAGTTCACTAACTCTCCGATGTTCTGTGACTTGACCAGCTGTTCCAACTCCTCGTAGTCCCCCTTGTGTTCCTCCAGCATCTCGTTGAGTTCGGCGCAGAGCTCCTCTCGAATATCTGGGAGGTAGACCGGTGCTGCTTTCAGTTGCTCCACCTCCATCTTCATGTACCCGTTGTTTTTCGGTGGGCAGATGGGCTTCAGGTAGGAGAAGATCGCCCGCGTGTTCAGTAGCCCCGTCAGGTAGTAGGGGTCGTCTTCGTGTGGCGTGATGCCGTGGATGAACCCCGTAGAGAAGAGGTAGCCGTTCTTGTCGATGCAGAAGTGGGGTTCGTTTACCACGATGTCTGTCACGACCTTCGTCTCCTCAAAGTAGTCGGGGCTGCCGATGCGGGCCAGCGAGTACCACGGTCGACCGAGTTGTTTCCACGTCCTCCGAGAGTCTTTCCGACTGAGGAGTTTTTCTTTGTGTTCCTCCAGCAGTTCGTAGGTCGTGGTGTATTCCGACTCAAACCAGTCTTCGTCGATCAGTTCGTACTCTCTGTCGATTGCCTCGTAAGGAAAAAAAGTGACCTCCTCGGGTTTTGATACATTCCACCGATTCACGTAGTCTGGAGTGATAATTCGTTTCCAGATTCCGGGCTTCACGGTGCCGCTGATCCGACTGTTCTCAATCGTATAGCCTTCATCCTCCTCGGCCACTATGTCCGCCTGCAGAGTAGTGTTCTGACCAGTCTTCAGCGGACTGCCGACAGTGAACAATTCCTCGTTACTGAGGGTCGTGTCGCTCCCCTGTCGAACTTTCTCTCGCGCCGACCGCTCCTCGTCGGTCAGGATCAGCCACCGGTCTGCTCCGAGTACGTCAGAAGACAATGTGAACTCCACGATGTCATCGGACTCGTCCCAGTCAAATGAGGTGGATTTCACTTCGTCGACTGCGTTCGCAGAACGCACGGATACGCAGTCGATAGAAGTTCCGACCTCCATGCTTCCGAACAGGATTGTGCTGTAGATGGTGACCTCGTCAAATGGGGAGTAGGCCGTGAAGTCGACGATTCGTTCAAGGCCGTAGTTCTGAGGTAGGAACTGGCGTACTGACTCGCCGTACTCCGTCTTCATAAACAGATTGGAGGTGATGATACTGTTCCGTCCCTTTTTGTTGAGGATTTCGAACGAGCGTTCGATGAACGGGACATAGAGGTCGCACCGACCAGTCGCGGTTTCGTGCAGGTCTTTGTAGATGTCCCGCTGAAGTTCGTCGACGCTCTCGATGCGAACGTACGGAGGATTCTCAAGGACGACATCGAATCCGTTGGCGGCGTCATCCTTGTCGCCATCTCCAATTGCGTCATACGCGTCTGGGAATTCCATCACCCAGTGGAACGGATCGAGCTGGTTGATGTCCTTCTTGAGGAGGCCCCGCTCCACGAAGGAGCGAGTCAGCTGATCCGCTGGGACTTTGTCGAATATCTTCTCGGGTTTCCCGGCCCTAACATCGTGGTTACCCATCTCGAGGTTCGCCGCCTTCTTCCACGTGCGGAAGCCCAGGTCGTTCAGTTCCTGGTCGAGATCATCGTTGATTGGGTCGGCGAACTTGAGTTTGAGCTTGACATCCTCGTTTGAGACCGAGATGATCTCCTGAAGCTCCTCGGGCCCGAAAATGTCGTCCTCCACCTTGATGTCCGGCAGGTCAGCAAACCACTCGTTCAACTGCGCTTGCAGTTCGTCGTGTAGAGCGTCAAGTTCGCTCCTTAGCTGAGAGATATCCTTCTCGGCAGACTTGTACGTCTTGATGCTCTCTCGGTACTCTTCGAGGTCTTCTTTTAGACGTTCCGCGATGAGAAGTCTCTGGCCGTCGACCGCGACCTCTGTACTCTCGAAGCCAATAAGCGAGTCGCCGGAGCGGATATTGAAGTCGATGTTCGGCAGCGGCTCGACATCGTCAGGCTCGCCCTCAATGTCGGCGACCATCGAGAGCCAGAGTCGGAGCTTGCAAATCTCGACTGCTCCCTCGTCGATGTCTACTCCATAGAGGTTGTTGAGGACGATTTCTCGCTTGATGTACAGCGTTTCGTTGCCTTCGCTGTCCCTGATTGCCTCTATTTCGTCCCGGGTCTCGCCGCTTAGTTCACCTACTTTCTCTTCCGCTATGAGTCGTTGGAAGTGCTCGATGCAGTGAATGTAGATGTCCAAAAGTACCTCTTGGGCGGCGAGTAGGAATGCACCACTCCCGACGGCTGGGTCAAGTACCTTTGTCTCTTTCAGCACGTCGTGGTAGAGTGTTTCGACGTGGTTGGTGTCGACATCGGTGACGGGCGCCTGTTGCGTCATACCCCCGTCGGCGACCGCCACCTTGCCATCCTCGCCCATCTCAATTCCGGAGAGTGAGAACACCTCGTCGATCTCGTCGTACTCGGCATCGACTAACTCGTTGAGCCGGTCAAGCAGGTTCGGATGGATGGTCTCCTCTGCCATGTGGCTCGTGATCTCCTCCGGAGTGTAGTACGCTCCCATCTCCTTCTGGTTGACCGTTCGCTCGAAGATGTGGCCCAAGATGGCCGGCGAGAGGTTCTTTGGATCCGCGATGTCTAGGTGTTCAGCGACGTTCCAGTTCCAGTCCGAGAGGAAGTCTAGAATCTCTCCGAAAAGTTCGTTCGTTCGCTCGGGCCCATCACCGAGGCGTGCGTCCTCAAACTCCTCCTCGACGGGGCTCTTTGAGAACAGTCCTCCGTTTAGATAAGGCAGGTCGCCGAAGTTCTCGACGTCGTCCTTGTCTTCTGCGAGGTAGTCGAAGAACAGCGGTTTGTAGAACTTCTCGTAGTGGTCGCCGTCCTCTCCCGCCACTTCTGCCGGCTTCTCGTGGAGGTAGTCTGTGTTCGTGTCAAGGAGTCGCTTCTCTTGGATGAAGTAGAGGAAGATCAGGCGATCGAAAATGACCTGTACATACCGCTCTTTGGCGTTCTCTCGGTCGTCCGGAATGCCAGTGACCTCATCAACAAGGTCGATGCGCAGCTCCTCGAACTCCTCGTAGAAGTCCTCGACTACCTTTTTGGTGTCGTAGAGTTCTCGGAGTGCCTTGTTTGAGCCATGCTCGAAGCGGTTGAGCTTCTGCAAGATGGTGTGCTTCTCCCCGCTCTCGCTTGTCATCTGCTCCTTCGTGAACGAGAGCTTCCGATACTTTTGGCGCCCATGCTGGCGGTCTCGGTCGTAGGTCAGGAAGGTGAATTCATCGTAGTCGTTTGTGGCGACAAAGTTCGTTCTCTGATACCAGTTCCCTTCCGGTTTGTGGTCGGACGCGGATTCACCCGAGTCGGCCTCGACCAACTTGATGAACTCGGTATCAGCCAGTTGCAGGACGATCTCGTCTTTCTCACCGACGCTCGGACGGCGCTCCAACCCCAATTCTTCGAATGAGGCGGCAATCTCATCGAGGGAGTCCCAGCCCGCGATGTCGTCCGCGGTGATTTGCTGGAGAGTCATGAATCAGACCTCCTGCGCACCAAACATAAAACCCGACGACGAGTCGCCGGCGAACGTAGACCATCCGGTCGAATACATCGTGGTCTCGAACGTGGCGGCTCCATCCACGCTACTCAACGGCTGGAAGTTTGATCTCGACCTCTCGATCGAGGGTTTCGTCGTAGTCCGCTTCGACGTCACGTGGTAGTGATGGCAGCTCGTCTTCTGTCGAGGCGGCCGAGACTGCTGCCACGTGCGCATCGATGATGTCGTCTTTGTCGCCGATCATCGGTGCATACGATGGCTCACGGAACGTGGAACAGGCGACCTCGTAGAATCTTCGTATGTCGAAATCGGATGCTTATCCAACAACTTCAGACGTTCTTCGGTACCTTTCTTGGTCTTTTTCGAGTGAGAGAGATACTCGTCGTCATTGAGCGCGACAAAGCAAGCTTCTGGATGGGTTTCGAGGACTCTGTCGCTCCCTTCGGCATCTTTGACGAACGCGTCCGTCTCTCGAATCCGGGGGACGAGACTCCACGCCTGGTTTTGAATGCTGAAGTCGGTGTCTGCCTCCCGGTGATATTCCTTTCCCGTCTCGATGTTCCTGGCGTAGACTGCCTCTCGAATCGGGGTGTAGAAGAGACTGCTCTGTTGCCCCCGGCCGATGTACGATTTCGCGGCCACGTCACAGGTTCGCTTTTTGTCCTCACACAGTCCAATCGGAATGTCTACGAGCATCCTCCGGATGTCGTCTCCCCTCTCTCGCCACAGGTTCCAGAGCGTCGGGTAGTAGTCTCCCTCACAGTCTCCATCGTCCGTCAGGAACACAGCGAACCAGCCTTTCCCGGCCCAGTCCACACCGGCGTACATACTTCGGCATCCAAGGGATGTGACTTACAGATTTGGGGAATGAGCGGGGAAAGTTGGACTACAAACCCCACCGCGCGGCCATTCACTTATTTATCGACACGAAACCGAGCCACAACCATCGAGAATGACGACGGGCGTCACGGAGTTCATCAAGATCGACGAGGTCAGACAGGAGAACGGCTCCACATACCCGAACCCCGGAATCAATCCGGAGGGGGAGTTGCAGGTCGAAAACAACGGCTACGGCCATCGTCTCGTTGGGAACGCAATTGAGTTCCTCTGCAAGCTTCTGCTGTATCGGCGCTACAACTACTCATCACAGTACTTCTCTTGAGGTATCTATGCAGTCAATTCAGTTCGTTATATCGGCAGACAACAGAGTGTGAGTAGACAACCGAGTAAGAAATCAGGAATCAATAACAGTTTCGCTCAAATACGCGGTTTGCGTAGATTCAGATACTCTAACTTGGAATCCATTTAATCAATCTCCCGGTTACTTGGGACGGCACTTCACTCTTTGAGGTAGCCAAGGAGCGTGGATGTGGTCTGACTAATCCGCTGCAGCCGATCCCGGATCGCATCCTCCGATTCCGACTCCCACGCCGCCAGGTAAAACGCTGACCCGCTCATGTCGAGCCCGCAATGACGGCCGACGATGTAGGCGACAGCCTCCGCTTCGACCTCACGCTTTGCCCGTTCAGGTTCGTCAAGATCTCCGGAATGCAAGAGTGCATGGGCGTATTCGTGAAGCAGCGTCCCGGCGACTGCTGCCCGCTGCTCGCGATCCCGGATCTCGACAACCGGAACCTCGGTCTCGCCATCGGCCCACTGACACACCGTCCGCGTCACCATGTGACCATTCGCGGTCGGGGATGATCCGAACCGTCACACCAACCTCGTCAGCTAGGTCGGTCAACTGCGGGACGAGATCGCTGGTATCCCCGGTTGCGTCGGTCTCCAGTTCCGGCAACGGCTCACCCTCGGTCTGCGACACGTCGAACACCGGGGCGGGCTTGAACCCGACCAGTCCCTTGGCCCACTCCTCGGGCTCTGTCTCGTCGTATTCACACCCGATCTGCTCGTGGTAGCTCGGCGAATTCTCGCACTCGGGACACCGTGTCGTGATGATCGGCGCCCAGATCCAGATGGCCGACTCGCCTTCCTTCACGTGCCGGTCAAACTCTTCTTGCCACGTCCGATAGCCGGCGACCTTCGTCGCCTCGGGACACTGCCGCTTGATCAGCAACGTGTTCCGATAGGAGTAGTCGTGGAAGCGCTGCTGGACGTCCAGCCACTCCTGGAACTGCTGGCTGGCCCGTGCCTCGTCGACGGCCTCGGTGAGGTCGTCGATCCACTCGTCGGTCGCACTGTGCATCTCGGCGTCTCGCGTGTCGGCCTCGTCGAACGAGACCGACGAGTCAGTCGACTCCATGAATAGCGACTCCGTTCGATGGAGCGCATCCGGCAGGACGCGCCCCACCCCTCCGGGGCGCACACAAACTCACGCGAGCGCTCACTCGGGTTCCAACGATACCTGCACTTCGGGACACCGGACGGGAACGGGCAATTATCGGTCAGACGTGTCTCCATGGGAGTCCTCTCGATGGCTCGATCGGTCTTATGTAATATTTCACGAGTTCAGAAGAGCAGTTGTTACATAAGACGGGAATCGGCCTGATTCACCGGCCCAATGCTGGCCCCGCCGATCCCCGAAGCAGTTTCCGGAAAGCGACGACCGAACCAACCCAGAACCATCGGAAAGCGAGCCTAGTTACCCGCTACACCGTCCCGCACAGCCCTTTCCGGAAACGGCCCGCACACGTTTTAGTAGTCGAAGCCGGATCACTTCCGTACCAGACATGATCCGCGATGCTCGCGTGTTGCGCGCCGGGTTCGTCCCGCGGGAGATCGAGCATCGCGACGCGGAAGTCAACCACCTCTCCAGCGTCCTCGACCCGATCACCGAGGGCGAGCCTGCCGACACCGCCCTCGTGACCGGGCCGAGCGGCGCGGGCAAGACCTGCCTCGCGAAGTTCGTCACCGAACGGCTGCGCGAGGAGGTGCTGGACATCGAAACGGTCTACGTCAACTGCTGGCGCAACTACACACGCTTCCGGACGCTCTACCAGATCCTGGATACGCTCGGCAAGACCATCGACATCCACCGCCAGTCGACGCCTCACGACGAACTCGTCGAGCGCCTCCAGCAGTACGACGGGCCCCGGACCGTGGTCATCCTCGACGAGGCCGACCAGCTGGAGAATCCCGACGTGCTCTACGACCTGCATAGCCTCCCGCAGTTCGGGCTGATCTGCATCGCGAATAGCGAGGAGGACCTCATCGCCCGCGTCGACGACCGGCTGGTCAGTCGCCTCCGGTCGAGCGAGCACGTCCGGATGGACAAGTACCACGTCGACCAGCTGCAGGACATCCTTGCCGCCCGTGTCCGGCGCGGGCTCGACCCCGACGCGATCACCGACGCCCAGCTGCGCCGGATCGCCGACGCCGCGGCCGGCGACGCCCGCCTCGCCATCGGCATCCTCCGGACCGCCGCGAGTGCGGCCGACCGCCGCGGTGCTGACCGCATCACCGACGAGATGCTCCTCGACGCCGCGAGCGACGCCCGCGACTCGATCCGACAGACCAACCTCGACTCGCTGACGCCCCACCAGCGGGTCGTCTACGACATCGTCCGCGAGCACGGCCCGCTGGGGCCCGGGGAGATTCACGAGTACTACACGGACGAAGTCGATGATCCGCGCACGAAGCGGACCGTTCGGAACTACCTCTCGAAGATGACCCAGTACAATCTCCTCACCGCCGAGGGGACGAGCCGCGACCGCCAATACGCGCTGGTCGATCCGGCGACGACATCGCCGACGCAGTGAGTGCGGGGTAGTGGCTTCTGCTCAGTGCACATCGTCCACGTTGCAGGCTTGCTCGGGAGTCTCAGTACAGGGATACGATTAAAGAGATCCCGCAGGTTCTCTGCTTATAGTAGTCTACGTGTTGGACGTGTCACTGAATACTAGATGAGCATCACTCACCCGTTGGATAAATTCAGTCACTTCAGAAAATGGGCCTGACTCGTCAAGCCGTGACTCATCCACATCAATCTTGTTCAGTAGTTCTATTATATCTTCATTTAGTGATTCGACCTCTTCGATGGTGTGCTCATGGTTTTTCTGCCACCGGTCAAACTGGTCGTTATCCATCTGATCAAGCAACGAGATCCCATTCTCGTCCCCTATGTTTTCCTGAGCTTGTTGTAGCTCAGATCCAATATTATCGTATCTATTAACTATTTCAACAAACTCGTCCATAACATCTGATTTCTCCTGGTTCACTGCCACACCCTCTCTCTCAAGGAACCTCTCGAACGCGGAAATCACCTCTTGAGGATTTATTTCGTAGCTCTTGGTGTTGTCCTCAGTGCCGACCATTTCGCGGATCCGGTCAAACATATACGCTACCCACACCGAGTTGATACTAAAGGTTTTTTTTAATATGAACTCGGCGCTCAATATGCACGAATACTGAGCGACACCGTCCTACCGAGGCCGTATCAGAGACAAATTGAGATGAACTGGCCGAACTCCAAACAAAACCTCGTCTGTCCGGGTAATCCTGTCTCCTCCGCCGAAACTACTATACGACACAACGAGCTACATCGAGCTACAATCGTGCCTGTCCACCTCGATTCCCACGAACCCGACGTTGATCTTACGCCGGGAACAGCAAAATCCGACATCGTGGCATTCCTCTACAGCCACCCGGAACTCGGATTCAAACCCAATGAGATCGAGGACTACCTCGAACTCCCACACGGGACAGTCACCACGACCCTCAAACGGCTCTCCGACCAGGGATTCGTCGGGAAAACCGCGGACAGCCACTACCACGCACTCGAACACCGTGAGGACCTCCACCGATACGTGAGCAGTCTCGACCAGGTACAGCGGCTGTTCGACGCGGACGAGTTCGAGGAAACCACGGAGTGGAACGAGAACCCCGAAGCGGTCGATGAAGACGAACTTGACGCCGAAATCAACGAGTTAGAGGCCGATTTCGAGGATGCGTAAATTCCCTGTGGGAACGGTGTGTTGGGCGAGCGACCCGACAAATGCGCATCCTGAACGGCCCGTGGTCGTTCTGTCCCACGAAAAACGGCCATTCAATGAAACTCAATGCACCGTAATGTGCATTGGAACGAACGCCGACGAGTACGACCACTACGCGCCCGAACTTGAGGACAAACACCTACGCGGGATTTCGTTCGAAAGGACCCAGTACCTGCTGCCGTGGGCGTTGTACACGATTGCACCCGGGACGTTGATACCGCCCCGTCGAGGCGAACTGACTGACGACGGCGAGCAGCTCGTGAAGCGGGCTCTCATCTCGCTGTTCAAGGTGTAGAGGCTGGCTGAACACTGGCTTTTCACTACTCAGCAGCCGTGACAGCTTGGAGTTGATGTCCCATCCCGAGAGATCAGCTGGTTCGGGGGTGGGTGATGGTTCTCCCTTCGCGGGCGCCCAGAACCGAGTGAGAGAGATCAAGTAGTTCACTGGCCGTGATACTCGTTCGGGAACCGATCCGGAAGTCGGCGGATTGCCAGCGATCGGATGTTCCAGCCGTAAACCTGCAGTTTTGACTCTCTCCTGAACTCCGGAAGCGACACGCGAGCCCTTACCGAGTGTCGGCGGCACCGATCAGGTATGCCCGATACCACCGACGATCACGATGCTTCACGACGGACCGGCAGGCCGACGCGGGCAGCCCAACGCAACCGGTCGACCGTCACCGACGCCCCAGACCAGCGCGTCGACGGCCTGCTCCCGTCGCTCGATCCCGGCCTGACGCTCCTCGACATCGAAGCCGACCGCAACGTCCCGGTCGTCCACGCACTGGTCTGTGACCACCTGCTCGGAACCGACGGCCCCGCCTTCTGGGTCGACGCACAGGGCTACGCGACGACGGCGACGCTGACCCAGATCGCGCCCAGTCGGCGCCTCCTCGACCGCATCCACGTCGCCCGCGGGTTCACCGCCTACCAGCACTTCAGCGCGCTCGCGGACCTGCCCGCCGCGGTCAACGCCCACGTCAAAGCGGCGACGACCACCGACGCGTTCCAGCGGGACGACGCTGGCACCGACGACACGGATGGCCAGCCGACGCCGGCGCTCGTCATCGCCCCTGCCGTCGACGCGCTCTACCGGGCCGACGACACACTCGGTGACGCTCAGACGCGCCGGCTGCTGGCGCGCAGTCTCGCTCGCCTCCGGCAGTACGCCGACGCCTACGACGTGCCCGTCCTCTGCACTCGAACGAAGCAGGACGGCCTGACCGACCCGGTCGAGGCGGCCGCGACCCACCGCTACACGTGCGAGGCGACGCGGATGGGCCCGCGGATCACCGGCGAGGGCTTCGAGCCGCAGTGGTACCCCGTCGCCGGTGGCGACGCCTATCAGACGACGCTGGCCTACTGGGCGGACCTGCTGGCCGCCCGCGCCGAGGGGGCCGGGTGCCAGCCCGCCAGCCCGTTGGGCCCGTCGCTCGATGCCGACACGGACGACGGGGTTACGACTACACCCGCCCGCCAGCCAGGCGCCCCGCTGCTGGACACGTGGGCCGGCCAGCCCGGTGGAGGGTACTGACGATGGGCCGCACCAACCCAACTTTCCGGGACACGCTCACCGCGCTCGAAAGCCGCTGGGACGACTACCGCCGTGCGCTGCGCCGGGGTGACCAGCCGTACTTCGATCAGCTGTTCACCCACGCCCGCGAGCACGCCGACGCCAGCGGGCTGTTGAACCACCAGGACCCGATGTATCCCGTGCTCGTGAGCATCGCGCTCGAACAGCAACGGGCGATCGAGACCCTCCAATCGCGGGTCGAGACGCTCGAAGCGGCCGTCGAACCGGGCCCCGACGAATCTACCGAAGAGGACGACTGCTGACCGCAATGCCGTTTGCCTTCGACTTCCTCGACGACGGGCGCGTCCTCGAATGGACGGTGACCGACGACGGCGCCGACCCCACCGTCGTCGACGACTACACGCCCCGCTTTTTCGTCGGGCCGCGTGATCCCGAGGCCGATATCGACCTCGCTCGGCTCCGTCAGTGCTACGAGCGCCACCCGGCCGTGGCTGGCGTCGAGGTCGTCGAGCGGCGTCCCGGCTTCCGGCGCGACCCCGAACGCCTGCTCGCCGTCGACGCCACCCACGTTGACCGCGTGGCGTCGCTCGCCCGGCAAGCCCGCCAGCTCGACGCCTACCCCGTGGGCGAGCTGGCCTGCTACAACGTCGATTTCACCCGGGAGTTCCGCTACTGTCTCGAACGCGGGGTCGACCCGACGCCCACTGGGGACCTGACGACGCTCTCGCTGTCGGTCCCGTTCACGGAAACCGCCACCGACACGTACGAGACGCTGACCGTCGGTGGCGACACCGTCACCGGTAACCCGGCGACGATCCTCGACGCCGTGGCGACCGCCGTCGCGACACGGGACCCCGACGTGCTCGTCTGCTCGACGGCCGAGATCGTGCCGACGCTCTACGAGATGGCTGCCCGGGCCGACATGGGGGAGTTCACGCTGAGTCGCTGGCCCGGCGTGGACTCCCAGCAACTCGCCGGGCAGTCGACCTACACGAGTTACGGCCGGGTGGGCCATTCGCCGGCGCGGTACAACGTTCCGGGACGGGCGATCGTCGACGAGTCGGCCACGTTCCTGTACGACGAGACCAACCTCGCCGGCGTCCTCGACCTGGTCGAGCGCTCGCACAAGCCCGTCCAGGAACTCGCCTGGGCGTCGATCGGCACCGTCCTCACTGCGATCCAGGTGCGGGAGGCGACCGCCCGCGGCGTCCTCGTCCCGTGGAACTCCTGGCGCCACGAGCTGTTCAAGTCGATGGACACGCTGCACGACGCCGACCGCGGCGGGTTCATCTTCGCGCCCGACATGGGGGTCCACGAGGACGTCCACGAACTGGACTTCTCCAGCCTGTATCCGAACATCATTTGCACGCGGAACGTCTCGCCAGACGTGATCCGGTGTGGCTGCCACCGCGACCGGGCGGACGTGCCCGGCCTCGACTACGCGATCTGTGACGAGCGGGGCTATCTCGTCGACGTCCTCAAACCGATCATCGAGGACCGCGACGCGATCAAGGCGGCCATCCGCGAGGAGCGTGCGACCGACGCCCCCGACGATGACCGACTTGCTGCCCTCGAAGGCCGCTCGGACGCGCTGAAGTGGATCCTCGTCGCCTGCTTCGGCTACCAGGGCTTCGCGAACGCCAAGTTCGGCCGGATCGAGTGCCACGAGGCGATCAACGCCTTCGCCCGGGAGATCCTCCTGGACGCCAAACAGCGACTGGAGGCCGGCGGCTGGGAGGTGGTGCACGGCATCGTCGATTCGATCTGGGTGCGGCCAGCACCGGATGTCCCGGCCAGCGACCGGACCGACCTCGACACGCTCGCGGCCGAGATCACCGACGCCGTCGGGATCGAACTGGAGTACGAGGCCGCCTACGACTGGGTCGCGTTCGTCCCGCGACGGGACGATTCGGCCGGCGCGCTGACGAAGTACTTCGGCCGGCTCGCCGACACGGGCGAATACAAGATCCGCGGCATCGAAGCCCGCCAGCGGTCGACCCCGCCGTTCGTCGAAGCCGTCCAGCGGGACTGTCTCGACCGCCTCGACGAAGCCCAGGCACCCGAGCCGGTGCTGCAACGCCTCCAGGCAGCGATCACGCGATTGCGAGCGGGCCGGGTCGACCCCGACCGACTCACCGAGCGGGTTCGCGTCTCGAAGCCGGTCGACGCCTACACGCAGTACACCCACACCGTCGCAGCGCTCGAACGCGCTCGCGATCAGGGCCTGGCCGTCCACCCCGGCCAGGATATCCGATACGTCGTCGTCGACGACGCGAAGGCATCGCGTGACCGCGTCGCCCTTGCCCACGAGGACATCGACACCTACGACGCCTCGTACTACGAGACCCAGCTCGTTCGTGGTGTCGAGAGTGTCTTGTCACCGCTGGGGTGGGACCGGACCGACGTTCGCCAGTGGCTCGCCGATACCGTCGACGGGACGCTCGCCGCGTTCGACGGGTGAACAGCCGCTTCTGGTTTGAATACTGTCAGATACCGGAATCAACCGAGCAGATAGAGGATCGTTGTTTTCATCGTCTGATTGGCTGAGTACTCCGTTGACATCCTCCTCCGCGTGAACGCGGAGGAATCCCGAGCGGTGGGAGTTTCAGGTTCGCAGTCCAGTCACCGGACTCCAAGCCCTTTCGGGCACGGGTAGTCCCACGGTATCGGACTGGTGGACTGGTGGCGGTGCCAAGCCGCCGTTACCCCTCTCCTCGACCGTGTACGGCGTCCCGGTGTTGTTTTTGCCACGGGGACGCCGGCACGCGTCACCGGACTTGGGGGTATCGTCTGACTCGCTTTGAGCAGTCGGCACATGGGCACACCCTTCGAGGATGTGACGTTCACCGCCCGCTCTTTCGGATACTGTCTCATTAGATGGGTGGACAGACCACCTCCGAAGGACGGTTCGGAATCCGCTCCGTTCCGACCGATTCCTCTCCATTACTAGGGTTGCCTGTCACTTAAACGTCGGTATCCCGAAACTCAGAGTGCTGTCGAACGTGGGTTTTCTCCCAAGTGACGGCGCGTATCCACGGCGTGAACGCCGTGGTATTGCACCTGTTCAGCGTATAAGTAGACTTGCGAATTGATCGCCAACGGTTCTGTCAGAGACGTATTATATTGAGAACGCCCCGCTGTATACACAGCGCATATGGATCATCTACAAGATTTGACGACTGCGATTGTTGGGATATTAATGTCGATCTCCCGCGTTGGTCGTGCAACCGGGATGAGTTCGATGCCCCGAACCCGAGCGTTGACGAAGAATAGACGATATATTACTCCAGCTCATTCATACGTTATAGGAGAATTCCAATTGTTTATCAGGGAATATTTTATCATATGCGAACACTAGTGACCTCCACATATAATGTAACGCTGGATATTCTGCCAATTTTTGTGTTAATTCATTAATACGATCAACTGTATTTTCTTCGGATAGTTTGAACGCATTATTGACTACAGGGATTATCTGTTCAATAACCCGGTTAACAATCTCTTCCAATTCGGCGGTCACATATTCTTCGCGCCATTTATTGATCTTATCTTTTTCATCTTGCTCAAAATTCCAGTAGCTGCCTGAATTGTAAACATCGAACGGCCCTTTACTCAGGGCAGGATCTATTTTGGTTTCGAATGTACGGGCTTCCTGTTCTATATTATCGATAATATCGGCACGAGATTCTTGGGGGAAATAGTCGTCAACTAGCATACCGTTTTCGAACATGTGTTCTACTTCTGACCTTACTTTTTTTGGACTGAATTCTTCTCTTTTCGAATAGGGGTTATTTTCTTCGTTTTCAGTCCCAGTAACTGTATCTTTTAATCGGTTGAGGTAGTCTTTCATACATAGTGAGTATAATACAGAGGTTTGTAGCCTTGACGGATATTGAGAATGAGGGCGCAGTAGAAAGGTTATTTTCACACCGGGAATTAATATTCGAGCCCTTTGGTGCCGAATATTAGGATGTTTCAGGTTTTTACTTTCTTTCGGAACAAAAAGATAAAATTCAAAAGTGTTGTACTATCTAGCGAATATCGTAGTTTACTACAAATCCCGAAACTGATCGAGTTCGCTATCTCAACCTAGTGCTGCATAGACTCCCTATATCTCGCACCGGTTGATTGACGAGGCTCCGATAGTTCGAGGCTCCCATCGATAGGTGAACCACCTGAATTGAGCGGATCGAGGGATCTGAGAATGTGTATGCAAACCGTCATCTGGCCCTAAAGCGGGCGTCCTACACGAGAGCGACATCCGAATCGTCGGTCTCGTCGGGCGTCACCTGGATGTCGATCTCGATGTGGTCGTACCAGACCGTCGGCCGCTTCGCACGACCCTCGTCTTCAAGGTCGACGAGCCCGAGCTCCGCCAACCGGTTCAGTGCCGTCGAGACGTTCTTGATGTCGCGGTCGACGAGGCGAGCGAGCTCGCGAACGCTCGCGGGCTCCTCGGTGGCGATCGTTCGGATGAGCTCGAGGTTCTTTTCACTCAGCACTCGTTCGAGGGCTTCTTCGTCGGGGAGGCTGAGGACGGACTCGTCTTCCAGGTCCTCGTCGGCTTCGAGTTGGCGGACATCGTCGAGGGCCGCCTCGAAGAATGCCGCCGTCGATTCGACCGTGATGTGGAGCGTGTTCGTGGTCATGAGTTACGGTGAAATGTGATCGGGAAGTTCGCTAATGAATCGTCGGAGCAGCGCCTCGGTACCCGGGAAGTCGATCTCTTCGAGGTCCGAACCGCTATGGCGTTCGTGAACGCCGTGATGGTTGTCGTACCGGAGGATCGGATCGTCGCCGTCCTTCCGGCCGTAGTGGAACGCATACTTGATTCCCTCGGGAAACGTTTCGGATTCCGGCACACGTAGCACTCTGATCTGGACGATCCATCGCCGAAGTCGCGACGCCGGTCGCGAACGACCGCGACATCATCATCGTCCGCCATCCTCAGTTGATGGTCTCTTTGCCATCAAAATAAAAATGTTGGTATCTACACCATCGGTGGGGTACCAACCCAGTTGCTCGGGTCAACGGTTTCCACCAATCACGTGCTCCCGTCCGAAGTAGTTCACCGGGACTGCCGACACAATACCCACGAAGCCAGTGACCAATCCCTTGCAGACTCAAAAATCGGCCCAGGTGACCAATTCCACATGCTACTAGGATTCGTCATTCAGGTCGCCCTGCAAGTACTGCTCGCCCGACTCGGCAATCCGATAGTACCCCCGTTTGACGCGCTCAGCGTATCCTTCGTCGGTGAGCGTCGACAGTCGACGATTCACTTCGTCTCGGGATTTGTCGATGTTGATGGCGATGACCGAGGGCGAGAGAATCAACCCCGACGACGAGAGACATTCGAGGATACGATCGTCTATCGGCAACTGCATCCAGCCCGGCGGCGTGCGACGGTCGGCCACGGTGACTCTACATCGATGAGCAGGGACTTATCAGGTTCTAATAATAAATTCGTGTGGCTAGCCACATTATTTAATGAGAATTTTTATACCGGGGTATCATGAATCCATGTGCTGACCCCGTGCGAAACATCTCGCGATCCGGCCCCGCGGATGACCCTATTACAGAGCGCGCAATCAGATCCCCTCACCGTTGCGCAGTCCGTCGGAGGGAGAGTCCGTGACAGCCGAGAATCCGCTCCCTAACGGAGACCGTCGGACATCGAGAACTGACCAGCGGGCAAGACAGTGTCCTCAGTGTGGCTGTGAGCTGTTCGGGATCGAGATCCGCGGCCCGACCGACCGCCGTGCGCTTCCGTGCGGCCACCAAATTAGGGTCCAGTAACGGGTCAGCGACCCCTCTCGAAGGGTCGGTCCGATGCGAGTGGGAAACTGAATTCGCAGTCCGTACCGTGGAATCGACCGAATACGGTCGTGGCTGCGCGCGCAACGACTCGCGGGGAGTGAGCACGGAGCGGTGGGTGGGGCGGCGGGGTGGGACCGGTCCGGCACCGGCTAAAATTCGAGCACGGCTTCGTGCGACGATACATCCCACTGGACCGCTCGCGGGATTAGCATACGGTCCCCTCGACCAGGGCTCCATCGCGACGGTTCGTCTACGGGGGCTCGCAATGCGCCAGCTTACCGAGGCCGGACCGTCTCGCCGTCACGCTCGAGGACCTGCTTTGCGACCAAGCGGTCGATCGCGTCGTCGACGCCCTCGTGCTGGTCGTCCGACAGTGTCTGTACGTTCGAGCGCACTCGGTCACGGATCGGTTCGATACCGTCGAGCCCATCGTCGACGGCGCTTAGAACAGTGTATTCGACCTCGAACGCCGTCGCGAACGCTTCGATCCTGTCTGTGAACGTGGCTGGCAGCCCCGAGAGTGAGGTCACCGCCATTTCGATCGCGAACAGCGGATGCGAGCGGTCTCGGATCTGTCGTGCTTCGGTTGCGCCCGTATTGAACGGTCGCTGCTCGTCGATTTCGGTCAGCATCACGTCGTAGTCCAGCCCACGCTGGGCGTACATCCGCATGTCCTCGATGTCGCGGCGCCGACCACTGGTCAGGTCACCGCCGGAAACCGCTTTCAACAGGAACATATCTTCGTCGGCAAGGACGAATGCCGTCGCCTGGTCCCCCGTCCAGAACGCTGTTGCCCGGTCGTGCATCCGGTCGGAGATCCAGACCTTCCCGACGACCTGCTGCTCGAAGAGGTCGATCTGGAGACCACGCTCGTCGTGTTGTAACTCGACTGTTCTGCCGACGCCCTCGAACGACGCTGTTGGCTCGCTGGTAACTGTGAACCCCTGTGCCTGGAGTACGTGATAGACGTGCTCGAACTCGGAGGCAACACTCAGCGCCACGTCGATATCTTCAGTCTGGTCTTTCAGCCCCTGCACCGTCATCGCCGACCCGCCGAGCAGATACACGGTCACCGACTCCGAGAGCCAGCTGTCGAATTCGCCGAGGAAGCGTTCGATCGCCTCGCCGCCTGTGAAGACTGTCATGAGACGCCGTACTGCTCTTTGAGCGCCGCATACTCTGCTTCACTCGGCAGGGGAACTGGCGACGCCGACGTAGCGTCGAACGCCCCATCGAGCGCTCGATACATCGCCGCGACCGCGGCGTCCAGGTCATACCACTGGGCAGTTTCGAGCAGCGCCGCTCGGTCGAGTCCCAGCGTCTCGATCAACAGCATCGCGTAACTGACGCGGCGGGATCCGCTATCGAGGACGAGCGTGTGACAGACCACTTCGGCAGGGGTGAGCTCCGCGTCGGGGGCGTACCAGAACGCGGGTTCGTCCGCGAGGAAGAAGTCCAGGCCGTACTCGGCGAACCGAGCGAGCCCGGTCAGCTGCCACTCGGCGGCGTCCTCGAGTGCCGCCGTATCCTCGGATGTCTGGACGCGAACGAGCGCTCGCGTCGGGTCACACCACTCGACGGTCGCGCTCGGCGCGAGTGCCCGGGCTCGCGCCCGGTGCTCGTGGCGCACGACAGCCCGGGCGAACGTCAGCAAAGGCGCGAGGTCATCGCTCAACGCGTACTCCGGGCCCGACGGGGACAGCATCGCGCGATGCTTGAGCGGTGAGAGCGCTTTGTGGACGCCCTGTCGGGTATTGTCGAGCCGGTCCGCGATCGCGGCCACCCGACGAGGTTCGTCGAGATACCAGCAGACGCGAAGCGTGGCCGGCGAGAGGAGGTCCGCCCACTCGACGTGGCCCAGCTCCGACTGCAGCGTCCGATACGCCTCGACGACCGGATGCGTCGCGAGCCGGACCCGCCGCTGGTTGGTTGGCCCGCGGCGCTCGTCGAGCAGGTCCGCGTCGACCAGCGTATCGAGGACCTCGTAGAGATGAGTCTCCGAATAGTCGGTGGCCGCAGCGAGGTCGGTGACCGTCGCTTCCCGGCCGGTCTGCAGCGTGTCGATGACAGCGAAGCCGGCCTTGGTCAGCATCTGTGTCTACTATTTATTTTGTTCTCTTAAGTAAGTTTCTGGAATTTAGTTTACGATCGCCGGTTCACTGGTGGACGCCAAGTGACCGAGCGATTCGTCCTACTTGCACCTCGCCCGCTCGAAGCCGCCGTTGATCGAATGCGTCACGAGAAAACGCGGAGTGGTCGCCGACGGTGACGGGTCACTCGGCACGCTCGGCAAGCGGGTGGTTCGGGACGCCACGACGCCATGGGAGGGCTGTCGTCGAGTAGTCGTCTGCCGGGTGCTCGACGCTGTGCCTGACCCGGAGCGTCAGGCCAGGTGCGACACCTCCTCGGGCTCCTCGACGTCGTCGAACTCGCCGCGCTCGACCGGCTGCCAGTCATCGTCGGGCCGTGGACTCCACCAGTCGATTGCGTAGTCGCCCGGTGCGCCGACGACCTTCACCCGGGCCGACCCGTCCGGGAGATCCCGGCGCAACTTCGCGTCGACGTGGAGGTTCCAGGTCGTCGCCGTGTCGAAGCAGGCGAGGACGGCCTCCTCGTAGCCGCGTGTCTCGTGGGCTTCCTGGAGTGTGACCTGTGTGTTGCAGTGCTTGCAGAACACCCCCTCGAAGGGGATGTGGCTGAACACCTCGTGTCCACAGACTGGACACCAGAGGAACGCGAACAGTGCTTCGCTGTGGCGGTCGATCGGTTCGAGGCTCATTCGTGACCCGGCCCGTTCGAGGGGCCACCCATTCGGGCCCCGGAAAAACACGCTCCGACTGCGTTCTTCCCAGTTAGCACACGACACTGTGGCCCGTGGTCACCGGGGGCGTACTCAATTTTGAGTCAGCGAGAGGATCTCGCCGTTCACGGGGCGGAGGACGTCACTACCGCTCTCGGCGGTATCCTCTTCCACTGGGACGCAAGCCCAGCAAATAGTAGTTCAGCGTATTATCAGACTGGTTTAAACAAATGACATAAGTATCACGCTAGTAAACATCAAATATGGATCGCCCTGAACCCGGCCAAACGTGGGAAGTCGGCCGCAACGAGTGCGCCAGCGACGCTGTGTTTCGGGCGCTCGCGGATGTGTCAGATCGGCCGCTCACCGAGTTGCCGCCGCTTCAGGAGTCTATCGATGTCGATTCGTTAGATCACGTGCTCGCGGTTTCGTCGGAAATTCAGTCGCTCACCTTCGAATATGCGGGCTACGAGATTGTCGTCGAACCGGCACGGATCCGACTTCGAGAACGTTCCTAGCTGGGTGTCCTGTCGTCAGTCGTCTTGAGATCCATCCGACGGACGATGGCCACGGTTCGTCGAGTCCGGGTGACCGTCTGTGCTGTCGTGTCGTACATTACGAGATCGACAGCTGCGAGTTTCGGGAGTCCAATGTGGTGGAGCTGCGTGCGGAGTTGCTGGTCGTCGTCCGGAACTATCGTCTGGTTACAGCGGCTCTGGAGTGCGGTTGCAAGTGCCTCCATCGTAATGCGGTGCTCGTGGTCTGCGAGCGTGGCAACGACGCCCTGCCGGAGAGGGCGGGCCACCAACACACTGATTGGGTCCCAGTCGCGGTGCTCGGGGTCGCTGAGTGGCGGGAGCGAGAGGTCTGTCTCGATGGGGAGCGGCGAAAGGGCGACAACCGACTCCTGATCACGCTCGATCAACCCGGTCGCGTCTAGCTTCGGGAGACAGCGGTGTTCGAGGTCAGCCACGACCGACGTACGGGCCGACTCGGGTACCGCCGATGGCTCGACATCACGCTCGCGTGCTGCGAGTTTGACCCCAAGGTCCCGAACGCCGATTGGTCCGGACCGGTCGTAAAGGATCGAGAGCACCCGCCGCTGTCGAAGATCACCCAGTACCGTCGCCAACTCCCGGTCGCCACCACCCCTCACGGGAGCACCCGATTGTCTGTTCATAGGTCATATTACTACAGAGAGTGGTATATTTTAACCCGCTCAAATTTGTGTGTCCCGGAGGATTAGAGTTCGGCAAACACGACTTCGAGGAGTTTTCGCTGGCCTTTGCGCAGATGCTGATGAAACGTCGACGCACGAATATCGAGCGACGCGGCGATCGCCTCGCCCGACCGGTGTCGCGGGCTATCGAAATAGCCGCCGAAATACGCCGCTTCGACCGTCGCTCGCTGCCGGTCTGTCAAGTCATCGGCAAGCAGACCCACTAGATCTGCTGTCGTGGGGACTTCACGAGTTACCTGCTGCTGCCGGAGGACGTGCGTGCTCGGATAGGTCTCCCGGATCGTCTCGATGATCCGCCGAACGTCTGTGCCGGGCGGGAGTGCAACAGTCACGTTGACCGCGCCGTCTTCGATCGACCCCTGTCTGAAGTTCCCGCCGTGAGTCGCGATGATAGAGGCGATCGGTTCGTCCGAAAGGCGCTGTTCGAACCGGATCGTCTCACTGCTTTCGTCGAACGTCTCGACCGTGCCCCACTCCGGGCGTTGATCTCGTAACGTCTCGAGGACAGCCACAGCTTCTGTAGGTGCCCGCCCGTACAGCAGGTACTCACCGTCGCTGAGCGGCGTTATCCGGTCGGTTGAGATCGTGCCATCGGCTGTCGGAACAGGAGTCGATCCGCCGAGTTCCGGGACCCGAAGGTCGAGTTCGATGATTTCGTCACTCATGAGCGCTCGCTTGCGGTCGACAGCGGCGATTGCATGGCCGACTACATCGCCCAACTGTCCGATCACCTCACGCTCCGCTTCGGCGAATGTGTCGGGCCGATCCGAACAGACGCCAAGGATACCGTAGACCACGCCCTGATGCACAATCGGGATGACCGCCGCCGACCGATATCCGAATTCGCGTGCGTGGTCGCCCAAAGATGCGAACGGCGGATCCGCACGCACGTCCTGTAGTACCTGTATCGTTTGGGAGGCGACCGCTCGCTCGATCGGGTCCTCCTCGGGGTCGGTCTCGGGTCCGGGCCTGACTGTCGCATTATCGAGACGACCGCCGACCCCGGCCGCGACTCGCGGATTCAAGTCGCGGTCCGCGTCGATCACCCCGATCCAAGCGAGCCGGTACGACTCGGACCCGGCCAACCGCTCGCAGACGACGTCTTCGATCGCGGTTCGCGTCTGTTGGTCGATGACCGCTTCCGTGATGCCGCGGACGACATCGTTCAGTTCGTCGAGTGCCGCGAGTTGCTCACGCTGACGTTCGAGGTCTCGCTCGTATTGCCTCCGCTCCGAGATATCCGTAGCCATCAGGATTGCCCCGTCGAACTCGTCGTCGCGATACACGGGCACGGCCCGTCCGGTGAAATACGCCTCCTTGCCGTAGATCGACTCGAAGGGAAAATCGAACTCGATAGGTTCTCCCTCCGGAAGACGTTCGAAGAGCTCAGCTTGGCCCGTCTCGACGATTGGGGGCAGTTCGTTGATGGGGACACCGATGGCATCTGAGGACTCCATTTCCTCGGGAAGGCCGATGATCTCCTCGGCGCGCGGGTTCTCGTAGGTGATCCGGAGTTGTTCGTCTAGACGAAACATCCCGAACGGTGCGTTCTCGACCAGTTCCTCGTTGAACTTCCGGGCTTCGCGGAGTCGTCGCTCACGCTCTTTGCGGTCGGTGATATCACGGACGACACAGACCATCCCCCCGTCGTCGGTCGCGGTCAGCGAGAGTTCCTGCGGGAAGGTCGTGCCGTCCTTGCGTTGTCCCGTGGCCTCGCCGCGCCAGCCACCTTGCTCACGGACGACTGGGATGATCTCCTCTTGGAATCTCGTGAGTTCGTCTTCCCCGTAGCACATCGCCCAATGCTCGCCGAGGAATGCCTCGGTGTCGTCGTAGCCGTACACGTCCGCGTGCGTGCTGTTTGCGTATCGGTACGCACCGCCTCCGTCAACGACTCCCACGCCGTCGATCATCGAGGTCATCGCCCGTGCCCACCGCTCCGAGTCGCCCGCCCACGCGTCTTCTTGTCGCTCCGTCGTGTCTTCGGTTGCCTGCCGCTCATTCGACTGCTTGGGATCAGGACCGCCAGCACTGGAGTTCGAGTGGGTTTCAACCGATGGCGATGAATCAGCAGCCAGCCACCAGACTCTGGCGTTCGCACCGACCTGCTTCGTCTCGAGGTCGCCGCGGTCAACCAGTCGTTCGAGTCGTTTGTACACCGTCCGGCGCTCGGCGTCCAGCGCCGACGCCACTTCCGGCGTCGTGAGCGGTTCGGACTGATCCGCCTGCTGTTCGAAGACTGCCAGCGTCTCCGCGTAGATGTCGTCTGCTGGCCCCGCACTCATGATATGTGCATCGGTACCATCATACAAAGTTCCGACGATGGAACCGATCACAGGTCTGCGACCATCGACCCGAGATGACCCTACAAAACCGATACCAAGCCACTAGCAGCGAAGACGATGTCTGCACACACGGGCAACGAAGCCATCCACTTCGGTGACACCAACAGCGGCCCCTCATTGTCTGCCATCTATTGATCTTATTAGAATTGAACAACTGAATGAAAAACGAAGGTGTCTTTATTGTTAAGTTAATACCAATTTCTAATGGACTCCTTACCGCAATTGAACGAGAAACAACTCGATCTCGTGGTGTGCTACTCGTTCAGTAGTGGAGAGGAGATGAGTGTGGCCATAGTAAACGCCTTCCATGCGGCCAACATTGATATATTTGAGAAATCGACACGGCTTGATGATTGGGTCAACACTGACGTGCTCGAGTCCATTCGCTGGACCTCTGACCGCCCGCTGTATCTAAGTACACGGATTTGGGGCTACCGAGTCGTCATCACACCCGAGGAGGTACGAATCTACACCACCATGGATCTCATTGACCACCTCCCGCGCCTGAAGACGCGGGAATCCCGCCACGGGATTTCAGACCGAGTGCAACGGTCCTGTGGTTTCAAGACGCATACGTTCCACGCGTCAACTGCTGGGTTTCAGCAT
>NZ_JBLKNX010000027.1:0-55042 GCF_051414055.1 Halosimplex halobium
TGTCGGGCCAAGCGCCTGGTACCGCCAGTTCCGTGAACTGGTGTTGACCGCTGCGGTCTACAACCTCGAACAAGCCATCAAGGAGTGATCGCTACGTCGTCCGCGGATTCAACAAGGCAGATTTCGAGTAAACGGATTGAGCGGTTTGCCCGCTGTGCAGAGATATCCCGCGATCAGTTCGGTTCACAGGCCGTTCCCGGATTCGCTTCCGCCAGCTCGTGTCGGCTGCCGGTCTGAAATCTACCGGATGACATCTACGTCTAGCAACTGCTGGACAGGCTCGGTCGCGAAGTCGCCCTTGTCGACGGTGACGAACGTCGCCCCGAGGTCCTTGGCATGGGATGCGATGAGGAGGTCACGCATCTGGAGCGACGTATCCTGGGCCTGGAGCTTTGCTTCGACACCCGCCGCTGTCAGCCCTGCGCTCTGTGTGAACGGTTCGACGCCGTCCAAGACCCGCTCCAGCCACGCATGGACTTCCCGAGAGTTATCCCGTCGTTTTGCTGGTCGAAAGAACTCGAACAGCACGAACGAGGAGGTAACAAACTGCTCGTCTGCATGGTCCTGCAGGTACGGGACGACTTCGTCGCTCGCCGCAGGGTCACCCCACTTGGCGAGGACGTTCGTATCCAGCAGCCTCATTCGTGAGTGCCCGACTCCATGTCGAGCGCCTCACTCACTTCAGTCGAAGAGTCCTCGACTGCCTCGGCGAATTCAGTGCCGAGCCCACCCGCAAGTTCGGCGATCTGTGCTTCGGTATCCGGTGAGTCGGTCAGCCGAAGGACGACATCGCTGAAGCTTTCCCCTTCCTGCTTGGCTTCCTTGAGCCGTTCGTACGCTTCGTCTTTGAGCGAGATCGTTGTCGTTCCCATGTATGCATGTACGTGCATGTATTTTCTATATCTTGCGATGGGGTGCAACGGGTAGCGAGACAAGACTCTAGAAAAATAGAGGCAGCCACTTCAAACAAAGTCGTAGCCCGGCGGTTGACCCTACACTCGGATCCCTCCCACGGTTCCAACCGTGATCTTCGGCTCTACATCTCTGTGAATGGAACTCGCGATTTTGGAAATCGCGATTTCAGAAATCTACATTTCCACTCTTGTCACTTGAACGGATCCGGGCCCCAGACGACATCCCCTCGTTGGTAGCTCATCCAGAGTCCTCGTTGTCGACGGCGTGCTCCAGCCACCCGTCTATGTCTTCTTCACCGAAGCGGTCGTTTGCGATGCGCGTGCTCTCGACCATGCTCGTGTAGGCAGTCACCTCGTCGGCCTCCCCGAGTGCCCAGTAGTTGCCTTTGTGGCGGACGAGCCCGCGGTCTTCGAAGCGCGAGAGCACGACGCTGATGCTGCCGGTTTTCACAGCAGTCGCATCGCTAATTTCGCTCTGGGTGAACGCCTGGTTGGATGAGCTACGGCACGAAACACGTCCGGACTGGGAGACGACAATCCGGACACGATTACCGGGGTTCTCACGTTCACTTCCGAGGGACTCCAGTCGAACGAGGAATTGCGTTCGCTCCTGTCGGATCTGAACAATGATGCGGACGCTGAATAGGGGCCGTCTCGTGGCTCGGTCCACCCACAACGATCCAGATGGAAGCTCTCAAGAGACAGTCTTGATACCGGGTTCTGACAGCAAGATTTATTCGTCATAACCGCCAATTTCCCCCTAAGAGGAATCAGATGTCTAAATCAATCGACTCTCTGAGTGAGGCTGTCCGGGCTGCTGAAGAGGTAACTGAAGAGTCGATTGAGGGACCTGTCGTCTCGGCTATCCACGCTAATCTAGACGATTCCGATCGCACACGGATTCTGGATCTCTACGACGAGGGAGTTATTGCTGAACAGACCGCTCGCCGACTCCTCGGAGACGAGGACTTTGAAAACGCTGTCGAGATGGCACGTGGCGCGGATATGATGCTCTCGGGCGACACAAGCCGTTTTATAGACGAATAGCTGTCTGAGTCTGAGCTCACTCAGAAGCGAAAGACAAGGAGGGACTGCTATTCATCGATTGACCTCCTCCTCCGCCTGAAGGCGGAGGAATCCGGCCATCGGATTCGGGCGGTTGACATCCTTCGGTTCCAACCCGCACTCGGAGGGAACCGGCGACACACCGGGGGAACTCTCGTTTGTCTCCCTCGTAGGGCTGTGGCCCGGTCAATGAGGCCCCATCAGAGTCCGTGTCATCGCCGTGCGAACCACCGCCGGTTCGCCACCCCTTGTGGTTCGGGGACGGCATCTCACCGACTCCGTAGCATCCGTGTTGACAGGGGCCACGGGCTTAACTCCATCGACAAACGGGCCGAGTGTCGCTCGACCTCCGCCTAAAGGCGGAGGTATGCGCTTGCATCTCTATCATCGCAGATACTGACGCCTTGATCGCATATGCACGATTGGACTGCTGGCCAGCAATCCGGGAAAATCTAGGGATCACGACGACGACCACCTGCTATCGGGAATTGAATCTGCACTCACGGGGAACTGACAGCTTTGATGAGGAAGACCAACAAAAAGCTGATGCCGCACAGCGAGTTTTAGACGCTCTTGATGACGAAGAAAGTACGCTTGACTACGAGTTCTGTGGTTCGATCCAGGAAGAAGGAGAGTGGAGCGTCGCTGAGATGGTGAAGCAGAACTCGGATGATCTCGAGATCATCCTAATGATGGATCGCGGCGACACTGAGATGGCGGACGGTGGCCGATCCTACATTCGTCGACAACTCGATCTCAGGGATATCGGGGTTACCATGCCGTCTCTTGGGGTTCCGATCGGTCTTCTGTCTCAACAGGGGATCCTCTCGGAAGATGAGGCTTGCGCCAATATCAATGAGATCGCCGAGCGGGAGGGGTGGACCAGTTATAACGCTTTAAAACGAATCTGGGAGGGCGTCCCGCTTGATTGCGATCAGGAGCCAGAGTTTCTCGAGTGAATCGCACGCTTCGTTTCCGCAACCGGTCGTGGCTGCGCGCGCAGCGACGGCAGGACGCGAGCACGGAGCGGAGGGTGGGGCGGTGGGGCTGGGTCGGTCTGGCACCGAATAAAAAAACGAGAGTGGCCGCTCCGCTCTACTCGTCCCACCACCGTCCGCGATCCGGGAATTCGACCTGCGACCAGCCGGTGACGGCCACCGAGACGCGCCCCTCGTACCAGCTCTTCTCGACTTCGCGCAATCGCACCGTCTTGCCTTCTTCGACCCACGGCTGTCCACTCTTCTCCCAGACCGTGAACTTCGTCCGTCCCGAGTCGTCTTCGATGAGTCCGACTTGCTGAATCCGGGGATTGTCCGCATCCCACAACTGCTTGATTGTTCCCTCAATATCGACCGTCGACCGTGGGACCGCCTCGAGCGTTCCGATCGGGACTGGAACTCCCGGGGATGCGTGCAACTCCTCTTTGACCAGCAACGCCGCCTGGAGCATGTCCACGCCTTCGGCGACCTTCTTCGCCAGCCGATACGCCGCCCCGGCTCTGGAACGCTCGTCCAGTTCATCAGCTATCTGTGCTGCGCGCTCGTTGACATCCGCCAACTGTTCCTGACTCAGCTTGGTCCGTGGATCTTCGTGGGGTTCCTCCTGAGCATAGCGCGTCTGGCTACCGACCACCTCGCGTGTCCGCTGCTCTCGGTCCGAGTCTTGGCGTCTATCCAGCCGCTGGCGGGTGCTTCGAATCTCGCCCTCCCGCGCTCTGAACCGTTCCTCGCCTTCCAGGGTCATGCCTTCCGGCCTGGCCTCCGGGTGGTTCGTGTCCACTTTCCCCTGTATCTCCTGGTCGACCGACCGCCGCAGCTCCGGTTGTTCCTCGACTGCCGCATCGACTTCTTGATTGTCCGCCTGTGCGTCCGAAACTTTACTACCGAATCGCGTTTCACTAGACATTGGAATCACACTGGTTCCAGAAGGCGCTCACGCGCCGCCACCGCGATGCACCACCATCGCGGTTTTCCGGCAACACGTCCGACGAGACACAGCTGCGCGCGCTCGTTCGCGCCTTCGCTCGCGCCCCTCGGGCGCGACGAGCGCGCGCTGTCGAGGACCCCGCATCCAGCACCGCGCGCCGACCCGCCCGGAGCGCGCGGCCAGCGGAGTCCCCGTTTCGCCCGCGACGCAACGACGTCCGTCGCGGGGCCCCGCGTCCCGGAAGCCGCCGGAAGTCCGGGACCGAAACGGGAGACCCGCTGGCGCGAGGGCACATGCACTTTAGCCCGGTACGGGCGCTCGCGGTGCGGAGAGCGCCCGCACGCCCGGAATGGTCAGTCGCGAGCGACGCTCCGGGCGGTACGCGGCGAGCGGGGCGGGACGAGACGACGCACCTGGCCAGCCGACAGCCAAAACCAGGTACCCAACCACCACCCTGGCGGACTGAAAGGGCGAGGCGCGCTCGCGCTGACAGTCGTCTGAGCGGGCTACTATCCGCGCGGGCGGTGCCGAGAGCGCGGATATCCCGCTTGGTTCGAGAGAGCTTCGCTCTCTCGTCATCTCGGAAATCTTCGATTTCCGGCGACAGCGACCGCGAGCGCGGCGAGGGCTTTCAACGCTTGCCGTCGACTGCGGTGGATCCGATTCAGAGCGAGCGCGGCGAGAGCGTCCAATGTCTGCTGTCGCCTGCGGGGAAGGGACTCAATCCCGCCGAAGACAGTGATAGTGTCCTCCAAGTATTAGAGATAAATATCAAGGTATGGTGCTGTGTGCTGCAGTATATGGAAGACCCAGATTTGGAAGATGCACTTGACGGACTGATCGCTGCGTCAGCTTTCTGTGAGGAGCAGGGCCATCATGAGCTGTCGCACGTGATCGGCCATCTCTACCAGAGACTTGGCGATCTTGAAATGGGTGAACAAGAGGTCGATCATGGAGACCTTCAAGAGTGCGTCGGTGAGATCAGTGCCGAAGACCGCAAACTGGTCGATACCGGAGACGATACGGAAACTGGACCACTGCGTGAGACGATCATCCGGTTCGACCCAGATGGGATAGCTCCACCGTCGATGCCTGGACGTCTTCGTGCTTCCGGTGAAGACGCGAATATTGATGAAATCGGAGCACTCCCAGAGCGCCGCGTGTTTGGCGTAGGGAGTGAGCAGGAGTACGAGCGGATCTCTGAAGCGGTCTGGGGAGTGGCGAACGCATTCGTCGGAAGCTCACTCCATGCTGGCCACGAACTCGTCGCTTGCCCGGAATGTGGGTACGAAGGCAGTGTCAATCAAGCCGTTTTCCCAGGCGGAACAGATCATTATTCAGCAGCCGGAAGCGAAGACAAATCCGGATCAAACTGAGCAACTAGCGAAAGATCAGGCGAGCAAACGAAAAGAACTGACCCGTGAGGGCATCCTGCGTCTTGATTCCAACTACACCGATTCAAGGATACGTCTATCGTTGAGAGTGGAATCGATAGCGGAGACTGTCGCGGGAAGAACCAGCCGATATGTGGGAAGATACCTATTCTCGCGAGTAGCGGTACCGCACGCCGACCCACTGACGGACCGTGACGCACAAATGGATCCGGCCGCTGTCCGGCGAAAATGCCGACTCGCGATGAGGGACTGACGGCCGACCGAACGTACGTCGAGATCCGGCCGACGACGACCGCGATCACGCCGGGTCACGTCACGACTGCCGTTCGTGCGCTCCACGGGACCGCCGACGACCCACCGACCATCGAGATGCTCCTGCTCACGAGCGGGGGTGACGACGGCGTCTCCTATTATTTCGGCGCCGAGGGCATCGATACCGATCGCCTCCGTGCCAAGTTGCGCCGCGCGCTGCCGACCGACTACGAACTGACCACGACGACGACTTCGCTGGCCACAACACTGACGACGACAGACGCCACCGACGCAACTGTCGCCGACCCCACCGAACACGACGCCGAGCAACCCACACCGCTGGCCGACCGTCCGGTCGCCGGCCTCGAAGTCCAGGCCGCCGAGCAACAGGCGGGCGACTGGCAGACCCGCCTCAGAACAGTCGCGGAACTCACCGACGACGAGCGGACGAACTGGCCGCTGACGACCGTCGTCGACGCCCTCGCCGACGCCGAGGTGCCGACCGTCTGCCAGACGCTGCTCGAACCGAAGGCCGACTGGCAGGCTGAGGCCCACGCGACTATCGACGAGTATCATTACCCCCAGCGCGGGCTCGGGGATGTGATCCTCGAGGGGCTCGTCCCCGGGATGGAACCGGAGTTCGAGCGTCTGTCGAGAGACGAAGTCGCTGCCGAAAACCGCTCGCGCATCGAGAGCATCGAGGCGGCCGACGCCCGCACGTCCTTCCGAGTCAACACGCGGGTGGTCGCCTTCGGCACCGACCCGGACGCCACCACCGCGCCGCTGGAAGATATCGACGGCGCGTTCGCCGAAGTGGGCCAGAACCACTACTGGGTGACGACCACCCGCCACGCCCACGACAGCGACGGCGCCGCGTCGCTCGCCGACGACCTCGCCACGCGGACGGTCCGCGGCGTCGCGCTGAGTCGTCGACTCGAACGCCTCCTGGACGTCTCCGTTCCCTTCTCGACGAACACACACCCGCGGATCGTCGCCGACCCGACGACGGTCGGGCAGTTCTGCCTCGTCGGCGGCACCCTCCCGGAACAGGCCAGCCGGGCCATGGAGACGCGGACCGGCGAGCGAACCGCCATTCCGCTGCCGCCCGACAGCACACTCGACACCTACCGAACCGAGGGATACGCGCTGGGCGTCCCCCAGACCGGCGACCGCACGGACGCCCCGGAGCCGATTGCCGTCCCGCCCGCCCTCCAGCACCGTCACCAGCTCATCGCCGGTGGCACGGGGTCGGGCAAGAGCGTCCTCGGGACGAACGGGTTGCTCGCCAACCACGACGCGACCGAGGGCGCGACCGTCATCATCGAGTCCAAAGACGGCCAGATGGCCGACGATTACGAGCGAGCCCACTACGCCGAGTACGGCACCCTCGAATCGGTGTATCGGTTCGACGCCGCCAGACAGGTCCCGGCGACGCCGTTTTTCGACGTGACCCGCCAGCAGGAATCGGGCATCGCCCGCTCGCAGGCCGTCGAGGACGTGGCCGACCACTTCGAGGAACTCCTGCGGGCGATCATGGGCGCCGAGCAGTTCGACCAGGCGTTCACCTCCTCGACGGTCATCGAGGCGGTCGTCAAGGCGATGTTCGACCCCGTCCACGGCAGCGACCAGTTCACGCTTGCGGACCTCCAGCAGCGACTCAGCCGGTTCGCCGAGACCGGCCACGCGCCGCCGGTCGTCGACGAGGGGCTGCGCCGCGAACTCCAGCGGATCGCCGACAACAGCGAGGACACCTTCCAGGAGATCGTCGCCGGCGCCGCCCGCCGGATCGCCACGGCCGCCATGGACAGCCGGATCGCCCCGCTGTTCAACTACGCCCCGCAGGCCGACGGCGACAGCGCCGCCGAGCCCATCGACTGGCGAGCCAGACTCGACGAGGACTGTGTCATCATCATCGACACGAGCAAGCTCCGCGACGAACCCCAGCGGGTCATGACACTGGCCGTCCTGTCACAGCTGTGGACGGCACTGCAACGGCGCGACCGCGAGCACCGACAGGGTCACGCGGTCGGTGACCCGCCGCTGGTGTCCGTCCACATCGAAGAGGCTGCGACCGTCGCCGCCTCGGGCATCCTCGCGGATCTCCTCCGCGAGGGGCGCAGTTTCGGCGTCGGCGTCACCCTCTCGTTGCAGTACCCCCGCCAGCTCAAGCGCGTCGACGAGGCGACCTACGAGGAGGCCATCAACAACATCGGCACGGTCGTCACGGGCAGGGTCACCGACGACCCGGCGCTGGCCAAGCGCCTGGCGACCGACGACATGCCACCCGAAGCGGTCGCGACGCGGCTGGGTCAGCTCGGCCCCGGCGAGTGGCTCGCCTCGCTCCCGGCCAAGTTCGACAGCGAGCCACCGCGGCCGGTCCTCCTGGAATCACTGTCGCTCCCGCCGGGCCACCCCGAGGGCGACGAGCCACTCTCGGCTGCCCAGCAGGCCACCTTCGAGGCCGCCCAGACACAGCGCAGCGAGCGCACCCGTCGGCACGGTGTCTCGGTCACGCCTACCGCGGATGTCGTCACGAACGGCGACGCCACCAGCGACGAATCCGACGCGGTGACCGAGTCGACCCCGGCGACGGAACACGCGCCGATCGAGACGACACTGCCGTTCACGCGCCGCCTGCCCGCGGGCGTCTCCTATCACGAACCGTCGGGTTCGGTCGTCTGTGACGCCTGTGAGACGCGCTACGGGCGGCGCCTGTCGGAACTCCTCGCGGCCGTCGACTGTCACGGCGACCGCAGCGCGATCGACCGGGCGAACGTCCCGCCGATCCACGTCGGCCTGACGCTCTCGCCCGGCGAGCGCTCGACGCTGGCGTACTCGGATGCCCAGTTGGTCTTCCTGCAACTCGTCTACAACGCCCACCAGCAACGCTACGATCCCGACTGGGAGTACGACATCGTCCGCGACGGCATGGAGCCGTTGCGAGCCTATGCCGGCCTCTCGGAGGCCGAGTTCGACCAGCTCGTCCGCGACGGGCTGCTCACCGTCGACGGCGACTACCCCCATACCCTCTATACGGTCACTCCCGATGGACGGGAGGTCATCGATGCCGCCCACCGCGAGGGCCGGGCACACGGTGACGGCGTCGGCGACCTCAGCGAGTCGAGTCTCCACGTCATGATGGTCGAATCGATAGCCCGGGGCTTCGAGGCACACTTCGTCGACGACCCCGACCACGCCGGCGCGACGGTCGAGACCTACTATCCGGTCGAGGACGGCCGGTTGGACGTCGCGGTCCTCGACGATGCTGGCGACGTGCTGGTCACGGGCGAGGCCGAGCGGTCGAACCACGACACGCTCCGGGCGGTCCCCGCCGACTACGACAAGATGGCGGCCTGCGATCCCGACCGGGCCGTCTGGATCGTCGAGGGCCGCAGCGAGGGCCACGAGATCATCCGGGCGCTCCACAATCCCGGCTCGGGTGAGCCACGCGTCGACAGGACCTACAGTGAGTCCTACGCGCTCTCGCGGATCGACTTCGACGAACCGGGCTTTACCGATATCTACACCATCGGCTCGTTCCACAACCAGTTCCTCGACACCGACGGCGAGTGACCGACGGCAAGTGACCGACGGGGTTCGGTATCGTCGGTGGCTTCGCGAGCGGGACTGGCCGACCGCCGCTTCTGGGCCGATCCCGGTCCATCGTCGACGGCCTATCGTCGCGAGTCCGTCGCCACGACGCAGCCACCACCGCCGATTCCACTCCACCTGAAGTGGTGGTCGATCGGTGGATCTCCTGTGCTGTCTCCGTCCCATCGAGGACAGTAGATCGGGCCTCAACAGCGGTCGGGTGTTCCACGGGCCGTTCGCTGCCCCCGAATCCGCGGAATGTGTGCGAGTTACGAATTCAAACGGGAAATTTCGCGGGCATTCGGCAGGCTGAACGAGGTACACGCCGGTACACGCCCGCAATAGGTGTTCTCTGTGGGAACGTACTGTGACGGGCCGCCGAGTGTCGAAGGGCCGTTGCGGTCCGACGAACGGGGATATCTGAATCGGGCGTACAGGGAGTTTCCGACGGATTTTGGAGAGCCTGATGACGGGGTTGCCCGAGTCTGCGAGGGCACGCTTCGCGGCAGCTACCCGTTGTCCGGTAGTCACGCAGTGGTTCTCGATTTGGTGCTTGGGACTGGTAGCGCTCCCCTTGTTCGTCGGTCTTACTTCGCTGGCTCTGACTCCTCGTTTCAGCTGCTCTGTCGCGGGAAATCGGATGCGAGATCTCTGCTGGTTCTGTCTCGGTATCGATCGCGAAACGGCTGTTTCTCCTTGCGAGTGGCGCTTGTACGCTGGTTCTCTGATTTTCAGTCACCCTTCTCGCCGCTCTCTGCGCTCGGATCCATTGCAGCCAGCGGTCGTACGCTGTCGTTTGCGGCGTATTTTCGGGCCCCACTGTTCGGGTCGACCCCCGAATCCACCCGCTCGGAGCGCTATCTAGTCAGTACACGCTCTGATACACACAATATTGCGGGATGGCGGAACAATGTACTGGTGATTCCCGAGATAGCGGTCCGGATCTGAACACGAATTCTCCTGTGAGAGTTCCTGAAACGGCGATGTACTGGGGGGTAGTGGTATTGCAACGCTCTCATCGCACCGGTGATAGCCTCCGGTCGACCGCTGATCGGTCCGACGGCACCATCCGATTCGACACCCCAATTTCCGGTGGAGCGGATGAAATATCCAGTCGACTGGCTGGTCAACTCCCGGGTCAGGAGGTGCTGAACGGAAGCAATCGTCGCAAGCGTGTGCCAACGGTCGCCGTGTCACCGTGGTCGTCTGTCTGGTCGTCGAGTTCCGCGCGGACGGTCGCCAACTCCTCGGCCAGTCGTTCGTTTTCCGTTTCGAGCCGCTCGACCTGTGACTGGAGATCGGCGATCACCGAGAGGTGGCGTTCTTCCCGGGCCTGCAATTCGGAGAGCTGTTCGCGCAACGCGTAGTCCTCGGACGATTCGTCGGCCTCGCTCGACTGGGCTGCTGCCGGCTTGCCGGTGGTCTCGGTTGCCGCGCCACCGTCTATCGCGCTCTCGTCGGGGGAGCCGCCGGTCGGCTGGTAGAACTCGTCGGTCCCCTGGAGGACGCGGTGGATCGTCTTCTCGCCGTAGGTACTCCCGTCGGCGTAGTGTCGTTCGTCCCACTTCTCGCGCATGAGCCCGGAGTCTCTGAACAGCCGGTCGATCTGGTCGCGTGCCCCGCCTGTCCAGAAGGCCAACAGTGCACAGAGCGCCATGTCGGCCTCCGAGTGGCTCTCGTAACCGCTCGTCTGGCCGTTCCACAGCCGCGTGAACTTCTCGCCGTTCGCCGCAGCCTGCGCTCGTTCGACGACCTCGGTATCACTCAACTCGTTGCTCCCTGTGGTCCCATCCGGTTCGGCTCGTGCGGGCTGGTCGGCGGCCGACTCTGTCTCTGCGTTTGCTGCCGAATCTGTTGGTTCTGTTTGCTGGTCCGCTGTGTCATCGGTTTCGGACGGCTCGCTGGCGACGTACTCCGCCTGTACCGTCGCGAGTTCACTCGAACGGGATTCGACGGTCGTCGGTGTCCCGTCGACGTGGTCGCCAGTCACGGTGAAAAAGCGGGCCTCCTCGTATAGTTCGACCCAGCCCTTCCGGCTTCGGTCGCCTGGAAGCGTGCCGGTACAGATAACGTGGACACCCGTCCCGGACGGACTCACCTCCGTGTACGAGGCGAGGCGGTCGACGATGTCGACAGCGTCGTCGGTTAGCGTTCCCGTTTCCGGGACCCGGCAGTCGTCGAGGTCCACACCGACGAGCGGGCCATCTTCGGCGAAGACGAAGCCCAGCCCGTCGACGGTCTGCGTTTCCGTGGCTTCGCATGCGGTCTCGAACGACGCCCACGTCTTCGGGTCGGTCGCCGAACCGAACGCTCCCGTGTGTGGGTTGATCGGCACCTTCGTCTCCTTCCCGCTGCGTTCCTGTGTCCGCCAGCAGACCCACTGGTCGCGAGTCGTCAGTTCGTCCGGTAGTCTGTCCCCTATCGAAGATATCGATCCGTCCATCGCAGTCGTACATCCAGTCAGGTCATGCGCCGACAAGAGGATTCGCTTCTCGTCGTGCGATTATCCTTGTGGGCGATACGACGATTCGTTTTCAGTCCCGCGATCGGTTCGCTCCCGCGGCGGTGCTCCCCCGGTTCGAATCAGTACTGGCGACGGCCGAGGGGAACCTGACTGGACTCGGGACACGGATGGTGGCCCGATCATCACCCAAATTCGTGAAATCGAGGAAAACTACAAGTCATTCTCGCAGTAATCATTATCTAAAGTATGACCTTCTACGATCGGGCGGACGAACTCGACGCCCTCGAAACCGCATTCGAATCCGTGGGTCACGAGTTCTACGTGGTCTACGGGCGCAGGCGCGTCGGAAAGACGGAACTTCTCAAGGAGTTCTGCGCCGATCGGCCGCACATCTACTTCCTCGCGGCACAGGAGGCGGAAACTCGCCAGCGTGAGAAGTTCGTCGAGGCGATCGCCGATCACTTCGACGACCGGGTTCCCCGAATTGACGGATGGGACGAGGCGTTCGACTACCTCGGTGAGAAGCTCACGAACCACCAGTGCGTTGTCGTCGTCGACGAATTCCCGTACCTCGTCGAGGAGAACGATTCGCTCCCCTCGTATATCCAGTCGTTCGTCGACGAACGACTCCGGGACACCGAATCGATGCTCGTGCTCTGTGGCTCCAGCGTGAGCACGATAGAGTCAGAGGTCCTCGGTCACGAGAGTCCGTTATACGGTCGTCGTACGGGACAGATCGACCTTCAGCCCTTCTCGTTCCAGCAAGCACGTGATATCATCGGATACGAGATCGCGGACGCGATCCGGTCATTTGCAGTCACTGGTGGGACGCCGATGTACCTCACGCGCTTCGACTACGACCGACCACTTGGTGAGAACATCCGGACACAGATCCTCTCACCGACGGCCGTTCTCTACAACGAACCCGAGTTTCTTCTCCGAACCGAACTCCGCAGTCCCGCCCGGTATCTGAGTATCCTCGAAGCAATCGCAACGGGACATACGACTCCAAACGAGATAGCTGGCACGACGGGAATCGATTCCGGGCCGCTATCGAAGTACCTCCAGACGCTCCGCCGTTTGCGGCTCATCGAGCGCGATGTCCCCGTGACGGCATCGCCAAAGCAGTCGAAACGGTCGCGGTACCGAGTCGCCGACGAGTTTCTCCGCTTCTGGTTTCGTTTCGTCGAACCGAACCGTTCCGGTATCGAAGAAGCGCCGGGAGTCGTCTACGACGGGACGATCGAACCGAACCTTCCGGACCACGTCGCGACGACGTTCGAGGATGTCTGTCAGGAAGTCGTCTGGGAGGCGATCCGGCGCGATGAACTCGGCCCGTATTCCGAAGTCGGTCGGTGGTGGTACGGCGAGGACGAGATCGACATCGTCGGACTCGCCCCGGACGCCGACCGTATTCTGCTCGCGGAGTGCAAGTGGACGACTGACCCTGTCGGTCGTTCGCTCGCTTCACAGCTACGCGACAAAGCCGAGCGCGTCCGCTGGGGGCCGGACACTCGTGAGGAGGAGTTCGCGTTGTTCTCGAAAAGCGGGTTCGTCGACGGGCTCGCCGACGACTTGGACGACCGCTGGTCACTGTACAACCTCAAGGCGATCGATGGATATCTCCGATGACTTCCTTCTCGTCAAGTCCCGATGGGTGCCACCTGTGAACCGCCTCGGGGTCAAGTGGTTCGAGAGAGCAAAGCTCTCTCGTCATCACGAGACGGCGAAGCCGTCTCGGACGACCCCGAGGCACTGGGCCTGCCCCACCTGTAGATTCATCTGATACGCGTCCGAAGCTTCTGACGAGAAGGGATATGGGACTTTACGATAGATTGATCTTCGAAGACGGGCTCGACATCGCGTTTCCGGATATCGATGCAGACCCGTTCGAGATCACCTGGCAGACCAAATCACTCGCCCGCCGGCAGCCGATGATGGCCAACTACAAGGTCACTGCAGATGGCCGCCTGTTCGAAGAAGACGCCGAGTACGAACGCGTGCCCGAAGAGGAGCGGCCGGGGTACGACGAGGAGATCGGCGGCTTCGAGAGCCCGATGGAGAAGATGCGCGGCAGTCGACGGAAGACCCATCACGGGTGGACGGATACGGAGTACCACGGAACGTTCGAATTCCACACCTCACTCGACGGCGAGTACGTCAGCTTAGAGGCGAAGTTCACCGACGGACAACTGGTTTCGATCTCCCGCAACGAGTGACCCATGACGGACGAGAACCACCCGACCGTGGACCGGGCCGACGTTCAAGAGTTGTATCCCGACGACGTCTTCGAGCGCTGCGAGAATTACTACGCCAAGGGTCGGGTCCGCGAGCGGACACGCGTCGACGACACCGTCACCGCCACTGTGGAGGGATCACAACTGTAGACCTGCGTCTCTCGCTCGCCGAAGCCGACTACGATCCCTCGTGTAGCTGCCCCTACGACGGACCGGGCCACTGCAAACACGTCGTCGCGGTCCTGCTCTCGGTCGCGGACGACGTGCCATCCGACGAGGGCGACCGGATCGACGACGCCTTCGAGACCGTCGACGACGAAGCGTTGCGGGCGTTCGTCCGCGACGAACTCGCTCGGACAGCGACCTGCTCGACCGGTTTCTCGCCCGATTCGGGACCGCAGAGGGGAAGTCTCACGACGAGTACCGCGTCAAAGTCGACCAACTGTTCGAGGAACACACCGAACAATACCCCGTCGTGACCGAAGCGATCGACTTCAGTCAGTTCACCGAACTCGGCGACCGCTACCGCGAACGGGGGCGGTATCGACAGGGTGCGGCCGTCTATCGCGGCCTTGTCGCCGGCATCGACGACAACATGAATCTCGTCGACGCGGCGTACGACCATTACGCCAGCGTGTTCCAGCAGGCACTGGACGCCTACGTCGAGTGTCTCACCGAAGCCGACCTCGACTTGACAGAGAGCGAATCCCACACAGCATTCCTCGCAGAGCGGGCCGAGACGGGCGCGCCCGGTCATCGAGAACGGTTCCAGCGGGCGCTGTCCGAACTGGAATCGTCGGTCGATGACAACTGATGGCGATCGACCCGTCGAACCCGGTGTCTTCTCGACAGCACTGATACACCCTCACACGGCGCCGGAAGGCTTACTCGGCGCTCCCTCCGATTTCTCGGTACCGCGATGACGATCGAACTGGAGGGCGAGCACACGACCGCTCGCGTGTTGGTCGAAGACGAGTCACTCGTCGAGGACAACTGCCTGGCGCAGATCCAGGAACTGGTCGACCACCCGGCGTTCACCGAGCCCGTCCGCGTGATGCCGGACACCCACTGGGGCGCCGGCGCGCCGATCGGGTTCACGATGCCGCTCCCCGACCGCGTCGTCCCGAACATCGTCGGCGTCGACGTCGGCTGTGGCATGGCCGCGACGAATCTCGGCGACGACCTCCCGCTATCCGATGCCGAACGCGAGCGCCGCGTCCGCGAGGCGGTCCCGATGGGGCGGTCGGTCCACGACTACGAGGCGTCGGTCCACCTCGTCGACGAGTTCCCCTTCGAACGGGCCAACGAGGTCTTCGAGTCGTTCGACGCCGCCGTCAGCGAGCGCTTCGGCCGGTCGGTCGACCCCGTCGAGTTCGACTTCGACGGCTACGACGGCGAGTACTTCAAGACGCTCTGTGACCGCGTGCTGACCGGCCGCGCCGGTATGGGCCACGTCATCCGGAGCGCGGGCAGTCTTGGAGGAGGTAATCACTTCGTCGAGTTCGCCCGCGCTCGCGAATCGGGCGAGTACTGGCTGGTCGTCCACAGCGGGTCGCGCTACCTCGGCAAGGCCGTCGCCGAGTTCTGGCAGGCCCGCGCGACCGAGCGGCGGGAGGCGGACGCCATCCGCTCGTCGATCCCCGACGAGTACGCCGCGTACGTGAAGTTCGACCCCGAGTCGGTCTCGGATAGCGACCTCCAGGCGTGGGTGACGGGCGGGATGGGCGAGTCCCACCTCCGGAAGGAGCGCATCCGCGAGGAGTTCGCCGACGACCGCATCGACGAGGTGTTCCGGACGCTCTCGAATCCCAGTGGGGGCGACCGCAACGAGGCGCTCGACTGGCTGGAGGGTCGCGAGGCCGACGGCTACTACGTCGACATGCTGTTCGCACAGCAGTACGCCCGCTGGAACCGCGAGCTGATGAGCGAGGCCATCTGCGAGGCGCTCGGCGTCGACCCGGTCGAGCGCTTCAAAGCCCCCATAATCTGATTGATGCTCAGGATCTTGTAATTCGCAAAGGTGCAACTGCTGCTCGCGAAGATCAACGGCTGGTTGTTCCGTTCAATATGGCAGATGGATCTGTGATTTGTAGAGGTCTTGGGAATGAGTCGTGGCACAAGACAGCACCGCATGGTGCTGGGCGACAGATGGGGAGAACAGAGGCAAAAGAAGTCCTTAATGACGAAAATATAAATGCAGATGCGGTAAATATTTACACAGAGTATATTCCAATTGATGAAGCGCCCAGTGCTTACAAAGATTCATGTCCAATGTTAGAGAATATCCTTCCAATTGTAGATATTGACCATCGGTTCATGACAATACGTAATATTAAATCAAAATGACGTATTCTGATGAAGAATGGCTAGGATCACTTCGGAAATGCGATGAGATACATGGTGAGGTAACTCCAACGACTTTCGATGAGGACGACAGGTTTCCGAGTTATACGGGCGCTGTGAACCGGTTTGGAAGCTGGACGCGAGCTAAGGAATTAGCCGGAGTTGGGGAAACTCATACTGTCGAATGTAAGGGATGCGAAAAAAGATTTGCTCATATTGGGAAGCATTGGAACAATTCTTCGTGCAGATGGCCAACTCTTTCGTCAACTCAATTGGAGTTACTGACAGGAGTGCTAATGGGGGATGGCACACTACTCCGTGATGGGACGAATTGTTGTATCGCCATTGAGATGGCCAATCGAGAATACCTCCAGTGGTTAGATCAGCGACTGAAACCATTTTCTACGGGGGTGAAATTAAAACACAGTGCGTCGGAACAATTGGAAAGAGCGAAAGATGCACCTTTGAAGCCCATCCGTAATTCAACAGCCCTGCAACCCTCATATCTTCTTGTCACCCGTCGGTCACCACAGTTAAACCGATTCCGTAGCTGGTATGATACTGAGCAAAAGCGGTATCCATCCAATCTCTCATTAACACCGGCAATGTTCCAGCAATGGTATTGTGGTGATGGGACACTCAATATACGAGAGAAAGCAACGAATCCTCGTGCAACAATCGTCTGTAAAAATGAACAAGACCGAGCTGAATTCATCACAAACTTGTTTCAAGACGTGGGCTTCGAACCAACGCATCGAAATGGAAGATTTGTATTCAACGTAGAAGATACGTCCCGTCTCTTAGAATGGGCAGGGAAAGCACCGCCTGGCTTTGAATACAAGTGGGCAGAGACTTATAAAGCGTATACTGAACTAAAGCCATCTTAACAGGGTCAGTAGCCAGCGACTCGTGATCCCGTTCAACATGGCGGAGGGGTCGCTGCTCGCCCGCGGGAAGGGCAACGAGGCCTACCACCGGACGGCCCCCCACGGCGCCGGTCGCGTGATGGGGCGCCGCGAGGCCCACGAGGAACTCTCGCTCGACGCGTTCGAGGCGGCGATGGACGGGGTCTATTCGGAGTCGGTCGTCGACGACGTCCTCGACGAGGCGCCGATGGCCTACAAACCCGCCGAGGCGATCGCCGAGGCCGTCGAACCGACCGCCGAGACCGTCGACTGGCTCGACCCCGTTCACAACCTGAAAGCGCTGGAATAAACGATTCTATCTGTTTGCTCACCACTACTGCACCCTACTGCAACTGAGATCATTCCACGGTCCAACAGTAGCCGTTGATCTCTATGGCAGATCGGCGTGAGTCGTGTCGGCGGGCGCTCTCTCGGCGCTACGACCCCACGATTCCGCGTTCTCGCGAGCCGTCGTCCCGGCCGTGGCGCCCGATACGGATCCACTAGAAGAGTACAAACTATCTTTGGAAATATCCGAATTCAGGCGTACGATTAAATAATTTACTCGCCCACAATTCGACAATGTTCGCGTACGGCGCTCAGTACTACCGTCCTCCGAATCCGCCGTCGGACACCTGGGCCGACGACCTCTCTCAGATGGCCGATCTCGGGTTCAACACAGTGAAACTGTGGGCGATGTGGAATCACGCTCACCCGGCCGAAGACGAGTTCGACTTCGGCGAACTCGACGAACTGGTCGAACTCGCCAGTGAGCGCGATCTCGACGTCGTCATCTCGCTGATTCTGGAGAACGCACCCCACTGGCTGGTCGACCGGTACCCCGAAGCCCGCTACGAGGACCACGACGGCGGGAAAGTCGACGTGCGGGCACGGCCGAACACGCCCGGGGGCGGGTGGCCCGGACTCTGTCTGAACCACGACGCGGTCCGCGACCACGCCGAGCGGTTCACGCGACGGCTGGCCGGCCGCTACTCCGAGGACCCGACGGTCACCTCCTACACGACGTGGGACGAGGCGTTCTTCGAGCCGAACCTCCACTTTCCCGACAAGCGATTCTGTTACTGCGAAGCCTGCAGGGACAAGTTCGAGGACTGGCTTCGCGACCGGTACGGTGACATCGACGGCCTGAACGAGGCCTGGGAGACGCGATACACGTCGTGGTCCCAGGTCGAACCGCCGAAATACCACGGCGGGTACCCCCGGTACCTGGACTGGCTGCGGTTCCGCCTCGACTCCCAGCAGGAACACATGCAGTGGCGAGCGAGCGCCCTGGACGAGAGCGACGCGACCGCGTCGGTCCGCGCGCACGGCATCTCCGGCAATCTCGGCGACCTGCCCCACCGGTTCAACGACGACTGGCGGTCGGCCGATACCGTCGACGAGTGGGGAACGACGACGTTCCCTCACTGGGGGCCCGACCATCCCGAGATCACGACCGACGCCGAACGGCAGACGCTCGACCACCACCTGATGCTCGACGTCGCCAGGGGTGCCGCCGGCGAGAAGCCGTTCTGGCAGACGGAGCTTCAGGGCGGGCACGTCCGGAGCGGCAACAGTATCGACCCCATGGGGCTGACGAGAGGCCCCGACCCCGACCCGGAGTCGATGGCGCTGTGGAACTGGAACGCGCTCGCCGGCGGGGCGACCGGCCTGCTCTACTGGCAGTACCGGCCGGAGCTGCTCGGCCACGAGAGCCCCGGGTTCGGCCTCGTCCGTCGGGACGGGTCGCGAACGGAGCGCACCGAAGTCGCCGCCTCGTTCGCCGACCTCGTCTCGGAGCGACCCGTCCTCGAGGCGTCCGAACCCGTCCGCGGCGATGTCGCCGTCGGCACCCTCGCGGAGGCGCCCCTGTTCAACTACGTCGCCGAGAAGGACACCGAGCAGTTCGCGACGGCCGTCCGCGGTGTCTACCGGGCGCTGTGGGCGACCGACTATCAGGTCGACTTCGCCAAGCCCCACCAGTTCGACGGGTACGACGCCGTCTACCTCCCCTTTCCGCTCCTGCTCGAACCGTCGACCGTCGAGGCTATCGAGGCGTACGTCGACGGGGGCGGCACGCTCGTCACCGGCGGTGCGCCCGCCGTCTACGACGAGAACGGTCGATGCCTCCGTGAATCGCCCGGCCACGACCTGGACGAGGTCTTCGGGACGCGCCTGCGCACCACCCGGTACGCGGACGACGAGACGCTGGAAGTCGCTGACGCGCGAGCGGCAGTCTCGGCCGACGGCGGAACGCCCGATGTCGCGACCGCTCCGGCGGCCGCGAGACGCGACGTCTTCGACCCCACGACCGCGACCGCGCTCGGTCGCTGGAGCGACGGCGGCGTCGGCGCGACGGTCGACTCGCACGGCGACGGGACGGCGATGGCCGTCGGTACCCTTCTCGGCCGTGCAGCGACCGACAGTGACGCGCTCGGCGCGGTCCGGTCGACGCTCTCGCACCTGTTCGACCGGGGCGGGGCGAGTCCGACCGTTCGGTGTTCGGACGGGGCGGTCCAGACGCGACTCCACGCGACCGACGCCGGCTGGTTGCTCTACGTCCTCAACCCCACCGACGAGTCTCGCACCGTCGACCTGCAGTGTACTGAGACGGGAACTGTCCGGGAGGCGCTCGGGGACCTCCGCGTCGACGCGGCCGACCCGCTTCGCGTGGCGGTCGACGAGCGCGCCGGCGGCGCCCTCCTGTTCTGACCACAGCCGCGGAGACGTTTTACCGATGGACGACGAAGACGAATCGATGGACGAGGGGATCAATTTCTGGACCGTCACGCTGGCGATGGGGGCGACGCTCGCCCTCCTGCTCGCGTTCTCCCTGCTCTACGTCGAAGCGGGGAGTGCCGAGGCGGTCGCCGTCCAGCTGAGCGTCGCCTTCCTCCTGATCCCCGTCGTTGGGTCCCTGATCATCATCTACGTCGGGTGGCGCCCCTTCGAGGACGACCAGGACGACGAGGAGAGCGTCTTCGATTGAACCGGGGGTGACGACGAAGACACGGCAGCTTCCACGGTGGAGACCGGATACTGGTCACGAAACGGACACCCGAGTGAACACACCGTCCGTACTGGGATTCACGACACCGGACGAAATCCAGGCAGCACGTCGTCCACGCCGCGGGAAAGCGCCCCGTTCCTGCGTACCGGCCGGCCGACGAACCGGCCGTCGGCGAGCGCGGGACCGCTAGTCGTCGAGTTCGGGGCTCGACCAGTACCGGTGGGAATCGTCGTCCCGGAAGCAGGCCGCGGCGTGGCCGCCGTCGTCACCGAGCGACGGGTGCTCCTCGCGGCAGGCCTCCCTGGCGACGGGACAGCGCGTGTGGAACCGACAGCCGCTCGGGGGGTCGGTCTGGTCGGGGATGTCGATGTCCCGGACCGGTGGCTCCTCGACCTGAACGTAGTCCGGGTGGAGGTTGGCGGTCGCCCACTTGAGGACCCGCGTGTAGGGGTGTTTGGGGTCCTGCAGAACCTCCTCTGCGGGGCCGACCTCGACGAGTTCGCCCATGTACATGATACCGATCCGCCCGCCGGCGCGCTTGGTCAGATACCGCGCGTTCGAGAGGTTGTGGCTGATGAACAGGAAGGAGGTGTCGAACTGGTTCTGCAGCTCCAGCATCAGGTCCATCATCTCGACGCGCAGGGAGACGTCCAGCGCGGAGACGGCCTCGTCGGCGAGGATGAGGTCCGGGTTCATCAGCAGGGCGCGGACGAGCGCGACGCGCTGTTTCTCGCCGCCGGAGAGCTGGTGGGGATACCGCTCGGCGTAGTCCGCCGGCGGCTCCATCCCGACGGTCTCGAGCATCCCGAGGATGCGAGCGCGGCGGTCCTCCCGCGAGAGGTCGTCGTACCAGCGCTTCAGCGGCGCGGCGAGCGTCGCCATCACCGTCTGGTTGGGGTTGAGCGACGACCCGGGGTCCTGGTGGACGATCTGCAGGGACCTGCGGATATCCTCCGCGTCGACCGTCGTGTCGCCGGTTCCGTCGAAGGCGTCCCAGACGTCCTGTCCGCGGTACCGTACCTGGCCGTCGGTCGGTCGCTGGAGCCCGATCGCCGCCTTCCCGAGCGTGGTCTTCCCGCAGCCGCTCTCGCCGACGAGCGCGACGACGTCGTTCTCCTCGATGTCCAGCGAGACGCCGTCGACCGCCCGGACCGGGGCCTTGCCGTCCCCGCGGAGTCGGTCGACCAGCCCATCGTTCTGGTCGAAGTGGACCTCGACGTCGGACAGCGAGACGACCGGCTCCGCACTCATGGCCACTCCGCCTCCTCCTCGGGGGCGTGGTCCTCGATGTCGAACGGGACGCCCTCGGCCGCATCCTCGTGGTGGAAACAGGCGACGTGGTGGTCGGTGCCGGCCGCCCGGAACTCCGGATCGGAGACCAGACACTCCTCGGTCGACAGCGGACACCGGGGGTGGTAACTGCACCCCTCCGGCGTGTTCACCGGGTCCGGGGCCGACCCCTCGATCGCCTGCATCTCGTCGAGGGGGATGTCCAGGTTCGGGACCGAGCGCAACAGCGCCCTGGTGTAGGGGTGAGCGGCGTCGAGCACCGTCTCGCGGGCCGGTCCCACCTCGACGAGTTCGAAGGCGTACATCACGGCCAGGCGGTCGGCCAGGCCGGCGACGAGCGGCAGGTCGTGCGTGATGAACACGACGGTCAGGTCGTATTTCTCCTGCAGTTCGTTCAGCAGGCTCAGGATGGACCGCTGCATCAGGAGATCCAGCGCCGCCGTGGGTTCGTCCATCACCAGCACGTTCGGTTCGAGCACGAGCGACAGCGCGATGAGCGCCCGCTGTTGCATCCCGCCCGACAGCTCGTGCGCGTAGGAGTCGAGCACCCGGTCGGGGTCCATGTAGAGGTCCGAGATGATGTCCCTGGCCCGTTCCAGTCCCGCGTCGACGTCGTAGTCGTGGGCTTTCAGCGTCTCGACGAAGTGGCCCCGGACCGACAGCGTCGGGTTGAACGACGACTGGGCGCCCTGGAAGACCATGGCGATCTCCTCCCAGCGCAGGCGCTTCAGGTCCGAGTCGGAGAGGCCCAGCACGTCGATCTCCGTGTCGGGGTCGGGCCGGTAGACGATCTCTCCCGAGAGCTGTCCCGGGTCGACCACCGCGTCGAGCAGCGCCGAGGCGAACATGGACTTGCCGGACCCGGACTCGCCGACGACGCCGAGTATCTCCTGTCTGGCCACGTCGACGCTCACGTCGTCGAGCACGCGGGACACCCCCCGGCTCATGTCGAACGTGACGCTCACGTCCCGTAGTTCGAGGATCGGGTCGTCCGCCGTGGGTGTCGACGTTCCCGGGCCGGCGACTTCCGTCTCGGCTCGGTCCGTCTGGGTATCGGCAGTTGGGTCTGTCCGTGACATGGTTACGTTCGAGTCGCGGTCGTAGCGGCCTGTCCGTCGCTCGGTTCCTCGTCGTCGTCGACCGTCGACGCGTGTTTGGCTCGCACGCGCGGGTTGAACAGCCGGTCACAGCCCTGGGCGAACAGGATGAGCCCGAACGAGAGGAACACGACGGTGAACAGTGGGGCGAGCAACCAGTGGCGCAGCGAGTCGGAGTACAGCGCCCCGGAGTTGTACGCCCGGGTTATCATGACGCCCCAGTTCAGGTTCGAGAACGGGAGCACGCCGAGGAAGTACAGCCCCACGGAGCCGAAGATGACCCCGCGGGCCGCCCCGACGAAGTTCACCAGGATGTACGGCATCAGGTTCGGGAGGACGTCCCGCCCGAGGATGGTCGGGACCCCGAGTCCCATCGTCCGCGACGCCTCGACGTACGGGGCGTCGCGGATCGTGAGCACCTGCGAGCGGACGGCCCGCGCCAGGCCGGCCCAGGCGTTGATGGAGACGAGCACCCCGACCACGATCGGGCTCTCGGGCTGGACGATCGCCGCCACGACGATGATGAGCGGCAGGCCCGGGATGGTCATCATGATGTCCGTGATCGTCATCAGGACCGTCTCGGTCCAGCCGCCCTTGTAGCCGGAGACGATCCCGATGGCGGTCGCGACGATGATCGAGAAGACGGCACCGCCGAGGATCATCTTCAGCATCACCGGCGTCGCGTGGACGACGCTGGCGAAGACGCCCTGGGCCTTCGGGTCGGTCCCGAGGGGGTACGCCCAGTTCTGGAACGGCGCGAGCAGTCGCGGCCCGGTGTTGGGCTCGGGGTACCGCACGAGTAGCGGCCCCACGGTCCCCATGAGGACGAACAGGAGGATGATAGCCGCTCCGGCGCGGGCCCGCCAGTCCGACCACACGATGCGGGCGGGCGCGAGCAGCCAGAGGTCGACGAGCTGGCGGAGCCGGTCGGTCCCCTCGACGCTGTCGTCGGCGACGCGTTCGAACGGCGAGACCGACCCCGCCGCGCCGCCGTCGGTCGAGACCGCCCGGGGGTCCGACGACGAGGGGTCGTCCCCGCCCGACGCGGCGAACGACTGGAAGCGCTCGTCGCTGTCCCCGTCGTCGTCGCCGGTCCCGTCGTCAGTACGCTTCATCGCTCTCACCTCCGGCGCGGGGGTCGAGTTTCCCGTAGGTCAGGTCCGCGATGAGGACGCCGATGACGACCGCGACCGTGATGAGGATGAACCCGCCCATCATCAGTGGGTAGTCGCGCGACGATATCGACCTGAACACGTAGTAGCCGACGCCCTGGTAGGCGAAGATCTTCTCCAGGATGACCGACCCGCCGAACATCGTCCCGATGGAGATCATGATGCCCGTGTACATCGGGAGGATGGCGTTGCGGGCGACGTACCGGAGCGCGATCCGGCGCTCGGGCAGCCCGCGCAGGCGCGCCACCCGGAGGTAGTCCTCGCCGAGTTCGCTGATCGCGTTGCCTCGCATGGTGATGGCCTTCCCGCCGAATCCGGTCACGACCAGCGAGAGCACCGGCAGCGCCGCGTGGGTCAGGACGCCGACGACGAACGGGAGGTTGAGTCCGACGCTCGTCTGCGGGTTCATCCGGCCGGCCGTCGGGAACACCGACCACTCGAACCCGAGCAGGTACAGCAGGAGGATCGCCGCGATGTAGTAGGGGACCGAGTTCGCGACGATCGACAGGAGCGTCGAGGCGGTGTCGAACCGGCTCCCCTCGCGGTAGGCCATGAACGCGCCCATCGAGACGCCGATCGCGAACATCAGACACAGCGAGATGGACATGTACAGGACCGTCCACGGGACGGCGCCTCCCAGCAGGCCGGCGACGGGCTCCGCGTAGAAGATGGACCGCCCGAAGTCGAACTGCGCGAGCGCGGCCATGTATTCGACGTACTGTTCCCACATCGGCGCGTCCGTCTCGATGTTGGTGTAGAGGGCGATCTTCTGCTGGATCTCCTCCTGGTTGAGGTTCTGTCGCATGTACTGGGCCCGGAGGTAGTCGATGGGCCCACCGGGCATCAGTCGAATGAGGACGAACGAGAGCGTCACGACGGCGTACACCGTGACGAACGACTGCCCGATTCGTTTCGCGTAGTAACGGTTACTTGCCATGATGAGTGACGGGCGACCGCGCTACTTGGTCCGGGCCTGGATCTCGCCCATCCGGTCGGCCCACCAGTGGGGTTCGCCCTGTTGCATGAGCTCGCCGTCGAGCGGGGGGAGCTCCCAGTTTTTGGTGTCGAAGAGGTTGATGTCGTGCTCGACGGTGATCGGCATCTTCGGCAGCGTCATGTTGTACAGCCACGCGGCCTTCCGGTTGAGACGCTGTTCTTCCGCGGGGTCCTGTGCCGTCGAGAGGTCCTCGAACAGCTGGGCGACGTCGACCGTCTCGGTCGAGCCGTTCGGGTCACCGACGGGCATCGGAATGTCGATCTGTTCGGGATAGTTCGTCTGGTCCGCCCACCAGCCCAGCGTCACGGCGCGGATGTGATAGCCGGGATAGCCGGCCTGGAACCACACGCCGGACCACCAGTCGCCGATGACGTCGAAGTTCCCGTTCGGGACGATCTCGCCGTACATCTGCGTGTGACCGACCTTCTGGAGTTCCGCGTCGACGCCGAAGTTGTCCAGCTGACTGGTGACGTTCTGGCCGATAGACACCCAGTAGCCGCCCCGCCCTTCCTTGATGGTGGGGGCGAACGGCTCGCCGTCGGGCTTCTGCCAGGTGCCGTCGGACTTCGAGAAGCCCGCGTCGCGCAGGAGTTGCGCCGCTCTCTCCCGGTCTTTCTCGTAGGTGAGGTACTGGTCCTGGGCGTCGCCGAGGTACGTGTCGAGCATGCTGTTCGAGACGCCGCAGGGGATCTCGATAGCGTCGCGCTGGTACGCGCCGGAGGTGTTCTCCGCCACGAGCCCGAAGTCGATCGCGTAGAGCATCGCCTGGCGGACCCGGCGGTCGTCCCAGGGCTCCTTGTTGAAGTTCGCGACCAGCCCGTAGCCGTTGTACAGCGGGACCTTGTTCCAGTCGACGGCGTCGGGTTGCTGTTCGATCTGGGCCTGGGTCGGGTGGGTCTTCGTCCAGTAGTCGATCCTGTCGTTCGCGAGCGCGAGCGACCGCTTGGACTTGCTCGGGACGTAGCGCCAGCCGGCCTGGCTGAAGTTGCGCTCGTCGGCGCTGAAGTGGCCGTTGTCGTAGTCCTCGTAGAGCTCGAAGGTCCACTCCTGGTTCGAGGCGCTCTTGAACTGCCAGGGGCCGTTCCCGATGGGGTGTTTCTCGGCCCCGAACTGCAGCTCCATCTCCTGGAGGTCGGTGATGACCGCCTGCTTTTCCTCCTCGCTCCCGGCGTCACGCGCTCGCTCGGCGAACTCGCCGTAGATGCTCGTCTTGGCCTGGAGCCGGCGGCTGAGGATCTGGTTGAGGACCATGAACTCGTTGGCCGGCTTGCTCAGCGAGAATTCTATGCTTCGCTCGCCCGTCTTCTCGTAGGAGTCGACGGTGTCGAAGGGGGACCCGAGCAGCGACTCGATGTCCAGCTGTGTGACGAGGTCGTCGGCGGTCACCGGGTCGCCGTCGTGCCAGGTGTACGTGTCCCTGAGCTGGAGCGTCGCTGTCGTCCCGTCGACGCTCCAGTCGTCCGCGACGAACCCGACGAACTCGTGGTTGTTCCCGTGGTACCGGCCCAGGTGGTCGTACAGGAAGAACCCGTCGAAGTTGTAGTTCTTGCCCCAGGGGTTGTGCTGGCCGTCCTCGCCGGGCTTCGTGAGGACGCCCTTCCAGGTGGATTCGACGGGTTCGGGGGACGGAGTCTCGTCACTACTGGTGGCGCCGCCCTGCCCATCACCGCCGTCACCGCCGTCGCTCGCACCGTCACCACCGCCGCCGTCGGTGTCGCCCGAACAACCCGCGAGACCGAGCGTGACACCGGTCAGCCCGATGCCTTTCACCACTCGACGCCGCGAGTAGGCGTTGCGATCATGAGGTTCCATGACATCCCAAACAAGCGGTTTATGGTGATTTATAATTTGGCGACTCTTTGGATACATCCAAAGACATTTTGTCGCCATCAAACACTCGCGTACCGTTAAGCCCGCCCCACGCGCTCTTGGACGCGTATGCAACGCGAGATCATGATCGATTCGCCCGACGAGGGCGTAGACGAGGACACCCTCCGGGTCGGGGTCATCGGCACGGGTGCGATCGCCCAGCGGTTCCACCTGCCCGGGTACGCCGACCACTCCGACGCCACGGTCACCGCGGTCTGTGACGTCGAGGAACGGAAAGCGCGCGCCGTCGCCGACGAAGTCGGCGCCGAGCACACCTTCACCGACACCGGCGACCTCGTCGAGTCGGGGACCGTCGACGCCGTCAGCGTCTGCCTCCCGAACCATCTGCACGCGGACGCGGTCACCGCGGCGCTGGCCGAAGACCTGCACGTCCTCTGCGAGAAGCCGATGGCGACGACGCTGGCCGAGGCCGACGAGATGGTCGCGGCCGCGGACGCGAGCGACGGGATCCTGATGATCGACCAGTCCGAGCGCTTCGCCCCGGTCTACCAGAAGGCGATGTCGGTGCTCGAGAGCGGGCTCGTCGGCGATATTCAGACGATCCGCGCGCGATTCAGCCACAGCGGTCCCGAGGGGTGGGCCCCGCGGTCGACCTGGTTCACCGACGCCGAGGCGTCGGGCGGCGGCGCGATGGTCGACATCGGCATCCACAACGCGGACCTCGTGCTGTCGCTCGCCGGCGACGTCGAGTCCGTGACCGCCGAGACGGCGACACTCGCGATGGACGCCGACGTGGAAGACACCGCCGTCGCGACGATGCGACTGGCCGACGGCGGGCTCGGCACCTTCGAGGTGTCCTGGACGACCGATCCCGAACGCATCGAGACGCAGGTCGTCGGGACCGAGGGGGTCCTCACCGTCGACAAGGTGGCCGGCGAGCTGACTGTCGACCTCGACGACGACCGCGGGCGCGTCGACGTCCCGGTCCCCGAGTATCGGAGCCCCATCGCGCGGTTCGTCGACGCCGCACTCGACGGCGAGGAACCGCCGGTGACTGCCCGCGAGGGACGGGACGCGCTGGAACTCGTCCTGGCGATCTACCGGGCCGCCGAGGCGCGACGCCCGGTCTCGTTGCCGCTGGAGGGGGACGCGTGAAACTCGCCTGTTCGAGCTACTCCTACCACGACGCCTTCGAGCGCGGCGACCTCGACGTGTTCGGCTTCCTCGAGCGCGCCGGGAGCGATCTCCCGGTCGAGGGCGTCGAACTCATCGAGGAGCACCTCCCCGGTGGGGACGAGGCGACGCTGGGCGAGGTCCGCGACGCGGCGGCCGACAACGGGGTCGAGGTCGCCTGCCTCTCGGTGTTCTACAACGACTTCGCGAAGCCCGACCGCTCGGACCGTCGGGAAGACGTCGACCACGTCACCGCGTGGACCGACCGAGCGGACGTGCTGGGCGCTGACGTCGTGCGCGCGTTCACCGGTTTTCCCGGCCTCCACGACCGCGAACACGGCGACCCCGCGGTCTGGCGCGACGTGGGACGGTGCCTGCAGGAGTGTCTCGACCACGCCCGCACCTGTGAGGCGACTCTCGCGGTCGAGAACCACAACCACGACGGGCTGATCCGGACCGCCGACGATGTCTTCGGCGTCCGCCGCCGGGTCAACGGCGGCCTCGGTTTCGTCCTGGACCTGGCGAACTACGTCGACGGTCGCCCGTCGATCGAGCGGACTCGCCACCTCGCCGACCACGTCCACGCCGCGTACGACGCGGTGGACGAGCGCGGTCGCGACCCCGAACATCCCTACTACGCCGAGGAACTGGACTCGCTGGCCGCCGCCGGCTACGACGGGTACGTCACGCTGGAGTGGGAGGGCGAAACCGACGACGCGACCGCCGTACCGCGGGCGCTGTCGTACCTCGACGACTGCCGGTAAGGCCCCACCCCGAGACGGTCGTTTCTCGATTCTCCCTCGGGACGGATCGTATCTCGATATGCTCGCCGGCGTTTATCGACCGTTCAGGTCGGCGAGTCCCTCGAACGACTCCTCGACGACGGTCCACTGGTCGTCGGTGATCCGGCCGATGTTCGCGCCGGCCGAGAACAGGCTCACGCCGGCGGCTCCCCCGTGAAGCGCCATCTGGATGGCCGTGAGGAGTTCGCCCTGGCTCAGGTGGTCCCCGGGGTCGTCGCTGCTGGCGGTCCGGATCGACGGGACGATCGGCTTCCCGACGGCGTCCCGGAGAGAGCGCGTGACGTCCCGGACCCACAGGGGGTGAACGCCCATGTCGACGTGGGCCGTCCGCGGCGAGAGCGTGTCGACGTGTTCGGCGAGCCGTTCGATGTCGAGCCCGAGCTGTTCGCGGCTGTCCCGGAGCGTCGACTCCATGTCGGAGTACACCTCGAACTGGAGGTTGACCATCTGCTCGTCGTCGAACGGCGCAGCCAGCGACGACAGGAGGTCCGTCGTCGTCGAGACGCGGTGGTCGATCCACTCGCCGTGGTCGCGCTGGGCCGTCTCGTCGCCGTCCTCGATACCGAGACACTCGTCGCAGTAACAGGAGAGGTAGTCGCTCTCGCCGTTGCGGATGGGCTGGTACTCGAGGTGCTGGAAGCGGATCCCGTCGATGTCGTACTCGCTGATCTCCTCCGCGAGCGTCAGGAGGTGGTCCCTGACCGGCTCGCGGCTGGGACAGACCCAGTGCATCCACTCGAAGGAGACGTTCGGATACCGGATGGCCGTCCCGTCGCGGGCCACCTGGACGAACTCCGAGTGCTGTTCGAGCAGGTACTTGTCCGTGAGCGCGAGGAAGACGGGGACGACCCTGAGGTCGCGCCGCTCGGCCGCCGCGACGAACTCCGCCAGCAGGTCGCGTTCGGGCACCTGGTTCGGGACGGTGTCCGAGTCGTAGAACACCCGACCGTCGCTCTCCTTGCAGATCACCATCACGGTGTTGACGTTCCGCTCCGCCAGGTCCGCGAGCACCGAGTCCACGTCCATCGTCGCCCAGGGGTAGAGCGTCACCGCTCGAACACCCTCCGTCTCCCACCAGCCGCGGGCGTCCCCAGTGGTCATTACTGACATGATAGCGTTCGTCTCTCCTAAATGTAGTGAAGTGCCAAAGCCGCACCCGTTCAATCGGATTCGTCAAATTATATTTGGATAGATCCAAAAGCACCCCATACATTTTTGCTCGGCGATGGAGAAGCGTGGGTCAGTGTCACAATGAGCGGCCAGAACAACTTCACGAGACGGATGCCGACGGCGACCGGCGCCGACGACGGAGGCGTCGAACTGTCGGTCGAGGACAAGGACGTGTTCGCGGTCGCCGACGCGATCGGCTCCAAACCGCGGTGGCGGTTGCTGCGGACCGTCGCCGAGGAACCGCACACCATCGACGAACTCGTCGACGCCCTCGACCTCTCGAAGGGGACCATCTCGGTCCACATCTCGAAGTTCGAGGACGCGGGGATCTTCGAGGCGAACTACGCGGTCAGCGACGACGGCGGCGTGAAAAAAGAGCTCAGGCTCGCCGTCGACGAAGTGACGCTCGACCTGGCTTCCCTGTGACCATGACGGGAGCGGATTCGGTCGCGGTGACCGCGGACGAGCCCGGGCGCGCGGTCGCTCGAACCGGGGCGTTCGCCGTCACCGTCGATCCCGACGACGACTGCGTGGAAATCCGACGGCGACCCGACGACGGGGGCTCCGCTCCCGGCGGCACGCTGACGCTGTCACCCGGCGGTCCCGACGACGGCCCGCTCTCGGCCGGCTCCGTCGCGCAGGTGACGACCCGGACGGACGCGGGCGACGTGCGTGTCACCGTCGAGGGGACGCTCGACGGAGCGCCGTACACCCTCTCGCTGGTTCTCCCCTCGGACTACCCGGGGACGCTCTCCTACGAGGTGACGATGGGAGCCGACGACGCGGCGGCGCTCCCGACGGCCGGCTGGGACCCGGAACTCGGTGTTCGGGGCGCCACGGGCGACGCCGACGCCGACGCGTTCACCTCGTACCTCGACGGGACGCCCGGGAGCAACCCCGCAGCGGGGACGAGCGACCTGAACCAGTTCGTCTACGCGGGCGTCGACGCGCTCGACGCGACGTGTCTGTACCTCGCCGACTGGCCCGCGCTCGACGAGTACTTCCGACGCACCGGGACGACCATGCGCGGGACCGTCACGGACTCCGCCGAACGGGTCGGCTACGTCCCTCCGGACCCGTCCGACGCGCCGTCGGGCGACTCCCCCGGTGACGACCCGCTGACGGTCCACGGCGCGACACTCGTCCTCACCCCCGACGCGCCGCCGGTCGACGCCCCGGACGCGTACTGCGACCGGTTCGTCACCGACCTGGCGGCCATCTACGACCGGCTGGACCGACCGGACCCCGAACGGGTCGACTGGCCGGCGGTCAGCGAGGACACCCTCGACGCCGTCCGCGCCCCCGAGAACCGCTACGAGTACGACGGACAGTTCCACCCGGGCGGCGTCGAACTCGTGACCGTCCTGAGTATCGTCACCCCGTTCCGGGCCTACGCCGAACGGTTCGACGACGACGCGGCCGCCGACCTGGCCGCGGACGTGGCCTCGCTCGTCGAGACCTACTACGACCCCGACTACGAGGACGCGGCCGGCAACACCGGCATGATCGGCAACTCGCCGGCCCCGCTGACGCTGACCCACGTCGACGCGTGGTACCTCTTCTGGCCGGTCGTCCAGGCGGCCGAGTTCGCCATCGCCTTCGACGACGACGCCGTCGCGGAGATGGTCGTCGACACCGCCGACGTGATGGTCGCTGTCGGCCGGGCGCTCGACTACGAGTTCCCCATGTGGCTCGACGTGGATTCGCTGTCGGGCCACGAGCCCGACGACCGACAGTGGGACGGCTACCAGTACGACTGCACCGGCGCCTACGCCTACCTGATGTTGCAGTACCACGAGTTGACGGGCGAGCAACGCTACGTCGAGGAGGCCGAGGCCGCCGCCGAGCAGTTGCTCGACTACGGGTTCGAACTCCCCTACGAGTTCACCACGACCCCGCTGACCCCGCTGGCGATGGCGCGACTGGCCGACCGGACCGACGACGACCGCTACGTCGAGGCCTCGTACATCGGGCTGGCGAACGTGCTCCGACACGCGTACTTCTTCGACCCCGAGTACGGCTCGTTCGCGGGGCGGAACGTCTTCCTCCTGAACGAGGCGATGCCGCCGGAGGGCTACGAGGGGAACTTCTTCGCGAACGCGCTGGAGGAGTGGTCGCTGCTCTACTACCTCGACCGCTACCTCCGCGAGGCCGGGGACGCCCTGACCCCGGAGGCCCGCCGGCTAACCGGCGAACTCCTGCGACACAAAGGGTCGTCGCTCGCGGATTCGCTGGCGCGTTTCCAGCCCGATACGTCGCTGGTGTTCGACGGCGTTTCCCCCCAGTCGGGCCGCCGGGTCAACCACGACTGGGCGCTCCCGCTCGAACCGTTCGGCGCGCTGGAACCGATGTTCGAGACGCTCGGCGCGGTCGGCCAGGACCTCTACGGCGCCGGGGCCTACCCGGAGGTGGCGACCCAGCAGTACTACCCGCTCGACGACGGCGTCAGGCTCTTCGTCGACGGCCCGACGACGGTCGAGCGGGTGGACGACCACACCTGGCACGTCACGACGCTCGGGGCCGAAGAAACCTACGACGCTCGGCTCAGCGGGGAGACCAGTACGCTCGTCGACTGGTCCGTTCGTCGCCTCGACCCGAGCGACGGCGGTGAGCGACTCGGCGAGGACGTCACCGCGCAGTTCGACCACGACGCCGACGAACCCGCGTACGACCTCGCGCTCGACGCCGGGGACACCTTCGTGGTCAGGCGAACGGTGCCCAAGCGGGCTATCGTCGTCGAGGACTTCGCCGTCGAACGGGAGCGGATCGCGACCGACGAGCGGACGACCGTGTCACTGACCGTGGTCAACACGGCCGGGGTCGAGGGGACCTACGAGGTGCCGCTCTCGGTCGGCGCCGAGACCGTGACCCGGACAGTGGCGCTCCCGGCCCACGGTCGCGTACCCGTGACCTTCGAGATCGGGCCGGACGAACCCGGCACCTACAACGTCCAGATCGCCCACGAGAACCGGGCTTTGCACGTCGAGCCGGCGACGGATTGACCGGGAGATCAACGCGTAAGCGAGCGAAACCCCGAAGCGGATGGATCATCCGATCCCGACTTCCAGCGTACTCCCGTCGTCGAACTGGAGCGTGACGACGAGGTCGGCCTCGGCGGGATCGACAAACTCGCCGACGCCGAGGTCGCCGCTCCCGCGGCGATTGGCACTCTTGAAGACGTCGCGAAGCGCGACCTCGAACTCGCCGGACACCTCGGTCGGGAGCGCCGACCCGTCGACCGTCGTGTTCCGCTCGACGTACTCCCCGTCGGCGAGGTCGTTCCCCGTCCGCACCGAGATCCCGGTGACCGTGACTGACCGATCCGCGTCGAGCGAGAAGGTTACCTCGCGGCCCTCGCCCTGACTGGGCCCGCTGTCGACGGTCCCGCCGACGGTCCCGACCGCGCCCGCGCTGGTGCCGTCGCCGGCGCCGCCGTCGCCCGGTCCGCCGTCCCCGGGGGCGCCACCGGTACCGTCACCGGCCGTTCCCGCCGACGCGTTGACGGTCCGGTCGACGAGCAGAAGGTCGAACGTGACGTTGCGGGGCGCGTCGCCGGCGCCGAACTGCGCGCGGACGGTGACCGGCGCCGTCTCGTTGACGGTCTCGGGCGCCCGGTAGACGAACGTCGCCCGCCCGCCCTCGTCGGTCACGGACGAGGTGGGCCGGACCTCTCCGGACCCGTTCGTGACCGTGGCGGTCACCGGGACGCCGCTGACGGGGTTGTCGAAGCGGTCGCGCGCCTCGACCGCGAGCCGCTGGCGGCCGGTCTCGGTGACGGCCGTCGCGTTGCCTGCCACGTCGGTGAGATACGCTGCGGGCTCCTCGCTGGCGCCGCTGCCGATCCCCACCTCGCCGAGGCGGAGTTCGTAGGTCCCGGGTTCGAGCGTGAGCGTCAACTCCCCACAGGGCTCGGGCGGCTCGCGCAGACAGCTGAACCCCGCGACGTGTCCGTCGCTGTCAGTCATCTCCTCGTCGAGCAACTCCGCCCAGGTGTCGTTGCGGATCCCGGTCCGGACGGTCAGCGTGATGGGTTCGGGCTCGCCGGTGTCGGGGTCGGTCGCGTTGGCGACGGTCACGGTCCGGACGGGGGCGCTGGTCGGCGTGACCGAGACGCCGACGGTACCGGGCACCGACCGGGAGTAGCGGCCGTCGAGCGCGACCAGCGAGATCCGTCGGCCGTCGACGAGATCCGTCGCCGTCCGCGGGAGGGTGCGCCCGTCGGCGCGGCCGTAGACGGCCCAGGGCTCGTAGACGGTCGTCGGCGCGGCGCCGTACTCGTTGTACTCGGGGGCGTAGACGACGCTGTGGGTGCGGAACGTCCGGGCCGACCCGTTCCAGTAGTGGCCGGTCTCGCCGGTCGCGCGGGCGTTGTCGACCGTGACCGTCCGGGCGTCGGTCGTCCGGAGCGTGCCGGCGACCGGCGGCGGGTTGACGAAGAAGAGCCGCGTCGGGTAGCGGAAGCCGACGGCGACCTGCGCGAGCTGGGCGTGGCCGCCGTCGGCGACCCGGTCGGCGGTGGCCGCGAGGCCGACCACGTCGGACCTGACCTCCTCGCTGTGGCGGAACTCCAGCTGGGCGTTGGCGGCGGGGATGGCCGTGGTCTGGATGACTCCGACCAGCAGGAAGACGAGCGCCAGCATCAACACGGCGCCGACGACCGGCGAGACCGCGCGGTCGTCCCCGAAGCCGGGCGAAGCCCAACGGCTGTCGCTCCCGGAGGCGAGCGGCGACGGCGACCGTGGTGTGGGTTCGTTTCTGGACATGGATCAGATGAGCATGAAGGCGACGACGGCGACGACGACCAGGCCGACGCCGTACTTGAGGCCGGCGTAGAGGCTGCCCTCGGCGAGCTTGCCGGCGAGCAGGCCGCTCCCGAAGCCCTGGATGAGCGCCGAGTGGAACAGCACCATCCGGAGCTGGTCGACGGGGATGGCCGCGACGTTCACCGGGCCGGGGTCGATGTCCGCGGGCATCTCGGCGGCGTAGGTCTCGATGGGGTCGAGGAAGTTCGCCGACAGCATCAGCACGACCAGCAGGTAGACGAGGAAGCCGATGACGACGATGGCGAGGTACGACTGCAGCGCCTGCTGGCGCTGGCGGCGGAGGCGGACACGCTCGGTCGTGTCGGTCGCGGCCACGTCCAGCACCGCGTGGAGGTCGCTGGTCGCGCGGCTCCCCTCGGCGATGAGCTTGACCGTCCGGGTCAGCGCCGGCGAGGAGATGCGGTCGCCGAACGCCTCGAAGGCCTCGGCGGTGTCGAAGTTCCACCGGATGTCGTTGCGCAGCCGCTCGAACTGCTCGCCGACGCGGCCGGTCGTCGAGTCGGCGACGATGGCCAGGGCCGCGGTCAGCGACAGCCCGCGGCGGTTGCTCGTCGCCAGCAGGTCGAGCACGTCCGGGAAGCGCCGCCGGAAGGCCGCCTCCTGCCGGACGCGCGCCTCGTAGCCGACGGCGACGGGGACGGTCGCGAGGACCAGCGGCGCGACCACCAACTGGGTCGTCGCCGTCACCGGGTCCTCGACCACCGCGGCGACGCTGGCCGTGACGGCCCCGGTGGCCACGGCGGCGGCCGGCAGCGCGACGGCGACCGGGACGGAAAACAGGAACGCTCGCTCGGGCTCCTCGCGGACCCGGCCGACCTGAGCCAGCAGCCGGGCCTGCAGCCCGCGGATGAGTTTGGTGCGCTCGTAGTCCTCGCGCCACTCGGGGTCGCCCTCGGCGGGCTCGGGCGGGTCCGGGCGCTCCCGGCCGGGCGTGAACTCCACGGGGGCCGACCGGAACGGCTGGCTGACCATGTCCACGAGCACGACGAACCCCGCCAGCGCCAGCGGGATCGCGACGTAGATCAGCCACTTGATCGCCGTCAGCGTGTCCTCGCCGAGGAAGCTCACGACGATCAGCACCACGAGTACGAACAGCGGCGCGGCGACGAACCCGACGACGAACACCTCGCTGAGCAGCTCCAGCCGCTCGACGAACGACTCCTGGGCCTCGACGGCCGCGTCGAGCTGCTCGTCGACCTCGTCGCGCAGGAATGCCGACACGTCGCCGCCGCTCTCCAGCACGGTCATGAGGTCGTCCGTGAACCGCCGGAGTTCGTCGCTGGGCGTGACCGTCCGTAGGTTCTCCAGCCCGATGTAGAGGTTGTTGCCGAACATCTCCACATCGCGGACGACGCGGTCGAACTCCTGGGAGGCCGCGCCGTAGGTCTCCTCGGCCTCGGCCAGCCGGACGAGGATCCGGTCGAAGCTGACGCCGGCCCGCGAGAGCGCGTACATGAACGTGATAGCGTAGGGCAGGTTGTAGTTGATCTCCCGCCGCCGGCGGCCGATGCGGGTCTGGATCCGGTAGACGCGGCGCCACACCCAGTACAGCACTGCCCCGAGGAGGCCGGCGGCGAGGACGGCGCCGGCGACGGTCCCGGCCAGCACGGGGGCCGACAGTCCGGTCGCCCCGGTGAGCGTAGGGAGCCCCCACAGGCGGCCCGCGACGAGGACGCCGACGCCCGCGAGCGCGGCGAGCGCGACGGCGACGCCGACCACGAGCACCATCCGGTGGACCAGCCTCGTGAGGTAGATGTCGTAGGTGTCCCGGAGCCAGGCGCGGCTCAGTTGGCGCTGGAAGCGCCCGTACTCGTCGGCGCGGCGCTTGAAGAACGTCCGGACCGGTCCGTAGTGTTCCCGGAGGTCCTCGCGGTCGATCGACTCGAACCCCGCGGTCGCCTCCGTCGGCCCAAGGAACGACTCCTCGGGGTTGCGCGCCGCCGCACCGTCGGTGTCGTCCCACTCGACCGCCGGGGCGCCGTCCCGTTCTGCCGGCGCGCCCGGCGAGTCGGGTCCGACGCCCGTGCCGTCGTCGGCCGCGTCCCCGGCTGTCCTCTCGTTCGTCCCGCGTTCGTCCGTGCCGTCACCGTCCGACTCGTCGCCGCCGGCCGCCCCGTGGCGGACGCCCCACTCGTCGTCGGCTTCTGCATCTGCGTCCGTCTCGGTGGTATCTCCGTCAGCGTCCGTCCCGGTGTCCAGCGGTCGGTCGGGGTCAGGGTCGCGGTCGGGGCCGGTGCCGGCGTCCCCTTCACCGTCGCCCGTCGGCGGGTCGTCGGGCCCGTCCCGTGGGTCGTCGTCGGACGAACCGGTCGGATCGTCGCTGTCTCCGGGCATCGGTCACTCCGTCCGGTGGGCGGGGAGTTCCGCGGGGTCGAGTTCGTCCGCGCGGACCCGTTCGAGGACGGTCTCGGGCTGGCGGTAGAACGTGTGGATCACTCGGCCCACTTCCTCGTGGTGTCTGATGTCGGCCCGCTGGAGGTACTGCAGGACCTCCCGGCGCTGGGAGAGCGCGCGCCTGAGCCGGTCGTCGTCCCAGCCGCGCTCGTATTTGACTTCCTGGAGCAGCGACGAGGCCGACCGCTGGACCATCTCGTCGGCCGCGGGGTCGCGTTCGAACACGTCGCGGACCTCGACGCCGCCCGCCGCGTCGCTCGTCGGCGTCAGCTCCACCAGCTTGTGGTTGCGCCGGACGCGCTGGGAGCCCTGCGTGACCTGGCGCTGGATGGAGATCACGTCGAGACTGCCCAGCATCTGCCGGGGGATGTTCAGCGGCTCGTTCTCCAGGCGGCGCATCGCGCCGTCCGCGGAGTCGGCGTGGAAGGTCGTGTAGGCGGTGTGGCCCGTCGAGATGGCCTGGAAGAACGTGAAGGCCACCTGCGGGTTGGCGCGGATCTCCCCGACGAGCAGGAACTCGGGGCGCTGGCGCAGCGCCGACTCCAGCAGGTCGTACATCGTCACCGCGCCCCGGCCCTCCGCGGTCGAGGACTCGCGGGTGACGTTGCGCACCCAGTTGTCGTGGGGCAGGCGCACCTCCGGGGTGTCCTCGATGGAGACGATCTTGTTGCCCGGCGGGATGAAATAGGAGATGGCGTTGAGGCTGGTGGTCTTGCCCGACCCGGTGCCGCCGGCGAACATCACCGACTTGTCGTTCTCGACGAGCAGCCAGAGGTAGGCCATCTGGTCGAGGCTGAACGTCCCGAAGTCGATGAGGTCGGTCGGCGTAAAGGGGTCCTCCGAGAACCGCCGGATCGTGAACGTCGAGCCGCGGAGGCTCACGTCCGAGCCGAGGGTGAACTGCGCCCGGGAGCCGTCGGGCAGGCTCGCGTCCAGTAGCGGGTCCGCGGCGGTCAGCGACTTGCCGGCCCGCTGGGCCAGCCGGGTCACGAACGCGTCGAGGCGCTCCTCCGAAAAGGAGAGGTTCGTCTCCAGGTCGCGGTAGTCGCCGTGGTAGACGAACAGCGGGACGCCGACCCCGTCGCAGGAGATGTCCTCGATCGCCGGGTCCCCCATCAGCGGGTCGATCTTCCCGTAGCGGACGAAGTCCCGGCGCAGGTAGTAGAGGATCCGCAGCAGCGTCGCCGCCGGGACGGCCGCGGCGTGCTCGTCGAAGATCCGCTGGACCTCCAGCTCGAAGATCTCGTCGCGCTCCTCCTCGGCGCCCACGTCGCGGTGCATCAGGTCCTGCCGGAGGATCCGCGTCAGGTCCTCGCGGACGTACTGCTCGAACTCGGTCAACACCGGCGTCTCCGCGCGGTAGCGGTGTTCGTTCTCCGCGGGGTCGTAGACGATGGCCGTGTAGGAGTACGGTCGGCGCGACCACCGCCAGGAGACGACCTCGCAGTCGTCGAGATAGCCGAAGTCGAACCACCGCCCGCGGACCGACTCCTCGCTCGGCGTGTCGATCCCCAGCGCCGCCGGGTCGTAGTCGGCCGCGAAGTGTTCGACCACGTCGTCGACGATGGCCGACTCGACCGCCTCCCGCGACATCGTCTCCGCTCCCGGGGGGCCGTCGGGCGCGGCGTCGAGCGCGCCGTCGCCGTCCGCCCGGTCGAGCTCGTCGAAGACGAACGACTCCTCTGCCTCCGACGCGGCCGCCGGCCGGTGGTCCTCGCTCATTCAGTACCAACCCTTTCGAATCGAGTGTGATAAAGACACGGCCAATACTCGGTCACCACCTCGTACGGAACCCGGATCGACCGCCGTCGGTTGCGGCCGACCGCCCCTCCGATCCCCCGACGGCGCCGGTTTAGGCCGTCCGAAAAATGTCTGGATCTTGAAAAGTTATAAGTGGTTCAGGCGCGTAGCACCGAGTGCAATGAGCACCCAGAAGACAGTCCGTCAGGAGGCTGGGACAGTCGGAGAGAACCCCGTTCGCCTCGACGAGGAGAAGGCAGAGCAGGTCATCGAGGCGCTGAACGCGGATCTGGCCGACGCGTACGTGCTGTACCACCAGCTCCACAAGCACCACTGGAACGTCGAGGGCGCGGAGTTCCGCGACATCCACGTGTGGCTGCAGGAGGCCTACGAGGACGTCGAGGCGGCCGCCGACGAGCTCGCCGAGCGACTGCAGGCGCTGGGGGGCGTCCCGCACGCGAGCATGACCGCGCTCTCCGAGAACGCCAGCGTCGAGCCCGAGGACGAGGACGTCTACGACATCCGGACCTCCTTCGAGAACGACCTCGAGATGTACGGCGACATCATCGAGAGCTACCGCGAACACATCGAACTCGCCGAGGGCCTCGGCGACCACGCCACCGCCGAGATGCTCCGCGAACAGCTCGAGGACCTCGAGGAACACGCTCACGTCATCGACCACTACCTCGAGGACGACACCCTCGTCACCGACGCCGCGATGGACTGACGAGCCAGCGAGTACCCGCCGCTCGCGGAAGCCGTTTTTTCGTCGACCCGTCCGGAAGCGTCCGCTCCGTCCCGTAGAGCGGACCCTGTCGACCCCGTCCGCACTCGGAAGCGGGACCGCAGTCCGGAGTCAGGATCGCGGTCCGGAGCCAGATTGCGGTCCGAGCCGGGTCCGCAGTCCGGAGCCGCTCCCACCGCTCGGGGGCAGTTCAGGAGTCGGGTTCGCGCCTGCGGTCGCTACTGCGTCACGTCGACCGTCAGGTCGCTGGCGATCCACCCGTCGGTGTTGCCCGATTCGATGAACACCGAGGTCCCGGGCCCGCCCTCGCAGACGGAGATCTCGGGCCGTTCGCGCGATTCCACGTCGGGTGTGGCGGCGACGTGCGACTGAGTACCGGCGGCCATTGCGAGCATTTAGGCAAACCTAAAAGATAAAGGGTGCGGTTTCGGGTGGCGGTTCCGCGTCGGGCGCGACGGGGGTGGGACCCGGCGGCGGCGGGCGTCAGTTCGAGTCCGCGCCGCGGCGGTCGGCGAGCCACCGGCGGGCGAGGCCGAGCGAGTCGGTGACCACCATCCAGACCTGCCGGACGACGATCTTCACGTCGAACCAGAACGACTGGTTGCGGATGTACGTGAGGTCGTACTGGAGCTTCGCGCGGGAGTTCTCGCTGGAGACCTCGTTGATCTGGGCCAGTCCGGTCAGCCCGGGCTTGACGAACCACCGCTTCTTCCAGGTGTCCATCTCGTTCTGGAGGAACTCCTCCTCGGCGGTCCAGGCGGCGCGCGGGCCGACGACGCTCATCTGGCCGGTGAAGATGGCCCACAGCTGGGGTAGCTCGTCGAGGTGCGTCCGCCGGAGGAACCGCCCGACGCGGGTGATCCTATCCTGCTCCTCCCCGGGGGCGGCCTGCTCGCCCTCGGGGCGCATGCTCCGGAACTTGTAGACCGGGAAGGTGTCGCCGAACTGGGTGGTGCGCTCCTGCCGGTAGAAGACCGGGCCGGGGCTGTCGAGCTTGATGGCGACCGCGATGGGGACGAACAGGACGGCGAGGACGGCCATCCCGACCGTCGCGAACGCCAGGTCGAACAGCCGCTTGGTCAGGCGGTTCTGCAGGTCCAGCGGCTCCATGTTGATCCCGATGAGCCGCTTGGTCCGCTCGGCGGAGATGGCGCCCTCCTCCTTGACGAGGACGCTCTCGTTGTGCTCGTTGAGGATCTCCACGTTCACGTCGTGGTCGTGGCAGGTCTCCAGCACGCCGAAAAACTCCGCGCGGTCGGTCTGGGGCAGGGCGGGGATCACCGTCTCGACGTTCGACCGCTGGAGGATGTCGTCCAGCCGCGAGAGCCCGCCGAGACACTCGTACTGGGTCAGCTTCTCCGGGATCCCGGCGTGGCCGCCGTCGGCGTCGACCCCCTCCGCCGAGACGGGGTCGCGGGCGTCCGTCGGCGAGTAGGCGTACCCGACGACCGGCTCGGCGGCCGCCTGGACCGCGGCCTCGATGCGCTTGGGGTTGTTGCCGACGACCAGCGTCCCGCCGCCCCGCTTGAGCTGCCAGTGCTGCAGGGCGGCGAACCAGAGCGGGAGGGCGACCGACAGGGTCCCGACGGTCGACAGCAGTACCACCCGCGGCAGCCGCAGCGTGTAGTCGAAGTAACCGACCGTGGCCAGGGCCGCCGTCACCACCAGCAGCGAGCGGACCGTCCCCGTCACCGTGTCGAGGATCCGCCGCGGCTGGGGCTTGCACAGCGGCAGCACGGCCACGACCGTCACGACGCCCGTCAGCGCGAGCATCGTCGGCAGGTCCCCGCTGTGGCCGCCGATGTCGCTGGCGTGCCAGAGCAGCGCGTGGCGGTCGAACACCCCGCGGGCCTCCGCGAGGCCGACGACGGCGAGCGTCAGGGCCGTGATCCCCACCAGCCCCGCGCCCGAGAGAACCCGATAGACGTTTTTCGGATCCCGGGTCGAGTCACTGCCGAGCAGCGTCGGGCGTGAACGCGCTTCCGTGTTCGACCCGGTATCCGCGGCCATCGAGATGGTTTAGGCATACCTAAATTAAAAGAGTACAGGTTTCGTCCTCGTCGGAGTCGCCCAGCTGACACGAGGGCTCGGGTGGCGTTCGTGTCGGGAACGACACTCCGGGCGGCGTCGGCGTTGCCCTGTGACGGCCCGTGTGCGGCCGTCTGTGGCAGTCACAGGTGTGCGCCCGCGACCGGAGTCCACCGGGTCCGGGGAGTGGGCGGGATTAATATGGTCGTCCGTAATCGTGAGACGTAGATGGTCGACCGGTTCGGGACGATCCGCCACGACGCGCGCTCCGCGGCCGCCAGTGCGTTCGACGCCGTCCGACCCGCCACCGCGTTCGCGGCGGCGCTGGTCGGCTTGCTCGTGGTCGCGGTCCCGGCCGGATACCACCTCCTGGGGCTCCCGGTCGCTCCACTACTCGCCGCGGGCACGGGCCTGTACGGTCTCGCAGTCGCGGTGTCGGGCCGCCCGTTCGACGGGCTCTGTGCCGCTCTGTTCGTCACGGTCGCGTTCAACGTCAACGCCTACCCGGGACCGTACCCCGTCCCGCTGGCGGATCCCCTGCTCGTGGACCTGCTGGCGGTCGGGGTGCTCGGGGTGGCGCTGTCCGACCGCGCGCTCGACCGGCCCCGCTCCCCCCGGACCATCCGGGAGCGGGTCGGGCGCGTTCGCGCCATCGGTGACCGGACTGGCTGGAATCGGGCCATCGGCACGTGGCGCGAGCGAGCAGGCGCCCTCCGGGAGTGGCTCCCGGGCACCGACGGGTGGCTCGTCGTCGGCGCGCTCGCGGCGTTCGCCGGCTGGGCGTACCTGTCGGCCGCCGTCGGGAACGGGCCGTCGACCGGCGCGGCCGTCCAGTACGCCGAGGAACATCTGCGGTACCTCCTCCTGCTCGTGACGGCCGCGGTCGTCGCCCGCGAGGCCGACCCGCGGGCGGTGCTCTCGCCGCTCGCGCTCGGGCTCTGCGGGGCTCTGGTGTTCGCCGTCGACGAGGTGGCCGCCGGGCGGGCGGGGTACCTCGTCAACTTCGGGGCGCTCGGACCGGCCGTCGCCCGGTGGTGGCCCTCGCCGTCGCCGACCGCGTTCCCGGCGGGCGCGACGGTGATATACGAGGGGGCTGCGGTCGGCCAGAGCCGGGCGACGGTCGGGCTCGGAATCGCCCTCGTGGGACTCTCGCTGGCCGCGGTGCCGCGGTCGCGGTGGCGCGCGCTCGCCCCGGTCGGCGCGCTCCTGGGCGTCGCCAGCGTCGTGGCGAGCGGCTCCCACGCGGCGATCGTCGGCCTGTACGGCACCGTCGGCGTCGTGGCCGTCTACTGGCTGTCGCTGGTGGCCGACCGGCTGGGCGGGGCGCGGGCGCGGCGGCTGGTCTGGCCGGGTTCGCTGGCCGCGGGCGGCGCGGTCGCGCTCTGGGCCGCGGTCGCCGTCCTCGGCGGCGCGGACCGGGTCCTGTTCGTCAGGACGAACACCCTCGCGATCCGGCTCGAACAGTACGCGCTCGCGCTGGAGCTGGCCGCCCGCTACCCGCTGTTCGGCCTCGGCGGCGGGCTGAACGTCCACCGGACGACCGGCCGGCTGATCCACAGCCTCCCGCTCCAGCAACTCGCCGCCACCGGCGTGCCCGGCTTGCTCGCGTACGTGACCGCCCAGGCGGGCGCGACCTGGCTCGCCGCGAAGCGGCTGCTGTGGGGCCGGCCGGCGGACCGCTGGCGCTGGGCCGGCGTCCTCGCCGCGCTGGTCGGGGTCTCGCTGTACTCGCTGTGGGTCGTCGCCTACCGGTGGCCGTCGGTCAACGCGGTCTACTGGATCCTCGCCGGCGCCGCCGTCGGCGGGCCCGCCCCGCCGGTCCGCCTCGCCGACCTCGCTTCGCGCGCCCGGGTCGCCCTGCCGGCCCCGCTCGGCGACGACTCGTGACGGTTTCGGGCGGACGTGCCCCCTGTCCGCGCTGTTTTTGGCCGGCCTAAGAATCGAAGCGCTTATTCCGGGATCGTTCCGGTGTGGACGTACGGGATTCGGGGCCGTCCGGCACCCCGTCGGCCCCGGTCCGGATCGACCGCGCACCAGTCATGTCCAGCGACTCCCAGCCGGCCGACGCGCCGAACGTCCTGCAGGTCTGTACCTACTACTACCCGTTCACCGGCGGGATCCAGAAGCTGGTCCGGACGCTGGTGACCGGGATCGACGACGCGAACTTCCGGATACTCACGTGCGCCGAACGCGGGCGCGGCGGCGTCGACGAGAAACACGGGACGCGTGTCGTCCGGGCCGGCTCGCTCGGGGCGGTCAAGTCGACGCCGATGAGCCCGACCTTCCCCTATCGGCTGCGACGGCAACTCGACTGGGCGGACCTGGTCCACTACCACCTCCCCTTCCCACTCGGGCCGGTCAGCCACCTGTGCAACCGGGTGGAGACGCCGGCGGTCGCAACCTTCCACGACGACATCATCGGCAAGGGGCCGGTCGTCTACCCCTACAGGCCCGTCCTCGACCGGTTCCTCGGCGACGTGTCCAGGGTTATCGTCACCTCGCCGAACATGCGCGACGAGTGCGCGCAGGTCGCGAAGTTCCGCGAGAAGGCCGAGGTCGTCCCGATCGGGATCGAGGCCGACGACGACCCCGTCGAACCCCGGTCCCCCGAGGGACGGCACCTCCTGTTCGTCGGCCGGCTCGTCGAGTTCAAGGGCGTCGAGTACCTCATCTCGGCGATGTCGGACCTCGACGCGACGTGTTCGATCGTCGGCAAGGGACCGGCCCGCGAGGCGCTCGAACGGCACGCCCGCGAGGCGGGGGTCGCCGACAGGGTGACCTTCGAGGGGTTCGTCTCCGAGGAGCACCTCGACCGGCTCTACCGCGAGGCCGACCTGTTCGTCCTCCCCTCGGCCGGCGAGAACGAGTCGTTCGGCATCGTCCAGCTGGAGGCGATGCAGCGCGGGCTCCCGGTGATCAACACGGCGCTGCCGACCGGGGTCCCGTTCGTCAGCGTCGACGGCGAGACGGGCCTGACGGTCGAACCTGGCGACCCGGCGGCGATCGCCGACGCCGCGCGGACGCTCCTCGGAGACCCCGAACGGTACCGCCGCTACTCGGCCAACGCCCGGCGGCGCGTCCGCGAGCGGTTCACCCGGGCGCGGATGCTCGACGAGACGCGCGCCGTCTACCACGACGTGCTCGCCGGGGAGTAGCTCACACTCGACTGTCCAGCGGGAGTCGGCCCCCGCTCGCCGATCCGCAGGTATATACTTCGCCCGCGAAAACCCGCGGCCGATGGTCGCCCTCGCCGTCGTCGCGGTCGTCCTGGCGTTCGCGCTGCTCGCGCGGCGCCGCTCGCGGCTCTTCCAGGCGTCCGGCGGGCTCGCGCTCGCGGCCCACCTCGCGTTCGCGCTGGTCGTCCTTCCGCTGCTACCCTACACCTGGGACATCGGCGAGTTCCACGCGATCGCGACGGGCCTGCTCCGGGGCGCCGAGGCGAACCCGTTCTCGTCGCTCGACGCCTTCGGGACCGTCCAGGCGGTCCTCTACGCGATGTTCGGCGCCGACCCGACGACGCTGGCTGTCGTCAACGGCCTGCTGGCCGTGCTGATGGCCCTGCCGGCGTGCTATCTCGCCCGCCGGCTGTACGACCCTCTCGAATCGACCGACGGGCTGTTGCTGGCGATGCTCTTTCTCCCCTTCCCGTTCCTGTTCAGCAGCCTCCCGATGCGCGACGGCCTCTCGACGCTGCTCGCGCTGGCCCTCCTCGCAGTCTGCGTGCGGGCGATCGCCGACCGGCGCCACTGGTGGGGGCTCGCCGCCCCGCCGCTGTGGGCGATGCTCTTCTTCCTGCGGGAGGAGCTGGCCCTCCTCGTCCTGCTGGGCGCGGCCGGGTCGCTGCTGGTCGCGGGGCTCCGGCGGGTCGCCGATCGGGAGGTCACGCTCGCGTCGCTGGCGCTCGCCGGCGTCCCGGTCGGCGTCGCCGGGTTCGCGCTGTTCACCCGGCTGTTCCCCGTCGACGCCCTCAACTCGCGGCTGCAGTATCGGATCATGGGCGGCGCCGCCTACCTCGGCTTCGAGCGGTACGGCTCCTGGCTGGACGTGCTCCTGGCCGCGCCGGTCCGGGCGATCTACTTCCAGTTCGCGCCCTTCCCGCTGCACGTCGACTCGGCGTTCGACCTCGTCGCCGTCCTCTCGCTGCCGCTGCTGGTCGTCCTCGCGACGACGGCGTACCTGACGCTCCGGCGCGTCGAGCACGACCCAGTCGTAGCTTTCCCCCTGCTGGTCGTCTACCTCGGCGGGATCGTCGGCTACGGCCTGATCGACTCCAACTTCGGCACGACGATCAGACACCGGTCGGTGTTCGTCTTCCTGCTGGCCGTCTTCGCCGCGCCGGCCCTCGAATCGTGGTGGCGGTCACTCCGCCTCCGGGTAGAGGTACCGCTCGGTCAGCGCCGCGACCGAGACGAACACCAGCGCGAAGCTGAGGAACTTGACCCCCGCGCCTAGGTTCGAGCCGAACACCGACACGACGCTGAGGAGTACGACCGCGGCGAGCGCCGCGAACAGGGCGCGCTCGCCGCCCAGCCGCGAGAGCAGGACGCTCCCCTCGGCCCACCGCCGCAGCGTCCGCAGGACCCGATAGGTCGCGGACTCGGAGAACGGTTCGATGTCGCGCGGGCTCATCGCTCACCGGGAGTACGGAAAACGGCTACATAACGGTTGTGTCACCCTGTGACTGCCCGCCGCCGCAACGGACCACAGCAGTTATTGTGTTTTAGGACTGCCTAAAAAACATGTTAGGGTTCAGTACTGACGACGGGTCGGCCACCCGGCGCGAGTACCTGACGTACGTCGGTGGGGTCGTCGGCGGCGGACTGCTCGCGGGGTGTTCGAACCGGTCCGGCGGCGGCACCGAACCGGCGGGGACGGACACCGCTGCCCCGACTGAGACGCCCACGCCGGCGGCGACGGACCCGGCGGCCGGGACCGGGACGCCCGCGCCGACGGACACCGAACCGGCGTCCCCAACGAGCACCGCCGCGGGGTCGGGGACGCCGACCGTACGAGTCCGCTCGCACCCCGACCTCGGGGAGACCCTCGTCGACGGCGAGGGGATAACCCTGTACATGTACGACCCCGACCCGCAGGGTTCGGGGTCGAGCACCTGTTACGACGGGTGTGCCGACGCGTGGCCGCCGCTCACCGTCGAGGGCGACCCGACTGCCGGCGTCGACGTGGCTGCCGAGCTGACGACCTTCGAGCGAACCACCGGGGCCGTGCAGGTCGCGGCGAACGGGTGGCCGCTGTACTACTGGGTCGACGACGAGGAACCCGGCGACGCGACCGGCCAGGGCGTCAACGAGGTCTGGTGGGTGCTCACGCCCGAAGGGGTCCCCGTCCGGAGCGACGGGAGCAACTGAACGGCGACCGACGGCGTTCGGCGACGGTCCGGCGACGCTCCGGTCGGATAGCCCGTCGGGTCGACCGCGGGAACGGGTTCCGACGGTCACCCGACGTGGTCCGCGAACAGTTCCTCCAGCCGGTCGGTCACCGCTTCCCAGGTGTATCCCTCCGCCAGCACGTACGCCCGGCAGGCCTCGCCCGCGCTTGCCCGCTCGTCCGCGGACAGTCCCGCCCACGCGGCCAGGCGGTCGGCGAGCGCGTCGGCCTCGCCGGGCGGCACCAGCAGCGACTCGGGGACCGACGACCGGTCGGCCAGCGGGCCGAGGATCTCCGGCGTCGCCCCCGCGGTCGTGCCGACGACCGGGGTCCCCGCGGCCAGCGCCTCCAGCGTCGCGAGCCCGAACCCCTCCAGCTCCAGCGTCGGCAGGACGAACACGTCCGCGCCGGCGTACAGCCCCGGCAGGTCCTCCTCGGGGACGTACCCCAGGAAGGTCACGTCCGATGCGACGCCGAGGCGCTCGGCCCGCGCGACCAGGTCATCCCGGAGCGGCCCGTCGCCGCCCACGTACAGGTGCGCGTCGAGTCCGTCTCCGACTACCCGCGCGAACGCGTCGAGTAGCGTCTCCAGCCCCATCCGCGGCGTGAGCCGCCGCACCGTCAGGACCGAGAGGGCCTCGTCGCCGAAGGTCCCGGGGGCCGGCCTGTCGAGCGGCGCGAACCGGTCGACGTCGACGCCGCCCGGGACGACACGGATCGGCGGGCCGTCCGGGTGGTAGTCCCGCACCCGCTCGCGCATGAACTCGCTCAGCACGACCGTCGCGTCGCTGCGGCCCACCACGCGACCCTCGATCCGGTGGCGCAGCGTCCGGTTGAGCCAGTGCCACGGCGCGGCCCACGGGCTCGGGTCGACGAGCCGGTCGCGGTACTCGACGCCCCACAGCCCGTGGACCGTGTACGTCCGCGGGACCGCGTCGGGGGTCGCCCGGTCGACGCCCAGCGAGCTCAGCGCCCCGTGGAAACTGACCAGGTCGACCGGCTCCGTCGCCCGGACCGACTCGACGAGTCGGCCGAGTTCCCGCAGCGTCGCCGGGAGCTTCGGGACCGACGCGCCGTAGCGGTACACGTCCATCCCGGCGACCGTCTCCCGCCCGGGGGTGTCCCCGCGCTGTCTGGTGATCACCGACACCCGGTGTCCCCGCTCGACGAGCCGGCGGCCGACCTCGTAGTTGTACCGCCCCGAGCCCGTCGCCGACGGGTCCGGATAGAGGTTGTTCGTCGCCGCGAGGACGTGCATACCCCCGACTGTTCCGCCGCGCGGAATGAGCGTTACGAACCATCTTTTTCCCGGAGGGGTTTCCTCGCGCGCTGGAAGCGCGCTGCGGGGAACCCTTCCGGCAAAAAGATGGGTGAAAAAAGACCGGACGCAGCGGTCGCTTCGCTCCCTCGCGTCCGGCGAACCGGCGCTCCGCGCCGGATGCTATCGGCACCGAGCAACCGCGGTGGCGCACGCCGGAGTGCGGGTTCGTTCACGCGACGGAATCGCGCGAGGTCTGCGGGCGACCCGGGTGCCGCCCGGGCGATCCGATCGCTCGGGTGGCCCGAGCGATCGGATGTCTCTCGCTGTCTTCGCGAGCGCGGCGAGGGCGTTCACCGCACCGGAGACTGCGGCGGCGTTCCCGGCTAGCGACCGGGCCGACACGAAACAGCCACTGCGGGAGATCGCAGGAAAGCGGCCGGACAGCACCGATCGTCAGACGCGTGTCGGGCGCTCGTCTGCCCCGTCTTTTTCCGCGGGCGACACCTCGGTTCGGAGGCATGGCCGCGAACGCCGACCCACCAGAACAGGGGGAACTCTATCCATGCACCGACCGCCAGTCGGCGGGCGAGTCGTGCGGCCACTCGACGACCGACGCCGGACCGACCGGCCGAGCCGACGCCGGAGCGGCCGACCGGACCGCTCTCACGGTAGACGAGCGACCCGAGACGTTCTACCTGGCGAAGATCGCCCTGCTGGAAGCCAGAGTCGCGACGCTCGAACGCCGTCTCGAATCGAAGGAGGCGGACCTCCAGCACGTCGTCGACCGCTACGAACGCGTCCTCCGGGGACGCGACGCCTGCCGCGACGAACCACTCGTCGCCGACGAGTTCGACCTCGAAGCCGGCGACACCGCGGACGACGAGCGCGACCGCCCGACCGGCGCGCTCGACCGCCTCCGCGGGCTACTGAGATAGTCGCGGCCGTCGCGTGGGGAGGACCGCCGTTTTCGAGAAACCCGAGAAACAGCGTCGACGAGCGGCAGCGTCGACGGGCGGTAGCGTCGACGAGCGTGAGCGCCGCTACTGCCCGTTGAGCGAGATCTGCGTGATGTCGATGACGCGCTCGTCGTCGAGCAGCCGCGCGACGGTGTCGTCGGGGACGGGGTCGTCGAGGTTGTAGACGGTGAGCGCCTCGCCGCCGATGGTCTCGCGGCCGTTGAACATCCCGGCGATGTTCACGTCGGCCTCGCCGAGGACGGTGCCGATGAAGCCGATGACGCCGGGTACGTCCTCGTTGCGGGCGACGAGCATGTGGCCGTGGGGGACGGCGTCGACGCGGTAGCCGTCGATGCGGACGATGCGGGCGTCGTCGCCGGCGAACTGCGTCCCGGAGACGCTGACCGAGTCCTCGCCGTCGGAGACCGTGACGGTGACGAGACTCTGGAAGTCCTCGGCGGAGCTGGTTTTGGACTCGGTCACGTCGATGCCCCGCTCCTCGGCGATGCGCCCGGCGTTGACGGCGTTGACCTGCGTCTCGACGACGTCCTCGAAGACGCCCTTCAGCGCGGTCGCGGTGACGATGTCGGTGTCGTGCTCGGCGATGTCGCCGGCGTAGGAGACCTCCACGTCGGAGACGTGGCCGCCGAACAGCTGGACGGCGATGGTGCCGGCGGTGTCGGCGAGTTCGAGGTACGGCTCGACGGCGGGGAACGCGCTCTCGTCCATCGAGGGGGCGTTCAGGGCGTTGATGACCGGTTCGCCGTTGAACGCGGCGAGGATCTGGTCGGCGGTCGAGGTGGCGACCGACTCCTGGGCGGCCTCCGTGGAGGCGCCGAGGTGGGGCGTGACGACCACGTCCTCGACGGCCAGCAGCGGGTTGTCGGGGTCGACCGGCTCGTCGGCGAACACGTCGATGGCGGCGCCCTTGAGGAGGCCGTCCTCGACGGCCTCGGCGAGCGCGGGCTCGTCGATGATGCCGCCGCGGGCGCAGTTGACGACGTACCCGCCCTCGAGCTGGGCGAGCTCCTCCTCGCCGATCATGTTCTCGGTCTCGTCGGTCAGCGGCGTGTGGACCGTGATGAAGTCGGCGCGTTCGAGGCACTCGTCCAGCGAGTCGACGAGGTCGGCGCCGAACCGGTCGGCGCGCTCCTGGCTGATGTAGGGGTCGTAGGTGACCAGATCCATGCCCAGCGCGTCGAGGCGCTTGGCGACCTCCTGGCCGACGCGGCCGAAGCCGACGACGCCCAGCGTCTTCTCGTTGAGCTCGGTGCCGAGGAACTCGCCCTTGGCCCACTCGCCGTCCCGGAGGCGGTTGTGGGCCTGGGGGATCGAGCGGGCGGTCGCGAACGCCATCGCGACGGAGTGTTCGGCGGCGGCCCGGACGTTACCCTGCGGGGCGTTGGCGACGATGACGCCGTGGTCGGTGGCGGCCTCGATGTCGATGTTGTCGACACCGATGCCTGCCCGGCCGACGATCTGCAGGTCCGGCGCGGCGGCGACCACCTCCGCGGTGACCTCCGTGCCCGACCGGACGACCATCGCGTCGGCGTCCGCGACGGCGTCCAGCAGCGCGTCGCCCTCCACGTCGTAGGCTGTCTCGACCTCGTGGCCCGCATCGCGTAACCGGTCCAGACCCGCGTCCGCGATCGGGTCCGTGACGAGTACCTTCATGGGCGTCAGATCCCCTCGCCGGGGTATAACGCTTGTTTTCTCCGGACACGGTCGAGGACACTATCGACACTGTCGACACAGTCGGGGCGGACGGGCGACCCCGGTCGGGCGGTCGAACGAGCGACTGCAGTCACGAACGGTGAGAATCGGACGGGACGATGCGAGAATCCGAACCGACTCGGCGCCGGGCGACCGCCGACGAGTCAGAACGGGGCGGCCCTCACCGCCACTCCGGGAGGGTGGCGGCGTCGGCCAGCGGCGCTGTGAGATAGGCGTCGTCGCAGCTGATGTCGGCGATTACGAGCGTCTCGGTGGGGCCCTCCTCGACGGAGGCCATGACTTCGGCGTTCGTTTCCACCTCGGCTTCAGCGACCATATCCGGCGCCATGTGTGACAACATGTAGCAACCACCTATATACCTGTCGGAACGATTCTCACGGATTGAAAACCCGGTGTCAGACGACCGTCAGACGTGCGAACGACGCGGGGACGGTCGCCGCAAAATCTGCCGGGGCTTTTCAGTGCGCGGAGCGCGAGTAAGCCCGGCGGATCGGCGCTGCGGCCGGTCCGAGAAGTCGGCGCCCGGGACGGTCAGAATAGTCGGCACCCGGGCGGAGTCAGCCCTCGATGGACTCGCCGATCGCGGCGATCCGGTCGTCGTCGGCCGCGGCGAACCCGCCGTGGTAGCAGAGGACGCCGTCGACCGCCAGGCTCGCCAGCCGCGCGACCGACTGCCCGGCCTCGGCCGTGTCCAGGGTGAAGCGCTCGCTGGGGCCCTGCAGTTCCCCGTCGGCGGCCGTCAGCGCGTCCGCGGCCAGCAACAGCCGCTCGTCGGGCAGGTACAGCGAGACGTGCCCCGGCGCGTGACCCGGCGTGTAGACCACTCGCATCGGCCCCGCCCTCGTCCGGAAGACCTCCTGGTCGACGAGTTCCACGTCGACCGGGACCGCCGGGTAGCGCTCGCCGTCGCCCTTGATCGGCTCCTCTCGACCGTCGACGTAGGGGGCGCAGGCCTCGTGGGCGACCACGACCGCGTCGGTCTCCTCCTGCACGCTCGCAAGCGCGCCCGCGTGGTCGCCGTCCTGGTGGGTTATCAGGACCGCCCACACGTCCGCCCACGCGAAGCCGGCCGCCTCGATCTCCGCGCCGAGCGCCTCGGCCTGGCCCGGGAGCCCCGCATCGACTAGCAGCAGGCCCCGCTCGGTCTCGACGGCCGCCGGGTGGAAGGCCCGCTCGCCGTCGTCGGTCTCGACCGTCTCCGTGAACGCGTAGACGCCCTCGGTGAGTTCCTCCATACCCGGATCTCGTGAGCGAGTGACAAAGTACGTCGGGCCGCGGCGAACCCCACCGCGACGGCCGGAGGAACTTTGACGCGGCGGCGCCACACTGTCGCGGTATGGACGACGACGCCCTCCAGGCGCGCCTCCGCCGCATCGAGCGCCGACAGAACATCGTCCTCGCACTGCTCGTCGTACTGTATCTCGTCGCCGCGGCGGAGCTGTTCGGGTACTGGGTCACTACCGTGGTCGCGACCGCGCTCGCGCTCGTCGGGTTCGCCTACGTCGTCGTCAGCCGCAGGCGGCGCCGGGACGCGGTCGAAGCCTGACCCGTCGGGGGACCGTCCACTCGACCGACGAATCTTTGCCGAGCGGGCCGTACACCGACCCATGCGGTACGTGACGCTGCTCGTGAGTCCGACGGAGGGGCAGGGCTTTCACCCCGTCGGCGAGCGGATCGCCCGCGACCCGGACGTGACGGGCGAGGCGATCCACCGGATGGACGACCTGGGCGACGGGACGGTGACGCTGCTGACCGAACTGACCGGCGACATCGACCGCTACCGGGCGATCATGGCCGAGACGCCCGAGGTGCGCGAGTTCACCGTCGCCGCGGGCGAGGAGGGCCGCGGCTGGGGCTACTCCCGCGTCGAGACGAACGACCTCGTCGAGTACATGCTCGAACGCGACCGCGAGCTCGAACTCGTCCGCGACATGCCCATCGAACTCACCGACCGGGGCGACCAGCGAGTGACGCTGATCGGCACCGAGGCGGCGTTCGCCCGCGCCATGCAGTTCCCCGAACCAGAGGGCTACGAGGTCACCGTCGAGAAGACCGGCGAGTACCACCCCGAGAGCGGCCGCCTGCTCGACGCGCTGACGAGCCGCCAGCGGGAGGTCCTGGAGGCGGCGGTCGCCGTCGGCTACTACGAGGCGCCCCGCGAGGCGACCCACGAGGACGTGGCCGAGGCCGCCGACTGTTCGCCCGCCACCGTCGGCGAACACCTCCAGAAGATCGAACGGGCCGTCTTCGGCGCGCTCGTGGAGTGAGTGCCCGGTTCGATCCGGCGGAACGCATTTCCGAGTTCGGCCCGCCCGTTTCGTACGAGAAGTTTCGACCAGAGGTGAACGACCATGGCCACGACTGGCACTGACCCGGCGTCAGACCGCGTCCTGCACATCCGCTTCGAGCGGAGCGACAGCGACCGCATCGAGGAGACACTCCGCACGATCGACGACGGGGAACGACCCGACCCGTACTTCGAGGTCACGTTCCACGACGCCGACCAGCTCCACCGCGTGACGCGACCGAAGAACCTCGAGTTGCTCCGGACGATCGCCCGCGAGGAACCGTCCGGGATCCGCGAGACGGCCCGTCTCGTCGAGCGCGACGTTCGGCAGGTCCACCGTAATCTGACGGAGCTGGAAGAACTGGGCCTGATCGACTTCGAGACCGACGGCCAGTCGAAACGGCCGACCGTGTGGTACGACGCGCTCGAAGTCGACCTCCCGCTGCTCGAATCGGGCGGAGAGCCCGACGCCGCGGACGCCTGAACGGTCCGGCTCCGTCGCCGTGTGCTACTGGTGGCTCCGCTGCTCCAACCGCGCTACCCCTCGAACCCCTCTTCGAACCGGAAGGTGCCGTTCCGCTGGACGACCTCGCCGTCGACCTCGATGTACGACTCCTCGCTCATGTCGACGATCATGTCGACGTGCACCGCCGAGTCGTTCTGCTCGTTGCCTTCGCCGACGGTGTCGTCGTAGGCGCGGCCGACCGCCATGTGAACGGTGTCGCCCATCTTCTCGTCGAACAGCATGTTGTACGTGAACTCGTCGATGGCGCGGTTCATCCCGATGCCGAGTTCGCCCAGGCGGTTCGACCCATCGTCGGTCTCCAGCACGTTCGTCAGGACCTCCTCGTTCTTCCCGGCGGAGTGTTCGACGACCTCCCCGTTCTCGAACTTGCAGTACACGTCGGTCACCTCGCGGCCCTGGTGGTAGAGCGGCTTGTCGAAGTGGACCTCGCCCTCGACGGAGTCGGGGACGGGGGCGGTAAAGACCTCGCCGCCGGGGAGGTTGCGCTCGCCGTAGTCGTTCAAGGTGGGGTTGCCGGCGACGCTCATGGTCACGTCCGTCGAGTCGCCGGAGACGATGCGCACCTCCTCGGCGTCGTCCAGAATCGAGACCATCTGGGCCTGGAACGCCCGCTGTTCGTCCCAGTCGCGGACGATCGCGTCCCAGACGAAGTTCTCGTAGCCCTCCGTGCTCTGCTGGGCGAGCTGGGCGTTGGCGGGCGCGGGGTACTGGGTGAGACACCACCGCTTCGACAGGCGCTCGTTCAGCAGCTCCCGGGTGGCCGACTCGTAGGCCGTCGAGACCGCCGGGTCCACGTCGCTGGTCTGGGTGACGTTGTCGCTGCCCCGGATCACGATGTACACGTCCATCTCCTCGTACAGCGCCATCTGGTGGTCCGGCTGCTCGAAGTCGCCGTCGTGGTTGCGGAGGAACGCCCGGCGGAAGCGCTTGCCCGTGCGGTCCTGGATCACGAGCGGGCGGGCGCCGCGGTCGGCGATGACCTCGTGCAGCGCCGTCACCAGGTCCTCGGCCTCCGGGTGGGCGTCGACGACGACCTCGTCGCCGGCCTGCAGGTCGACGGAGTGGTCACAGATGATCTCGGCGTGTTCGCGAACGCGTGCGTCCATGCCCGAGCCCTCGGTCGCGCGCGTGAAACCGGTTTCGTCGTCCGGCGACCGGGGCCACGTTTTATTACAGTCTGCGTTACATCTGTGCCCATGAGTCGCAGTCGGACGCCCTCCGTCCGCGCCCGCCGCGGCGGCGACCCGCGCGTGGTCGCCGCCGAGTTGACCGTCGTCGTCGGGGCGCTGGTCGCGCTCGCGGCGTACGTGAACCTGACCGACGCCGCCGCGAGGCCGGTCAGGGATGTCGTCGTCGCGTCGACCGGCATCGACCGCCACCTGGCCCGTGCGGCCGTGCAGGGTTCGCTCGTGCTGGGGGGCGTGGGCGCCGCCGCCGCCTGGTTCGCCGCCGCGCGGGACGTGTCGCTGCCGCTGTCGGTCCCCGACCGCGAGGCCGGCGCCCTCCTCGGCGCGGCGGCGGTCGGCGCCA
>NZ_JBLKNX010000028.1:0-42435 GCF_051414055.1 Halosimplex halobium
GTTCGTGCTCGAACCTGGTTCGGTCAGTTCCGCGAACTCGTCCTGAAATGCGCTGTCAGAAACATCGAACTTAGCGTTAGCCACTCATCACCGTGAAATCACGCGTCTAAACAGGGCCCTTAATTTCTGTGTTCCGGACTGTGCGTGATCTGGCTTAAGAAGCGGTATCGTCGGCATCGGAGGGTCCGGAAAAAGTTTAGGAACGAGTTACAAGAACGGCAATTCAGTCAAGTTGAATATAACAAATACTCTGGGATAGGTCCTCTTCGCACTATGAGTTCGGGAAATATTGTGGGGGACGTGGATGAGGTGCGGGAAGAGACGTTTCGTGTCGACCCTCGTAATGAGCAACCAGCGGTGGGCCTAATCCTACGAAGGAACAATGAGGATGCAGTGACACGTGTTGTACTTCGGGCGGCCGCACATGGACATGCGGTGTTTCTCACCTATCAAAGCGACCCCGACAGGAGCTTCCTCAACACCTTGTGCCAGTTCAACGTCCATGTCGTTCAACCGAACTCACGGACTGACAACCTCGTGTTGCTCTCGATGCTGCTCGATGCGGCGCGCAAAGAAGGACATCCGGGACTCATTTTCCACGAAGACCCAGAGGAGTACATCGACTACGAGCGGACGAATGTCCGCATCACCGAGTCTCAGACCTCGATCATGCAGCCAGTGACGGCGAGATACCCACCGTCTAAACAGGAGAGTCACCTGATTGTGGGGATACCGGTATACAACGAAGAGGAAACAGTCCAGAACGTCGTCAGTGGTTCTAGTCAGTATTCTGATACTGTGATTGTCATCGACGACGGGAGCGAAGACGACACATCTAGAAGAGCTTCGGAGGCCGGGGCGACGGTTCTCCGTCATGAGACCAACAAGGGCTACGGGGCGGCATTACAGACACTCTTCCGCGAGGCGATGCGACGAGAAGCAAAGCAACTGGTCGTCCTTGACGGAGATGATCAACATGACCCTGACGACATCCCCCGATTAGTTGAATTCCAGCGAACACAAGAGGCCGACCTCGTAATCGGCAACCGGTTCGGGAACGACGTGCGGACGGACATGCCGAGCTATCGCCGTACCGGCCTCAAGGTCGTGAACGGACTAACTAACCTCAGTCTCGGAATCCTCCCTCGGGGGGAGTGGATCAGTGACACACAGAGTGGGTTTCGCGTGTACAGCAAGCAAGCGATCCAGACGCTCGCCCGCGATGAGAGCCTCAACGATGGAATGGCTGCGAGTACCGATATCCTCGACCACGCCATAAGTCACAACTACAGGATCGCCGAGATCGGAACTGAGATTGACTACGACGTGGTAGATGGAAGTACCCACGCGCCCATCTCACACGGTTTCGTTCTGGTAAGCAATATCCTGAAGAAGATCGAATCGCGCCGGCCGCTCACGTTCATCGGCATCCCTGGGTTCGGAATAATGTTGTTCAGTCTTACTATCTCCTACTGGATCATCTCACCACTACTCTCAACCGGAACGGTTTCGACGGCCCCGATACTCGTCGCCATCGTTTCGTTCCTCCTGGGGACAGTCGCCTGTGTCACTTCGCTCATTCTCCACTCACTCCACATCATGAACGGACACTACGACGCAACTCCGGGGACGACCGATGGATGACTGGACAATAGGTGCCCCGAAAGGGGAATCCGACTGTTCCGGCGAGCAACAGCACTCGAGCGCCAACCGCACTGACAGGCACCGTCACTCGACGCCTGCATTCGACGAGACGGTCACAAATGTCCTCTCGTTCGACCTCGAGCACTGGCACTCAGCGACGCTCATCAGCGAACACATCACGTCCCCAGACGATCGCATTGAAGAGTCGGTTCGACGTGTCCTCGAGATTCTCGATGCCCATAACGTCACGGCGACGTTTTTCACCGTTGGAGAGATCGCCCGGGAGTACCCCGGATTGATCGGGCGCATCGCGGACAAAGGTCACGAAGTTGCCTCGCACGGTGATACACACACGCCGCTTTCCGACCTCGACCGGCGGACATTCAAAGCGGAACTCAAACGGAGTAGTGATGCTATCGAGCGAGTGACAGGGACCAGCCCTGAGGGATTCCGTGCGCCTAATTTCTCGCTGGAACCGACGACCGCCTGGGCAGCTCAGACGCTCGCGGCCGCCGGTTTCGCATACGACGCGAGCATCTTTCCCATCCAGACGCCGATGTACGGGGTTAGCAGCGCACCAGTCCGGCCATATCGGTTCCACCCCGAGCAGCCATTCACGAGCTGCGACGGCCGGTCGGGGACGAGCGCGAGCCTAGTCGAACTCCCGGCTGCCGTCTTCCATCCCTGGTTCAGGCTGCCGGTTGCTGGCGGTTTCTACGGACGCGTGCTACCCCGAGAGTTACTTGAAGCCGGAATACGAAACCTCAACCGGCGAGGCGCTCCGGCGATACTGTACTTCCACCCTTGGGAGTTTAATCCAGACGTTCCGACGACCGGCCTCCCATGGCACAAGCGGTTCGTCAGTTTTCACGGGATCGATGGATTAGGGGAGAAACTGGGAACGATACTCGACTCCTTCGCCTTCGACACGGCGGAGGCGGCAGTCGCGACTGTAGAAGCTGACGGTTTTCGCGAGACAGATTCTCACGAGAGGAGAACACAAATATGACACGTTCTGATGAGACGACCGACTCGTCAAGTTCGATAACCGGTCACGACAAAAGCCTTGATCTGTGGATGCCGACTGTGAACAGTCGGCCACAGCAGGAAGGTGACGGCGTCGAACTGTTCGAATTCGTCCTATTGCTCGGCAGTTGGGCTATTCTCGTCGGCGCCTACCTGCTTGTCTCGGGAATGTTCACTGCCCAGTCACTTTTCATCGGGGTGTTTGTCGGACAATTGATCCTAGTCGAAGTCACTACGACCAACGACCCAACAGCAGAGAAACAGAGTGTGCTCAGCTGGAGTGCCCGTGTCGGGTATCTCGTGTTCGGGTACTTCATCTATAACGATGTGCTAGCGCTCATAACAGCCGGATAATACTAGAAAATGACGTCATCCACCCGTTACAGCGTCGACCTCCTCGACGATACAGGATGCGACTCCCGCTGGACAGAGTTCGTCGCTGCGCACGACCACGCGACACCGTACCATACGCTGGCCTGGAAACAGGCCATCAAGGAGACGTTCAGTTACGACCCAGCATACCGACTCGTAACCGACGCAGAGGGGAGCGTGGTCGGAGCGATTCCCGGGTTCAAACTCCCTGAGACGGTCGGTACAAGTCTCAAGAACCCGTTCTGCGAATACGGCTTCCCCTTGGTAGCATCCGGTGTCGACCCGCGCGAGGTACTCGAAGCAGTCGGGGGCAACGTCGGAGGCACCCGTGTGGCCATCATCAAAGACTGCCCGTTCTCGGGCGTGGCAGGTTATAGTGCGGCCGGATACGGTGGCGTCGAGACCGGTATCACACATCGGCTGGATGTGTCGGTTGAGTTCGACCGGCTCCTGGAGGATGTGTTTGACGACTCGCTTCGCCGGACGGTCGACCGTAAGGGGGAGGTCGACGCTATTATCGAGCAGAGCGACGACGTTGCGGCGTACTACCCCGTCTACGTCGAGACGATGCAGCGACTCGGGAGTCCCCAGTTCCCGGCAGGGTTCTTCGAATCGCTCCGAGACGCGTTCGGGGCTGACTTCCACTACTACACCGCGACTATAGACGGTGAAACGGTTGGCGGACTCATCGTGCTCACCGGGGGCGACGGGCGGTACATCTTGAGCAATGCGGCGGTGAGACAGTCGGGCGCCCCTTCCTACAACGCGTTGCTGTACGCGTCGGCTGTCGAGAAGGCCTGCGAGACAGACTGCCGCGTCATCGACTTCGGACGGTCGGAACCGGGGTCGGGCGTTGACCAGTTCAAGTCACAGTTCGGCGGGACTACGTTCCGGCTCGTAAGTTTCGTCACGCCGTCGCGTCACGTCGGACGGGCGGACGTGTCCGGGTACAAGCGGCTCGCCCCAATCACCCGCATGTTGAGCCCGGTGATCACACATCCGGCGGTCGGACCGGAACTGAAACGGAGGATCCACGAATGAACACCGCGAAGCTAGTCGCGCTCGGGGCCGCCTTCGCCATCGCAGTGACGAACGGGTACTGGTGGCGGCGGCTGCGGACCGTCGAGAGTGGGCTTGAAACGAGCCATGAGTGGGATCAACGAGCGGTGACTAACGACGCCGACAGAGACGTGGTCGATTCTAGACAGATGTCACTGCTCAATCGGGCCGCCGAGAAAGCAGACACGACGCCGGAAGACCTCCCGGAGACAGTAGAGATGCTTGACGAGAAACGGCGTGAACTCCGAACGAACGTCAAGAAACTCCGGACGGAATGGGTTTCGTCGTACTGGGAGGCGTTGACCCGGAGCAGTATTGAGACAGACCGCCCGCATGTCGTCACCATTGACCTCGGTAGGTCGACCTACGACGATGCACGCGCGTTTGCCAACCATGCACAGGACGCCGACCGGGAGGTGGTAGTCGCTGTCGCTCGGTCGGACGACACGTTCGCTGTCGGGGTGAGTGAGGACCTGACCGAACGGTTCGGCGTTAGCGCCGACGACATCGCGACGACGATTGCGACGGAAGAAGACGGCAACGCCGGCGGGACGGCGGCGTTCGCAGGCGGCAGCGTGCCGGACGCGGACCGTTTGTGCGACCGGGTCGACGGCTACTGCCCGGACCTCCACTCCCAGCCGGCCGGATAGAACATGGATGGCGGGTCGGCGGAGGTCGGTCACGCCGACCAAGAGACTGAAAGTGAGGGCTGACCGGGTCTGGCGACGCCGTAGGCCGTCAACGTGTCCGACATTGCTGACGTTGGGGCCGGAAACCGGACAGGCGCTCCGGATTGCTGTGACCGGCGAAAGAGAAAGGAAAGGTAATCATCGAGCCCGTGTGTTGATAGATCGCTCATGGGTAAGCGATCGTTGGTAGTATCATAGAGCGGTTTCGAGATGGTTCTGAGTGCGTCCTCGTTCGGTTTGCGACGGTATAGTTAGAACGCTCTAAAGGGCCTTGTTTAGACGCGTGACTTCGCGGTTGTGAGTGGCTGACGCTGAGTTCGATGTTTTTGACGGCGCATTTCAGGACGAGTTCGCGGAACTGACCGAACCAGGTTCGCGCACGAACGATTTCGCCGTATTTGCGGCGCAGCGCGAAAAATATGGATTCGGCGTTCGAGCGTTGATGGCAGATCGTATCAACCTGAAACAAGTTGTTTACGATGCCGTGCCAACCGGATTCGCGGTGTATTATCACCGGTTTCACGTCTTCTGCACGGAGTCTTTGGCGAAGCAGCCACCAGTCGTAGCCTTTGTCGGCGGTAGGAATATTCAGTTTGTCGAGATTGCGCTTGACTATCTGCCGGCCGATCCTAGAATCGTGCGGTTGTTTCATCGATCAATGTATATCGAGGATCGTATCAGTTTCACAATCACTGAGAAGCATCGTTTTCACCGCCTCGAACGTGTACTTCGTCCGTTTTGCGTAGTATTGGTTGGCAGCTATCCGATCCATGCCGGTTGTGTAAATAACCGGAATATCGCCAAGATCGTATAACTCCACCGACAACCGCAGCAAGACGCGCCAGACCCGCATTTCGAGATCTTGCTTGCGCGTACACACGGTCGTAAAATCAGGCAGATCAGCCACCGTTAGGCCAAGTCTGTCGATAATTACATACATCTCATGCAGCACGTTCAGCAGTTGCCGATACGTGTGATCAAGATACCCGCGGAGGCCATGAATCGTCACGATCACTCAATCTGCGTAGCCGTCTTCCCCTTCTTGGAACGTTGGATCCGGCTCGCCGACACGGCTTTTTGAGCAAGCGAGACAACCCGATCAGTGAAGCGGGCAAGTTTGCTATACACAAACTCGTCTTCCCGCTTCACTTCCTAGTAAGTTAGACATTTAGCCGCCCTTACTAGCTTCTAAATATGCCCCTCTAAAGTAGGATAAAAGTCTGTATTGGGAGACGCCGCAGTGTGGCGAGATCTACCGTCGCGCCAGCGAATCTATGCCAGTAGATTCGCGGCTCGACACTCCTAGACGAACTCCTTGAGTGGTATTATGCTTCGTCGAGTGGCGTATTGCGCCACCCTTGCCCGCTGTGACTTCCAGCTACTGCTGCGAGCGGACCAACAATCCTAGTACCCAAGAGTACGATAGATAGCGTTCGAAAACGACAGCAAGTTCCCGAGCGGCCACACATCGTCAGACACACGGTTCGAGACGCGAACTCTGGCACATCCGACGAGACCTGGTGTCTGCATATGCCTGCCACTCGGTTTAGAGTGCCGTCGCCTCTATCGCGACGCCGATGTCCGTCGACGTGACTTCCAGAACCCGCCCCTGATGTTGAATACGAGGTCTAGAATCTCACCGAGGGCATCGCAGCGGTCATCTCCCTCTACCAATTGGGCATCCGTGTCTTATGGATGCGGTCGCTGTGTTAGCACGAGAGAACACCTCATCATTGTCAAGGACGCGATACTGGGACTCGGGACGCTTTGCATTTATCACAATGTCGGGCGCCGAAGCGACTACTGATTTTTTATTTTCCGCGTCTCCAATGAAGCCATCTCGTACAAGGGCGTACTCTTGCTCTGTAACAACAACGTAACGGCTACGCTGGGACCGCTTGAACCACGCCATTGCTTAAACTCGCCGGCGCAATAGTGGTAGCACAGGCGTTCAAGGCATTTCCTGTCACGTTGTGTCAAGCGGTCCAGACATGTGTGCTGGACCCGCTGTTCTGATCCACGTCAGAGGCTTGTGGACGGGTAGAAAACGATGACTCACAGACCGCGCAGCGAATGCTCCGGCAGTAGTTCGACTAACTCGATGAACCGTCACAAGTTGCCCGAGTCGACACTCATATGCTACCAATTTCTTGCTGAAGAGTCCGCTCAACCACCAATGGCTGTCAACCACTCGTCTTCCGCTACGCGATGCTTGTCCGAACTACCGTCGTGATGCCGTCTGCCGGAAACTCCCGCAATGCGGCGTCGAGTATTCACGCTTTAACTATACTCGCTGGCACCACGAGAGCAGTGTCCCACCGCCACCCATACCGCTAACTCGGTCCTCCTGCCAGTACATAGAAGCGTATCTTCGGCACAGACCAGGGAGATCTGTTGGATCGTCCGTGATATTTGGAGTCCTATCGGATCCTGATTGCCAGTTTCGCCGCCAGAAGGGCAAGGACGCCTCCATGAGTGATCCTAACTGCAAAAACGGCTGCGGCACTACCCAGCGTTCGCCACCCGCAACGGCCGCCTGGACCACCCAGTTCAGGGTCTGCAACTGGTGACCGATCCGGTCAGCTCATATAGCCTAACGGACCGAGTATAGCGTGGTTACTGTGCCATATATCACAAGTCGATGGAAAGTGATATACACGAGTCATAAATGATAACACCGGCGCCGGCCAAGAGTGTGAGATCGACTGGGGTCGCGGACCAAACAACGGTATACCGGAGCGCAGTTACACCGCCGAACATCATGAGGGGCGCGACCAGCGGTGGGCTGACGACCCAGATGAACCTGCGGAGCGACCCGTTGACCTCTCTGATCGCGAATAGTTGAAGTGGAGGAAAAAGTGTCTAGAGCAGTGTCAGACTGTCTCTTCTCGGCTTTGATGCAAGTCAATGACCTCAGACAAGTGGCCGAACTCGGGGTCCACCCCAAGGATGAGCGTTGTCTCCATCTCAATGGCTAGCGTAGCAGCGTATGTATTGCTAGTAGATATACTACCAATATATTTGATACAACCAACGGCACTCCACGGAGGCATCTTGACTGTAACTCCAAACGTCGTAAGATACGGTCGTTTCGTGCCACTTGACGTTCTCAAGATGAAGTTTCGCTCTGTGACGTAGCGGTCTTGGTCTCACTGAAGAATCGTTCGGCCTGGGCTTTCTCGCTGGTCTGCATCTGCTTTGATACAACGTACGTAATCCTCTGGCCAATGGGCGCTTTGAGGATGTGCTGGCTATCCTGTCCATGAACACTCGATCAGCCACGGCCAGCTCTACCTCGTCGAGCAGGTTAGATTAAACCCTAAACGGCCGTCGGTCCGCAGTGTGGTAGTCATCCGTCCCGACCGCCCGATCGTGGCCATCGGTGTTCGGGTCACTTGCCGTCCGTCGACGCGGTAATCATCATCGGTGTCTTCGCACTCGTCGTGAGGATATGCCCACCTACACATGACCGGTGCCCGGCGTCTAGCATCTCCCCTGAAACCACCTCCGATCCGATCACCGACACGGTATACTTGTTAATGTCACCACACCCCACGGATCACTCCAACAGATTTCTCCTTTCTTGCGGACTGTATTATAGCGTAGTCGACATCGCGTGACTCCACGAACTCTTTGAAGAACATATTATCGAAAATATCATCCATAATAATGACGGAGTTCTCATGTAGTTTCGATCGTACGATCGACAGGGCGAATTCTCGTCCTCCATAGCTTTTGTCGGAATCGTAATGAAAAAGGTCTATCGAGTCGACTGACGAAATGATCTCGGGGAGATTCTCCCGGTCCGGACCAATGGATAACTCCCAGATATCACGTTTTTCGTCGTCTACGAGGATACCGATCTGGTCCTCTGACGGCCGAAGTGCTGATTCGGGGTACGGTAGATCGTTACTATACAGTTTTCCCTCGCTGTTTTTGTACAGCCCGTCGGTAATGACACGTGAGGACCACCCAGCGGCGACGCCCGTCTCTAGTACCGTCGTCGGTTCTAGGTATCGCGTATAAAAATACAAAATATCGTGAGCGGCTCCTCCTGCACCTTCCTCTATACGATCATGCAAGTCAGACGTGTAGACCTCGTTCCCGTACTCGGTCTGTAAGTCCGATTCTAATTTGTCCAAGTACGACATCGTTTCCAGCCACAGCGCCTCGTCAGCCTCTCGCAAGTAGTCTTGTGCACGCACGTGGTGGTTACGTGCCCACTTTTTTAGCACCCGTCCGATATACTTTCGATAACACTGTCGAAGGACATAGCGTACTGCCCTGATGGGGTTTTTGATCCCCTCGGTAGCCAGTTCTGCTGTTCTCATGGGATCAGTCATTAATGAGGATGGTTTATTTGATAAGATAAGTTCGACCGCGCTCTCTCCTGCGAACATCCCCAGACTCCGACAGACATCCGCATCCCCACGTTCAATCGCCAGGAGCGCGACGTGGTCGAATGGTTCCCTATTCGCACTTTTCGGGATCGGCCTGACGACACGTCTGTTGCGCCCTCAGTCTCCCCTCCTTCTCTCATTTTGGCCGCGATACCCATTTAACGACGTGTATTCTACAAAGAACAATTGTTATAAAGTGGCACACCATCCGGTGGCACCCGATAGCTCCAGATTAAGTCTCTGTTGGACGACATACTCGAATTTCAACGCCGCTGACCAGATCGAGATAGCCGGAGTCGTGCTGGATGCGCTGTGTTCTCCATCTCTTAAATCGGAATGTCCAGTTTTCGTCTGTCTCGTCGGGGTGGTACTCTAATCACTCCCTCATCGACGGCGGGTTTCCGGGGCTCAAGGTCTCGTGCAAACGCGTCCGGAAAGGACGGCGAGAGACATAGGGAGATGTCGCCAGGGATCGGATCATTCGGGTAGACGGTTCATACTAATGGAGGGCGGTCCGGACAGGGCGGATGTGATCGGACGACAGATTGGGGACAGAAACAGGAATGGTGAGACTCAAAATATCCTTCTCGCTGTGGGGGCTCTCTCACTAGCGGTAACCTGCTTGTTTCTCGCGCTTGTCCCCCCGGCCACTACCTACGAGACATCGCTCGTCAACGCGTATCCACCGCTGTTTTGGCTGTCGTTCGCGGTCGGTCTCACCGTCGTCGTAACAGTTTTTGCCGTCTCAGCCGTAGCGGGAAGCTCACACTGGCGTTACGCCTTCGGTCTCCTCGCTGCGTTCTATGCGGTCTTTTTTTTTCTACCTGTCCATCGGGGCTACAGGCTGTACGGTCGCGGTGGATCGGACACGATCGCCCATCTCGGAACCGTCAAGGCCGGGCTAGCCACCGAGTCGATTGACGTGTTCTACCCGCTAGAACATCTCGTAGTGGCCGAACTATCGATGCTTGGCGTCCCACTCACGATCAGCAGACATCTCCTGCCACTGGTCTTTACCCTCCTGTTCGTCGGCTCGGTTGGGATCTTGGTCCGGACGTTCATCGGCCGCCGGTACGTTATCGGCGGAGGTCTCTGTGCAGCCACGCCCCTCGTATTCACGTACCAACAAATCCAGATCCTCCCTTTCCTCCAGTCGCTTCTCCTGTTTCCGCTTGTGGTGTTTCTCCTTGAACGGACCCGACAGACCGACGACCCGCGATACCGGCTGTCGTACGTCGTTCTAGGTGTCGGAATCGCTTTCTTCCACCCGGTGACGGCGGTGTTTCTGGTGATCCTCGTCGTCAGTACTGTCCTCTTCGGCCGGGCCTACGACTGGTACGAGCGGGGCAAGACCTGGTCGGTGTCCACTCGTCTCGCGCCGCTTTCCGCTGTCGTGATAGTGTGGTGGTACAGTTCCTTCGACCGGACCTCGATGGCCGTCTCGAAGGTAGTAGGGGCGTTCTCCCGGGGCCACCAGACACCTATGACTGCACAGACACAGCAGGCAGCGACGGCCGACTTCACGATTCTACAGTTGTTCCAGCGGACAACTGCGAAGTACGGGATGATATTCCTCGTCCTCGGTATCGGGGGGCTGTATTCGCTCACAGTTCTCTACCGAGTCTCCCGTCACGACCAGCGCTACCCGGAGACGTACGCCACGCTACAGTACGCGATCGGTGGCAGTCTCGCGGTGCTCTTTCTCGTGACGTACCTCATCGCGTTCGACCCAGTTCGCGTCTCACGGTACTTCGTTTTCGGTGCCGTGTTGCTGGTAGGGTTGCTCCTCGCCCGTGCGAGTCTCCCGTGGCGACGCGAGGGTCAGTCGATCAGCGTCTCGGGGCGGGCGCTCATTCTCCCTGTCGTAGTGGTCTGTGTCCTGATGGCCGCCCTCCTCGGGAGTTTCGCCGGGACGACCTACTGGCCGAACAAGCAGATGACCCATGCCGAGTACGAAGGTGTCGAATTCCTCCTATCGCACAACGATCCGTCTGTCGAAGTCCACGCTCACTCCCTGCACCCAAAGACGCAGTGGTACGTCACCGGCAACCGGTCGGTCCCCGGACATCCGCCCGCCTTCAATGAGGGGTCAACGATACCGAGACACCTCGGATACGACCGCAACGACACTGCCGGACGAACATTCAGCCGGGCCTACCTCGTGACCCAGGCCTATGACCGCGAGTACTACCGCGCATCCTATTTCACCCCTGAGCAGCGACGCGCCCTGTTCGTCTACGACCGGTCGGCGCTCGATCGTCTCCAGCGAGATCACACCGCTGGCCGTGTGTACACCAACGGCGGGTTCTCCGTCTGGGACGTCAATCCCGCACGGGAGGTGGACGACCGGTGACGGTCGTGGAACTACCGCCGGCTCTCATGGGGGTCACCCGAGCCAGAACCTGGGCCCGAACTCGTACTGGCACGCCAGGCCAACCAAGCGCCGATGCCGAACGGTGCTGGAATTACCGACGATGACCGGGCGCCGAATCTGTTTCGTCTGTCCGACGGTGTACGGGTACTACTACCCGGGCGAGGCGTTCACGGGCGGTGGCGCACAGCGCCAACTCTACTTGCTCGCACATGAGCTCAGCGACCGGTTCGATGTTCACTTCGTCGTCGGGGACTACGGCCAGCCGAAGACCGTGCGGACCGACGGCGTGACGCTCCACCGTGGGCACACGCCGCGGACCGACCCACCGGCGGTCGCTCGCCTCTTTCAGGTGCCTCGTCTATTCGCAGCCATGCGACGGGTCGATCCCGACGTCTTCGTCCACCGTGGGAATCCGGACGTTGCCGCAGTCGTGTACCTGCTTTCCCGCGCGCTCAACACGCCCTGGATCTACAATGTCGCCAATGACGACAACCTGCTCGGACGCGCGGAGGATCTACCGCTCCCGCTCTCTGTCCTCTTTCGTCAAGCGCTGCGGGACAGCGAGACCGTCATCGCACAGAGTGAACGACAGGCATCGCTGCTTGAGGATCGTTTCAACGTCGCGTCCTCAACCGTTGTCCCGAACGGTTACCCCGCCGTCGAGTCCATCCAGGCCCACGACCGGCGGATGCACTTCCTCTGGGTGGGATCTATCGACCGGGAGCAAAAGCGCCCCGACCTGTATCTCGACTTGGCCGGTCGGTTTCCCGATTCCCGGTTCCTACTGATCGGCTCCGGACCGGACAACGGGTACCACGACCGGGTCAGACAACGGGCCAGTGATCTCGACAACGTCACCCGTCTCGGTCGTGTCCATCCCGACGAGATCCACGACTATTACGAGCAGGCCATCGCGCTCGTCAACACGTCGGTCTACGAGGGGTTCCCGAACACGTTTCTGGAGGCCTGGCGGTACGCGACCCCGGTCGTGAGCCTGGACGTGAACCCGAACCGATTCGCCAGAGATGCCGAACTGGGCGGTTACGCTGACGGCGAGTTCGATCGACTCGCCGACCTCGTCGAGAGGCTAGCGACTGACGAGAGATACAGGGCGGCGATGGGCTCGCGGGCTCGCGAGTTCTTCGAGTCCGAACTCCGCATGTCGTGCGTCGCTCGGCGCTACGGAGAAACCCTCAAGGCATGAACCTTCGCAAGGTCGCCACAGACTCCGCGGTTTCGGGCCTGCGGACCGTCCTGTCGATCGTTCGGGGAATCGCCGTCATCGCCATCATCACCAACGAGCTGAACGCGGAGGCGTACGCCGCGTGGGTGAGTGCCTTCGCGGTCGTGAGCTTGGTCGGATCGATAGGAGCGCTCCACCTCCATGGCGCGCTGATACGTTACAGACCGAAAGACGCGTACTCCGAGACGGTGTTTGCCGATGTTCTGTGTCTCGCTCTCGGGGCCGCGACCCTCGTGACAGCCGGTCTCGTTGGTCTCGGTTCGATTGTACCACTCTCCTCGCTTGTCGACGGTGCCGACGACTTATTCGCTCCAGTCGTGTCGCTCGTCGCAATAACCGTGGTCTCAAAGCCGATTTTTAACTATCCCAGATCTGTAGAACACGTGAAAATTTATGAACTGCTCGTCGGTCTCCGACTGATTGGGGAGATCGTCGGTATCGCCGTTTCCATCTATATCTATGAGAGCCTCACTCTCGCACTCTGGTCGGTGTTTGCAGTCATTGCGCTGCTCTCGCTGACCATCCTCGTCGGATACCGTCCCGTGCGCGGCCTGCCGTCCCCGTCGAACTTTCGAACCTACCTGACCTACAGCCTCCCGATGGTCCCCAAAGGAGTCGGCTCAAAGTTGTTGACTGACGCCGACAAGCTCCTCCTGCTGTACTTCCTCACCCCGAACCACGTCGCTGTCTACGCGGTTGCCTACTCCCTGGCGAGCCAGCTCGGCAATCTCACAGCGCCTCTTAACTCAACACTGTACCCCACTGTAATCTCCGCTTGGGAAAGAGATAACAAGACTGAATTACGGTCACTGTACACTTCTATCTTGCGCGGGACGGTATTGATCGGCATCCCGGCGGCCGTGGGATTATCGATTCTCAGCCGCCCATTGTTGACATTAATGTCGACATCCGATCTCGCGTCGAAGGCTTACTTATACGTCCCTATTCTTTCATTAGGGTTTCTGTCTCAAGCCCTCGATGAACCGCTACGGTATCTCGTCAACGCGGCCAACGAAAACCAAAAACTCGCTGTAATAACTGTTACCAGCGCGGCGTGCAACATCGTATTAAACGTTGTCCTCATCCCCCTCATTGGTATCCAGGGTTCTGTACTGGCGACCATTGCGTCACAGATCGTGATCACGGTCTATCTCTCGGTATACGCCGTTCGTACGATACAGGTATCGTTCTCTTTAGGAATCGTATCTGCCGCAGTCCAAGGAACGGCCGTAATGGTTGTCGTGCTAATGGTATTGCCAGTCGGGGGCGTAGTGGATCGAGTTGTCCTCTTTCCTATTATCGGAGTGGGTGTTTATATTGCATCTTTACTCTTTCTAGGTACGATCTCGGTACACGACCTCCAAGCGTTCAAATCAACATTCATGGAATGAGACGGTGGGGTTTTACCGGTGTACAGGAGTGGCTAGGCTCCAATAGAGTCGCGCTCAGTACGATCGGGTATTCTATATATAACTAAGTGCCAACGAGAGGTCAGTCTTCTCAGATGTACTCACTGGAACAACTCCGCAGGGGAATTCTGAACCCACACGATGGGGTTAAGGAACTCCACTGGCTGTACCATCGCCGGCTCTTGGGGAAGGTTGGCATTGATGTCATGGACGCAGACTGGGACAATCTCATTATCCTTGACGCATGCCGCTATGATATGTTTTCAGCAGTTAATACTATCAATGGCGATTTAACCACGAAACTTTCTCAAGGGTCACACACACAGGAGTTCCTAAGATCGAACTTTCGAGATGGTCCGTACTGGGACACGATTTACACATCTGCCAATCCACAGGTTCAAAAGTGCAAGGTTGAACGGAAGTTCGCAAAGTGTGTTCGGTTGTGGGAGACAAACTGGGATGAAACGTTGCGCACGGTGCATCCACGAGACGTACGGGACTCGGCAATCGACGTGTCCGAAAAGTACCCCCACAAGCGACACATCGTTCACTTCATCCAACCTCACTATCCGTTCATTGGCGACCGCGGAAAACGGATCGACCAAGGAACGATAACCGGTGATGGTATCATCACCGACAGACGAGATGAACGGAATGTCTGGGAGAAGTTGGAGGCGGGCCAGCTATCACAGCAGACGGTCTGGGAAGCGTACGTCGAGAACCTGGAGGTCACGTTACCGTACGTCGAAGAATTGGTGGATCAGTTGCCCGGGAAGACGGTGATCACCTCGGATCACGGGAATGCCCTGGGAAGACGAGGGGTATACGGCCACCCGAACAGGTGTTTCATGAAGGAACTCGTTACAGTTCCGTGGCTCATCGTGCCATTCGACCAGCGGCGGGAAACGACGCCTAGCGAGATCAGGGAGCAGTCGATGGGACATTCGGATGTCGAAGACCGACTTGCGGATCTGGGGTACACGTGACAAATAAGGGGTCTGGCTGTTGCAGATTCGGGTACATCTGCGAGCAGTCATTAGCAGGTATCTATCGTATTACTGCCGTCAGCCACCAACAGACAAGTCTCAGCCGGCGTCAGTCCCGAAAATCGCGAGAGCGGCACATCTGATGGACGGCATCCCGCGTGTGACGGGCAGACCGCGCGACATCAACTAGGATATCGTTCAGATCAGACTGCGCGGCGTGATTCCCGGTAACCGACGGTTACAGGAGGACGAACTGGCTCCCATCGTAGTACTTTGCGGCCGCCTGCTCCCAGTTCGAACCGGTGTAGACCCGTAACGGTGCGCTGTACTCGTAGGCACCGAGATCCGGCGCGCTACCAGTATAGAGCAGACCTACGTCGGTCCCGGCGTCACGTGCGGGACTGTCACTACTGAGGTGGAGGAAATCCTCGCTCGCCGGATCGATCGAGCGGAACTGCGGGTCGTCGATGGTTAGATTCCACGAGTTATACTGGTCGTCGGCCGAGTCGAACATGCCGGTCCCACCATTGTTCTCCCACGAGATGCAGTTACGTACTTCGTGGGTCGCGCTTGTGAGTCGGTACCCCTCACTCCCGTTGTTCCACGCGGTGCAGTTGTAGACCGTCTGTGGCTCGGTCGTAAGGTTGTCGTTGAACCCGCGCTGGGCGTTGTCGTAGGCAACGCACCGCTCGAACCGGTGGCCACCGGTCCCGTCGCCGCCGCCCATTTTAAAGCCGTTGCCATCGCCGACCGCGTTGCCGTCCGCGTCGTAGCCACTGTGCGTGGCGATACACCGGCGGACTGTCGCTGTGCCGTTTGCCGCACCCCAGAGGTCGATCCCGTCGTCGGAACAGCGGTCGAACACGCAGTCCTCAACCAGCACGTCCGACGACCCGCCGACGACGTGGACTCCATCGGAGTTGCCCGCGCCGTCCGGGCCGCTATCGTGAAGATAACAGTCCCGGATCGTCACATTGTGGGCGTCGCTCAGGTTGAGTGCCGACCCGTAGTCGTCTACGCGGGACATCCCGTGCGAGTCCAGCCCCTCGACCAGCACGTCCGACGTGCCGCCCTGAAGATGGACGTTGTGGTCTGGGGCGTGGCGCACTTCCAGATCCAGCAGTTCGAACCACGAACTGCTACCGATCTTAAAACCGTGGCCATCGCTCAAGTTCGAGAAGTCCACGACGCCGTGCTGGTCCGGGTGTGAGCGGATGGTGATCGGTGCGGACTCCGACCCGTGTTGGGCCCAGAACGTGACGGTCCCGTTCTCTTCGATGACGCCGCTGACGAACACGCGGTCGCCCGCGCCCAGCGGCGTGCGACCGGTGTACTCGAGCGGCGCGAACGTCGCGAACGGTTCGCTCTCGGTGCCCGGATTCGAATCGTCGCCGTTCGCGTCGATATAATAGTCAGTCATGATTTCGTCTCCCTGTAGTTCCACCGACCCCGATAGCATGCACAGCAGACCCAGCAGGTACAGCCGACGCGTGGCCTTTCCCTGCAGTCTCATGGTCCCCTCCGTCACACACGTGGATTTGGTTCCGTCGCACTTCCGTGTTGTTGCGGATCATTACAGATCGCTCCCTGCCACCGGCAGCCATCGCGAGCCGTCGTAGACGGACAGGTTCGGCCCACCAGTCTCGAGCCAAATGTCGTCGGCCGCGGGCGAACTCGGTTCAGCGCTCTGGATGTAGACGTCACCTGCCACTTCGTGAATGTCGCCGACGTGAATCCACTGGCTCCCGTCTCCCACGTACATCGCGCCCGTGTCGGTCGCGAGGTATTTCGCGCTAGCGTCGGGAGCGTACTCCGATCTGTTGGCGTCGGTGTCACGGATTTCGACATCGGCGTCGAGCTGTCGAAAGTTGTTGTTGAGCGGTACATCCCAGTTGGTCATCCCCTCGCTGGGGGTGTTGTAGTCGTGGTTATCCGTCATATAGATGTAGCCGTCACCAATTCAGCTGGTGTCGATCCAGATGTCGTTCTCGGAGGGGTCGGCCGGCTCCGTGCTCGCAACGTAGATGTTCCCGTCTAGTCTGGAGATAGTGCCGATGTGCTGCCAGTTCGATCCGTCTCCGAGGTAGACGTCGCCGGTGTCTGTCGCCAAGAACTTGGCTCCTGTCTTAGGCTGGTAGTCCGATTTGTTGGCGTTGATGTCGCGGATTTCGACGTCGGCGTCGAGCTGTCGAAAGTTGTCGTTGAGCGGTACATCCCAGTTGGTCGTCCCCTCGCTGGGGGTGTTGTAGTCGTGGTTATCCGTCATCGTTCACGTGGTTCCGCCGTAGCCGTACTCGCCGTAACCCTGGAGACCGTAGTCACTGTCCGCCGCAGTCGCGGTTTCGGTGGAGGTCGCCGTGGGCGTCGCCGTCTCGGTTGCAGTGGGTGTTGGCGTCGGTGTCGCAGTCCTCTGGCCGCCCGTGGTGTCGACGCGCAGTTCGTAGGCACCATTGCCCGACTCAACGTCGACGATCTGGACGAAGTACGTACCCGTCTCGGCGGCGACGAACTCTAAATCGACCGGTGCGTCCGACGACACGTACACCTCGTTGACGAATGACCCGCTGGTATCGTAGGCAACAAGGGATACGACGCCCGCCTTTCCATTCTTTGTCAACTGGACCGTGAGCGTCGCTCCGCCGGCAACGTCGAATGCGAACCAGTCTACCTCCGCCGGGCTCAGTCGCCCATTCACGTTCACGCCCGTCTGGATGGGCGTCGCCGTCGCTCGGGTATCGTTCGGCTCGCTCTCGGAGTCACTGGTCGTGAGGGTCATTGATGACGCACTCGTCGCCAGTACCACGCCGCCGTAGCCAATCTTATTCGGAACGCGCACGCGAGTCTCATCGCCTGCGGGCCCGGTCCCGAGACAACCGGCAGCCGACGCCAACGCCAGCCCGGCCGCTGTAGTTAGATACGATCGCCGATCCAGCCCGGACGAATTAGTATCGTTGTCTGTCATTATAGACCACTTACCAATAGTACGTTACTCCTACCACTGCTGTTGTTCGGCTCCACGTTATCGCGTAAGATAGGGTTATATTAATATGGCTTATCGCAGGATGTGAACCAGTAGATAGAGGGGTAGATACCGGCTACTTACTTTTGTTCTAAGGAAAGCAGCCAGATAGAGTGGCTTGCTTCAAGAAGGCGTTGTCCGGGGTGCCCCGTGCTCACTAATGTTGACCCACAGATACGTCCGCTGGTACGGCTGTGTAGACGCCAAGTTCTCGGGCGCGTCGCCGCGGTATAGGGAGAAGGTCAGCCGGAGGTCCTCACCTGCTATCCGTGGTGTGATGGCCACGGAGCGTTGCCACCCTCGTCCGGGTGTTAGTTCAGGAGTCCGTACGCGTGTCAGGGCCCGACGCTCAAGGACAGTGCTCGATCCGTTGCTAGTCCGGACGCGCTCGAGTGACACCACGATACTGTACGCCATGGTTCGAGCCTCGTGGTTGGTGACGCCGACGTGGACGGACGCCGTCTCGTCGACCGTGAGCTGGCGGGGGTAGTCGTTCATCACGAGGTCGTTTGAGGCGTTCTCTGATAGGAGATAAAACTCCGTGAATGATTCCCCTGGCGGGCGCGCAAGGGCTGCCCAGGTGACGCTCCCCGCCACGATCATGAGCGCCACGACAATGATTACCGTCACGGTAGTCCGAGGGTGGCCGCCACCGCCGAGCACCTGACGAGCACTCCCGGTCCAGCGTCCAGCCGGGAGGGTGAACCGCCTTTCCGGTGCCACTAGCGCGCGCCGCCACGCTCCGATTCCGGTTACGGCGACGGTGAACGCGCTGAGCGTCGCCACGACGGCCACCGGATCGAGACCGACCGGCGTGAAGTTGAGCGCGAGCGCAAACAGTGGTGCGACTACGACACTGAGACCGACCGAGAGGAGGAGACGTTCTATGCCGTCAACGCCCTCGGGCGCGGAGTCGTCTTCCGTCTCGGTCCATTGGACACCGTGCTGCGGGAACAGCGCGGTCACTACCGCGTATCCCGGGAGGAACAGCACGAATAGTGGTCCGAGGACGAGTTCGAGACCGGTTCCCGCGTCGCCAAAAAAGAACACCAGATCTGTCGCCGCCACCAGTACCACAACTCCGATCGCATCGAGCGTCACTGCAGCTCTGAGTTGCTCAAGGCCAGCCCCGATCCTACTCATTGGTCTTCTGACTTGTGCCAGAACTCAAAAGTATACGTTCGATACCGTGCCACAGCCGGCGAACCGGCGGTGAGTGCATGGCGTGTCAGTAGTCGCGCGCGAGGAGTAGATGGGCAGTGAACCGCCGGCCGTGCCGGGCGCCTCGGAGACCGGCTACGGGACCTGCTCCCGACAGAAGTAGCCAGTCCATTACGATGTGGCTCTCGGGGGAGAAACTGGTACGGTTCATGTTCACGACGCAGGACGCGAGTACCCGGGACAACTCCAGCCGTGCAGACGAGACGGCCGAGACTATGACCGTCTGGATTCTCGTCACTGCACTGTCTGTCGGTGGTGCCGAACGGACCATCGTCGACTTGGCTAACGGCGTGGACCGCGACCGGTTCGAGGTCGTGATCTGGACGATCTTCGACACCAACCCGCTCGCCGAACGAATCGACGACGGCATCACGGTCCGGACGCTTGGGGTACGCGCGATCCATGGAGACGACCCTTACGAGATAACCGGCGCAGTCAACCCACTGATGTACGTTCTCGCGCCGCTCCAGTTTGTCTTTCTGGTCTGGAGGGCCAAGCCCGATATCCTCCACGCGTTTCTACTCTACGACAACCTCATTGCCCGCGTAGCCGGTCTCCTGGCCTCGGGGACAACCGTGGTGACCGGCGAGCGAGGGTTCCATAACTCGATGGGACGACTGTTCAGAACTCTCGACCGGGCGACCGTATCACTGTCGGATCTCATCGTCTCCAATTCCAAGGCCGGAGCCGACTACTACGCCGACCAGGGGGTCGCACGGAACGACCTGCGGGTGATTCCGAACGGACGGGACCTAGCGGCCTACCGCGATGCGTCCGGCGACGGGATCCGGGCCGAGTTCGGGATTCCGCCGGGGGCACCCGTCGTCGGGACCGTCGGTCGTCTCGTTGAGCGTAAGGGCCACTTCGACTTCCTGCGCGCTTGGCCCGCGATACGTGAGACCGATCCCGACGCCCATCTCTTAATCGTGGGGTACGGTCCCGAGCGCGACACGCTTGAACGCCTCGCCGCGGACCTCGGGGTCGCCGATAGCGTCCACTTCGCGGGAGCACGAGACGACGTGCCCGAACTGCTCAACTCGATGGATGTCTTCGTCTTCCCCTCTCATTGGGAGGGGCTCCCTGGTGCCCTCCAAGAGGCCATGGCCGCGGGGCTGCCGATCGTCGCTACACGCGTCACCGGCACCGTCGAACTCATCTCCGATGGCGAGACAGGGTTACTGGTTCCCCCAGAAGAACCCAACGCACTCACATCCGCAATGGCGCGGCTCCTGACAGACCGGACACTCGCCCGCTCGCTGGGAGACAGGGCCCAGACCGAAGCCTTCGAGATGTATACGCTGGACCGGATGGTTGACGAGTTTGAGGGTCTCTACGACGAACTCGCGACTTGACGTTCGCCGCGGGTCGCGGTGGCCGAGGCCGCTGGCCAGTCACGCGGTCGTACCGTTGATCAGCCGGGAGTAATGCCGCTTTGTCCGTCGCCTGTCGTAAGCGGTGACGGCCCGTCGGCGGGCAGCGCGTTGCAGGTTGTCGTACTCCCGATCGAGTACCGCCCGGATCGCAGCCGCGAACTGCGACGGGTCACGATCGGTCACGACTGCGCCAGCCCCGAGCAGTTCGCGCACGCATCCGACATCCGTACTCACGACCGGCACGCCCGCCGCCTGGGCCTCAAGGACGACCGTCGGTTGTCCTTCGGACCGCGAAGACAGGACGAACAGATCTGCCTCGCGGTAGTAGCGCTTGACATCATCCTGCCAGCCGTGGAACGTCACAGCGTCGGATACGCCGCGCCGGTCACACAGCGCGCGGAGGCGCGCTTCGCTGTCGCCATTTCCCACCAAGTTCAAGTGGACATCGAGATCTGGCTGCAACTCATCGACCGTTTCGATCAGGAGATCCAGTTCCTTTATCGGGTCGAGGCGCCCGACATAGAGCAGGTCGAGAGACCCCCCTCTGGGGTCCGGATTGCCGTCGGACGCGGGGACATACCGACCCGTGTCGATCCCGTTGGGGACGACGTGGATATCGTCGTGGAGGGTTAGTTGCTGGACGTCCCGCCAGTGGTCCTCACAGAGGACGACCACCTCGTCGGCAGCGTTGAAGACGACCACCCCGACAGTGTAGGTGTAGACGACGATGGCCGCGTCCACGAGGCGATGGCCGTAGCGCCAGTTGACGCCGAGTACCGCATCGGTCGTCAAGATCACGCGCTTACCAGCCGCCTTCGCCACGACGACGCCGACGGCCGAGGAGAGGTACTCGTACTCAACGACTACGACGACATCCGCGCCAGCGAGCGCCCGCAGAAAGTAAGGGAGAAAGCTTAATCCCGGGATAGTGTAGTTCAAGAACGGGACGTCGACGACGGCGTAGCAGACGGCCCCGTCGGGGGGGTCGTCACATGCCACGGTCAGTAGCGTCACGTTCGTCCGTTCGTCCTCGCCGAGCGCATCGTGGACGATGTCCGCGGTCGTCCGGAACTGGGCGGTCGGATTACAGACGAGGACAGTCCGGTCAGCCATTTCCTCAAGGGCTGTCCCAATCTCAGTTAGTTATACGCGCCATACTACGCTCGAGGTCACTGGCGGGTACAACACTGCCACCACTGTCTTCGAGACGGTGATCCCTGCAGCTCGCCCCGCGCCGGCGAGGCCTCCCATGAGACGCCCTTCCTCGATAGTCACCGCTCGCGGTGCCATGCCCCGGGACTCCTGGAGGGGCCACGATCGGCTCCCCCTTCTCCCCTCCGTCCTTGAGTGCAGGCGGACGACTAGTGGATCCGTCTTCTTTCGAGCTCTCGTTTGTACCTGTAGACGGTCAAGTCTCGCTGGCCACCGCCTTCTCAGCGAGTGCAGCCTCGAGTCGCGGCCGGTAGTGGTTGAGTCTCTCGAACTGACCTTGCAGGTCCGCCACGCTACCGCCTGCGAACGTGGCCCTCCCCCCGTTCGACTCTGACCCGTGAGTCCAGTCATGACATCATCGGCTCCGACCCAGAACCGATCGCGAGGTTGTCGCTCACCTTGACGGCGAGCGTCTTATCCGTGCGCGCCACCGCGACGATGACTTCGTCGTCTTTTCCCTATGTGTGGATAGCGAAGGTACATCCGTCATAGTAGACATCTCTGCCGAGCTCAACCGTCACAACGTGGGGTTGTTCGTGTCGACCGCCTCGTTAGTCAGCACTTCCCAACGTGTCCGGTCCCACTCCCCACGCATCTTCTCGCCCTACCGTCTGAACATCCGCCCCTTCTCGTCAAGCATCTCCACTGTCTCCGGGAGGTTTTCGAGTGCGGGGTCGGTCTTCCGGGCGGCCCGGTTGAGCAGGGCCACGCGCGACGACACATCCTGGGACTGGGACGCCCACTGCTACGTCGCGGCCAAGGAAGAGGCAGTGGTCAGGTTCGTCGCGGAGAAGGAGTACCAGAAGGGCGAGAGGTGCTGGCTCTGTATTAGCCTACGCCGAGGACTACTACGAAAGTCGCCGCGAGACCCGCGACGCCATCAGCGAGTTGACCCACACTCCCTGCGAGGGAGAGCTGAACGTCTCCTTGAGCTGTGACCCGGCCGCGGAACCGACCGACGACAGTGAAGAGCCGGGGGACGGCAGCGAGAGTAGATCCACGGACGAGACCTGGAACGACTCGGGGTCCTCGGGTGAGGACGGGAACGACACTGAGTCCGAGAACGGATCCCGAGGGAACCAGACGAGCGCGTCAACGGGCAAGTCGGTGCCAAGGGCAGTATATTCCAGGAGATCGACTGGCACTCCGACGGATCCCCCGGTTTCAGTACTGAAAAAACAGCCGGTCGGCCGGCAACAGACATCGTGTTTAGTTAGTGGAGTTGTGCCATCGAGCGAAGGTTTGAAGCCATGATTCGGCGGTTTCCGGTTCGACGTGACTGAAGCAGTTCGAGAATGACGAGGTTCGCCGTTTCAGCTCTCGAAAGATCCGTTCGATGGCGTTGCGATTTCCGTGGCGACGCATCTGAAATCGGAGTCCAGCTCATTGCAGTGCGGTTTGGAGGTGTTGGGGGCCATCAACGAGAAAGACGGCGGTTTCGACATCGTGTTTTTGCCGCAATTCTCGGAGGAAGATCTCGGTGAGTGCGGTCGTAGTCGTGGAAAAGAGACGGACGTGAAGCAGGTCGTTGATTTCGGGGTCTGCAGCGGCGTACAGCCAGTATTGCTGGTCGTTGATCCGAATCACTGTTTCGTCGAGCGCGACCTGATTCGGGGATCGACCGGATTCGGGCTGTAAATCGGCTTTCTGAACCCCAATCGTGGACTGGTTTCCGACTCCGCTCGACACCCATGTCTGCAAGTAACTCGGTGGTATTCGACAGCGACAAGCCCCAACGTGCGATTGAAACCCTGTGCCATCGCCGGCTCGGGTGTCCGCTCGCGCTCCACAAAATCCAAATCTATCCACTCTCTATGACCGCTGAGGCGGGTGATTTCTGCCATGAACCAGCAAGAGATTCGCCTGCCTCACTTTTTACGCTTAACTAAACAAAATGGGGGAACTCGCCGGAAAATCGGCGACCGTGATCCAGCACGGCCGCCGCCTGGAGTCGGAACGACCGACATGTCCGCAATCGCACCGCGGGAACTTCAACGTCCCGCACGACGAGTCGCATCGCCCTGCAAATCTACTGTGGCCCGTAAACCCGTGGCTCCCGCTACGTACACACCGACCATCCCGGGAGGTGATCGGCGATGACCGACCGCGAATCGCTCGAAGCACGGCTCGCCGCCCTCGAAGCGACTGTCGAACGGGAGGCAGCCCGCATCGACGACCTCGAAACTGACCTCGAGGCAGCACACCAGGCCTGCGAGGCAGCTGAAACGCGCGTCGACGACCTCGAAGCGACCGTCGAGCGCCAGGATGCGCTCCCCGATGCACTCCGCAAGCGCACGACGACCAGCCGGGAGATGGTCGGCGAACTCCAGTGACGTGAACTCGAGAAAGGCGCACACCTCCGCTGGGACCACGTCAAACCCACACTGGACGACGACCTCCTCGACCTCCACGGGGATACCGTCGAACGCATCAGCAAAGACGACGGGGAGTACGTCCGACGCCCCGCGGAAGCCGACCCGCTCGATCGCGACGACGGTGTCACGCTCGCCCACGGGGATCTGCTGCCGATCCAGCAACTCGCGCACCTGGACGAGACGACGCTGCAATCCGTCACGGACACGCGGCCGGACCGGCTGGCCGCACAGGTCTGGCACGCCCGCCAGGAGTCCACTGGCGACCTCTGGAACGAGGGGTGCAACGGCGTCCGGGAGTACCTCGACGCCGGCGAGCTGGCGACGTGGATCCGGATCCAGGAGGACGACGTGAGCCGGGACTACGCGACGAAGCTCGCCCGGCGGACGATCGACGCGCTGCTGGACCTGGCGAACCACCGGCTGTACGACGAGTTGCGGTCGCGACGTGCCGACGGCCTCCAGTACAAGGAACGCCGGGTGGTGCTGCCAGCGGACGCAGCAATCCCTGGCGAAACACGTTCGACGGACGAGCCAGCGGACGCCGAGACATCAGCCCCGGCGACAGCTGGTGTCGCCGGTGAGTCGCGTCCGCGGGGCGAGTGACTAACATTCACGGGGCGAGCCAGCCGCCCGACCGGGCACGAACCGGGTGACGAACGCGACCGAATCGAGCGAGCGCGGGTGTGCGCCCGGCGTCGATAGCGTGTCGTCTCGCGTCTCGATCGGCAGTCGTCGGCTCACCCCACGGGCGACCGGGACTGGACCCACCGGTGACACCAGTTGTCCGCGGAGTCCCACTAATCAGCGATGTGTCATCTATGTGTCATCGCTGCACCCCTCGTTGATCGACGGGATGCGGGTAAGACGCACTGTCTGTCGCAGTATTCCGGATAGCAAAGCTGGGAGGTTCCCGCTAGTATAGCGGACACTCCTCCGAACTGAAGCGAGACACCCAGGGGCCCCGCCGGCGCGCGCGACTGGGGCCGCCCCGGCGTCGCGCAGCCGGCCGAAATCCCCACGGAGCGCGATCGCCGGCTGCCCGCGAACCGATACGTACCAGTAGTCGTAGGTATTGAAAGGATGGCGTGACATCGCTTCTCAAGCTAAGGTTTCCCGATTTCGGGGGTGCGACGCGCTGGGGGTGTTGACATGTTTCGGCGCGTGGCGTGTACAGCGGTTCGGCCGCTGGAGCGCGTCTGTACTGTGAATCTGGCCGAGACAGGTTTGCAGCCGACGGGCTTCGCCCGGTGGATTTGGGGTGTGTCTAGGCGCGAATTGGGCCGAAAAACGCAATTATAGCGGGGACGTGCCCAAGTTTCACCTCCGAATTAAAGGGAATACAAAGGGGTATTCCGTTCGATACCGGGATCTCGGGGGGTTGTATATCGTGGTCTGTTCAGCGAATGTGATATGGAATATGATAAACTGGCTCAGGTATACCTCCGAGAGGAGCCGCACTCGTTGCTTACCGGCGAGTCAGAGAGAAGTCGCCAGTCGAAAGGGGCGAGTAGCCACTGTTCAACCAATTTCGAGCAGCGCGTTCTCTGTTCATCCAATGAAGCTAGGTAGGCAATCCGGTTCCAGAGAATTATGAGAGAGACATTACCGCACGTGAGGTCCTATATTATCCTCTCACTCCACTCGATATATTAGTAGATCCGAACTCAGAGATAATAATCCATTGTCCGCTTGAGCCCCTCCTCGAAAGACCATTCAGGTTCCCAACCAAGCCGTTCGATTTTCTCTGTATCGAGCGCGTACCGCTGGTCGTGTCCAGCACGGTCCTCAACAAAGGTGATCTGGTCTTCCGAGCCACCGACGAATTCAAGGATAGCTCTGGTTACCTCCAAGTTCGTCCGCTCTATTCCTGACCCGATGTTGTACACCTCTCCGGGGTCTCCCTCCTGAAGTACGAGATCGAGCGCCCGACAGTTGTCTTCGACATAGATCCATTCCCGGACATTCGAACCATCACCATAGACCGGAAGGTCCTTTCCGGCTGCCGCGTTCGTGATGAACTTCGGGATCAGTTTTTCCGAGTGTTGCCGTGGGCCAAAGTTGTTACAGGTTCGGGTGATGACCACCGGCAGTCCGTGGGTTGTCTCGTAACTCTTGGCGAGGAGGTCCGCACCGGCTTTCGTCGCGGCATATGGATTTCTAGGTTCGAGCGGATCCGCTTCACTGAACGTCCCATCGAGAATCTGACCATAGACTTCATCCGTCGAGATCTGGAGGAACCGATCGAGATCGGCATCAACTGCAGCGTCGAGTAGCGTCTGGGTGCCCTGAACGTTGGTCGACACGAACGGTTCAGACCCTTCGATCGAGCGGTCAACGTGAGACTCCGCCGCAAAGTTGACGACAGCGTCGGTGTCTTCGAGAAGATCCGCTACTAACTCACGGTCGCAGATATCGCCCTCGATGAATTCGTGATTCGGGTGGTTGAGGATGCCGTCGAGATTGGATCGCGACCCTGCATACGTCAGCGCGTCGAGCGTGACGATATCGACATCGTCACGCGAATCGAGAAGATATCGAACGTAGTTCGACCCGATAAATCCCGCACCGCCAGTGACGAGGATTCGCATGATAGAGTGTTGTTTGCAGCACCTATTTACAGTACTGTCGGTATGGTTCGATATGCAACTACTCGTGGTTGGGGCGAACGGTCTGTTAGGGAGTAATCTTGTTCAAGCCGGTAAACACCGGGACTGGACGGTCGCTGGGACCTACCACTCCACTCGCCCGAAGTTCGAGATCCCGCTGACGCAATTCGATCTCGAGAACCACGCCACCTTTGGAAACGTGCTCGACGAACACACGCCGGAGGTCGTGGTAAACTGTGCGGCGATGACAGATGTCGATCAGTGCGAGAGAGAACTCGGACGGGCACAGACACTCAACGGTGATGCACCGGGAGAAATCGCCGCCCAGTGTGCCGGGCGGGGCATCGAGTTTGTACACATCTCGACGGATTACGTGTTCGATGGCTCGGATGAGCGGCCGTACACGGAAACATCGGAACCTGAGCCGATCCAAGCGTACGGCGACTCGAAACTTGCCGGTGAGCGAGCAGTACGGGAGACGACGGAAAGTGTACTCATCGCCCGACTTTCGTTCGTTTGGGGGATCCATCGGAGTCACGGCACTCTCGAAGGGTTCCCGGCATGGGTCGAAGACCAGATCCAAGCAGGTGAAACCGTCCCGCTGTTCACTGACCAACGGATGACCCCAACCCGAGCCGGACAGGCTGCAACCGTGTTGATCGACATGATAGAACGCGACGTGGCCGGTACCTACCACGTGGCTTCCAGATCCTGTGTATCGCCCTACGAGTTCGGAACGGAAATCGCAGAATACACCGGTTGTAGCGACTTAATCGAGGAGAACTCAATGGCGGATGTCGAACGGGCTGCGTCCCGCCCCAAGAATACCTGTCTCGATGTCGGGAAACTCGAGTCTACACTCGGGCGCCCACAACCGACACTTCGGGAAGACGTGGCACGAGTCTGGAACGAGCGGTGACTACAGCTGGTAACGGTCCCGGTTATCGAGGAAGTGCTGTCGGGCTTCCTCCGAGAGGTCTTCAAACCTGAGGACATTCTCACAGTTCAGTCCCGGACACTTCATGATTCGGTGGTCTTCAAGTTCGTTTGCAGCGACGACCGTCCCACAGTCGGAACAGGTGTGCGTGATTACGCGCATCGTTAGAGTTTGAGGTTCGAGTTCTCACCGACGACGAGTCGGCGGCCTTCAGGAAGCATCTCGTCGGCGCTTCCGATGGTTGCTCCGCGTCCGAGGAGACTATCTACGATCTTTCCATTCGAGTGGATCTCGGAGTCGCCGATGACGACGCTGTTCTCGATATGGACACCTTCGACTGTGGTGTTCGGACCGATAGATGTGTACGGGCCGACGTATGTGCCGTCTCGGATTGTCGTTTCTTGGCCGATCGAAACTGGACCGCGGACAACCGCACCGGATTCGATAGTTGCCGACCCCGCAAGATCGATGTGGCCTTCTATCGATGCACCGTCCTCGATAGTTCCGCTTGATTCTCCCGGTCGCCCTTCAAGGACGAGACGGTTCGCCTCCAGAATGTCTTCGGGCATACCGGTATCTTTCCACCATCCTTCGATGACCTGGGAGTCGATCTCGTGTCCGTCGTCGAGGAGCGTCTGAATGGCGTCCGTGATCTCGAGTTCACCCCGCCAGGACGGTTCGATCCGTTCGATTGCGTCGAACACTGTGTTCGAGAAGACGTAGATCCCAATGAGAGCAAGATCACTGGGCGGATGGTCGGGCTTCTCCACGAGTTCAGTTACCGTTCCGTCTTCATCGATATCGGCGATGCCGAACTGCTGGGGATTATCTACTTGTTGGAGCGCAATACTCGCTCCGTAGTTACCCCGTTCGAAACTCTCGACGAGATCGGTGATTCCCTGTTTGAGGATGTTATCCCCGAGGAACATGACGAAGTCGTCATCACCAACGAAATCACGAGCGCAGGCGGCTGCGTGTGCGAGTCCGAGTGGGTTCCCCTGAATGATATAAGTAATATCTACTCCGTAGTCGCTGCCGTCGCCAAGGAGTTCTTGGATCTCTTCACGACCCTTGTTTCCCAAGACGACCCCGATCTCCGTGATTCCTGCCTCCTTGAGGTCTTCGACGGCGTACTCAAGGACAGGTTTGTTTGCCACTGGAACGAGCTGTTTCGGGCCTGTGTGAGTGATGGGACGGAGCCGCGATCCTGTCCCACCCGATAGAAGAACACCTTTCATACGTTATCCACTCGGATTCTTGTCCCAGTCAAGCGGAATTTTGTCCGTGTCGTGCGGAAGACGTTCTTCGTCTGGGTCTTCGTAATCATATAGATTTGTTGGGAAGTTAAGTAGGGTCGCTCGCTCATCGCCGAGTACCTTGAACCCGTGCCAGCAGTCTCCCGGAACACGGATTGCCTGCATATTTCCGTCGCCGATGATGTAGGTATCGAGTTCCCCTTCTGTTGGGGAGCCCTCACGTTCGTCGTAGATACCCACCTTTACCTTGCCGTGAGGGACGACGAAGTGATCGATCTGGCCTCGATGGTGACGGTGCCACGCTCGGATGATTCCTGGATACGACACCGAAAAGTACGACATCTCGGGTTCGTCCTCGCCCGCGTAGAACTCCCAGTCCGAGCGCCACACCTCCGTCAACTCGCCCCGCTCGTCCGCGTTGATCTGCAGGTCTTTGAGTTCGACGTCGTGGATCATGCTGTACAACAAGTTATCAAGAGGGCCTTAACATAATTATGCCCGATAGCGACCGAAGTAGAGAATTCATCCCGGGTCATGCCAACGAGATATCCTCAGTTCCTTGGTTGTAAAATGTCTCTGGCTTCATTTTCGAACGCTTATTATATGAGGACACGAAATCAGATCAGAACACATTCCGCCTGGATTTACGCCTGAATCATGGACCTCGCACGATCCAGTCTTAGACTCTTTGCGGCAAAGCTACTGGGCTCAGTTGCCACGTTTGTTGGTATAACGCTCTTCGCTCGAGAATTAGGCGCTGCTGACATGGGTAAGTACTTCCTTTTCATTGCCGCTCTCGGAATGTTGTCGATTCCGGCAGATTTTGGCATCAAAGGAGCTGTCGAAAAAAGAATTAGCGAGGGGAAAAACAAAGAGCGGATAGTTACTTCTGCTATTTCCCTGAAATTTGTGACGCTAGCCGGGGTGTCTCTTTGCCTCTGGATCGTCCGCGGGCGTGTCAACGAGTATCTGGGTGCAGACTGGGTCCCGCTTCTAATTGTCGCTCTGTTCGTGCAGACGTTATCGAATCTGTTGATAAGTGTATTAAAGGGGACTCTGCGAGTCGGTGAAACGGCCGAGCTGCAGCTTACACAGAAGTTAGGGTGGTTTCTAATTGGAGTTCTATTTCTCAATACCGGATTCGGCGTAATTGGACTAGTGTACGGGCATATCTGTAGTCTATTGCTTGTGATCCTGTGGGGGTGGATAAAATCGCCTTTACTCTTGACGGCACCGACTAGATCCTCCCTGAACTCTGTGATTGATTACTCGAAGTTTAATTGGATTTCATCAGTCGGAGGATATGTTTACAGTTGGATGGACATCCTCGTGATAGGGTTCTTCCTCACACAGAGCCACGTCGGCGCGTATGAAGTTGCTTGGCGCGTGACTGTCGTTGCAATGTTATTTAGCAAATCCATAGCCACGAGCATTTTCCCCCAGATGAGTAAATGGGACGCGGAAGAAGCAATTGAAGAGATAGAACGCATGATTCCGAAAGTTCTCACACCCAGCTTAGTTCTTGTCATACCGGCGTTCTTCGGGACGCTAGTCCTGTCACGAGATATCCTTCAGACGCTCTTTGGCTCAGAATTCGAAATGGCATGGATAGCACTCATCGTCCTGATGCTAGATCGGATTTTTCAATCTGTTCACGTAATCGTTGGTCGATCGTTGCAGGCAATCGACCGCCCAGACTTGGCCGCTAAGGCGACGGTTTACAGCGTTATGGCAAATGGGGTGCTTAATCTCATCTTTGTATGGCAATTCGGGCTCATCGGAGCGGCATTGGCGACCGCACTCGCCTCCTTCCTGAACAATGCCCTCCACTTTAGGTATCTGTCCCGATTTCTCCGGATTGGGGTTAACTGGGATGAGCTCGGTTGGTGTATCGGCACGTCCCTACTGATGCTGGGGATCGTGAAGGGCCTGAAATCGATAGTCCTCATCAACACGGTCCCTAAACTCTTTCTTGTGATCGGGATCGGAGCGGCCGTTTATTTCGGTATATTATTAACATACTCCCCGTTCCGACGCCACAGGACTAAGATATGTGAGCTGGTGATATAAACGCGGACAGTGCGGCGTCAGTTATCGATTACCCTCACAGCGCATTGTCAAAGCTCCTGTTCTCAACAGTCGCTAGTTTCATTCTCCCAGTGATAGACGTGAATACGTTGCTCCCCCTCGTTTGGTTCTGCCGGAAGTGTATACCCTACCCGTTTTTCGGGGAACGGCGGTTCAAAGACCCGTACGAGGGTTAGGTTTTCTTTGACCCAGTTAGTCCCTTCCAGACCCATGTATGGAGTATAGACGATCCATCCGCAATCGTGAGTCTCAATTATGTGTTTTAGTTCGGACTTTGACTCAATAGGGGGCACACCTGTTTTTGCATCGATAGCAGTGCCATTCCGCGTAACGGTCCCAAATGTTGACGCGGAATAATCAATATCGACACCATACACATATAGATAATTCGGCCAGTTGGCAATTACGACGTCGTCAGCGTCCGATTGGTTTTTGACAAACTTCGCCGCGCCCCTGCTATCGGGCTGTGGTTCATGGATATTCGATAGTTCGTTGACGTTCGTTGAGAATCCAGGAAGGGCGACTATCGCGACAAGAACGACGAGGAAGACACCAATAGCTTGGAATTCTGTACGATGTAATTCGTAATCACGGTAGGTCTCAGGAAACAGCCGCCAGACCTCTGCGATGCCAACGGCCGCAGACAGAAACAGGAACGGGGTCGCAAACAGGAGATACCGGGGCCAAAAAAATCCCTGAATGCCCATCACGAAGTACGTGACCACGAACAGACCCATCCAGAACGGTAGTGTGACAACTAGTTGTCGGACGTTCTGGCGAGCGAGCATCGCGATCGTCCCGACCGTCGCGAGGAGCCAGACGACGGGATAGTGAGAGGCGACGAACTCGGGGACGAGGTCTAAATACTCGAGATAGAACCCAGACCCAAGTACCGGGGCGATCACCGGGTCCGGCAGCAGGATGTCGTTTGTGACAACGGTGAGCAACAGATACCCGGCCATCGACGATAGGAGCACAATCCGGAGCCGTCGAAAGAAACGTCGGTCAGGTTTCAGGGTGAGGACCGCGTCGACCAAGACGACAGCCGGGATCAGCATCCACATTTGATGGGTCTCGCGAGCCAGAACAATCAGTGCGGCAAACAGTCCCAAGTACCTCGGGCGAATTGACCCATCGGAGACGTACTCCTCACGTGCAAGGATATAGACGAACACAGCGGCCACAAAGAAGAGCTGGAGAACTGCGTACATCCGCGCCTGGCGGGCCCATCCAACATCAACCCAAGAGACTGCAAACAAACCCATGGCGATTAGTCCGACGGATACAGAATGAACCTCTCTTCCGAGCAGATACACGAGCGGGATCGTAGCGATTCCAGCGAGGGCAACCGGGAGACGAGCCGCGAACTCGCTGAAGCCGAGAATACGAATTGAGGCGGCGACGGCGTATGTCACTGTAGCGCCGCGACGATACGGCCATTGAGAGCCGTGATTGACGAGTTCGCCATACTCAAGCAAGCCCATCGCGGTACTAACGGTATGAGCCTCGTCAATCCAGAAGGGGACCTGCCCCAGATCGTATAGACGGAAGGCTACGCCGATCAGGGCGAAACCGCCCAAGAGGAGATGTGGAAGGGTTACCGAAATTGATTCGAGATCGAATATGCGATCTATCGCGGTTGGCTCTCGGGTATCTGAGTCCGAATAGTCTTCTCCAGCGAGGGCTCGTTCGACGGCGCGTCGATCAGCGACAGTGTAGGAGCTGCCGTCTTTCTCGACGATACCTCGCGAAACGATCTCTCCGAAGGGCCCGGACTCTAACGAGATGTCGTCAAAGTCCCAGCGACCCTTCTCCCGGTCGACCCGGAGAATCTCTTCGATGGCAGCTTCGAAGTCAGGTCGTTCCTCAAGGAGAGTAGTAACTGATCGGTATGTGTCTTTAGTCATTGGTCAAAAAGGAGGAGTGGTGTTGATAATCCAGATGTCGAGAGTCGAGATAATTCGGGGTAGTTCAGTTTCAGCCTCATCTTGACGTGTCCACTCTTGAAATTACCGGACCAATCCGCTTTATACATGTCATCGTAATCATCGACAGTCCGGAATGGGGCAGTCATACATACCCAAGTGATCGTAACCGCTCACTTACTTCACCGGTCGGCCCGGTCGATGGCTTTCCGTCGCGCAACCACTGAGCCACTCTCTCGTCGTCAGGTACGGCGTCGCTCCTATCGATTTCCCGTCGACCATGGCCTGTAAGTTTGTAGTCGATGCGTACGATATCTCTCGAGCCCCAGTTACACCTGAAGACGGTCTGGGTGTCTCCCTCAACGAAGGAGACTTTTCGGACGGTGATGCGAGCAAGTTCGTCGGACGGGAACCGTTCTTGTAAGTCCGGGAGTTGCCAGTTTGGTCCGTCGACCGCACTTAGACTACGATCGGTATCGACGAGCTGACTGAGTAACGATGACGAGTCAGTGATTGCACCGTTCATTACTCCTCTTATCATATCATGAAGCCGATACCAGTTCGCGTGGCCCTCGGGAATAGACCGCGCAGTTGAGAATGTCTCGGGAAATTTCAGTAACATCGGGACTCGAATTCCATTGGGGTGTAAGGACGTCTGGTGACCGGCCATTCCTTCTTCACCGAACAACTCCCCGTGGTCCGCTGTGAAGATGATTAGGGAGTCTCGGAGCACTTCGGAAGCCATTTGCTCAAACCATGTTTCAAGAAGCGAATCAAGATATATAATCTTTGATAGGTATGCATCGTGCTTCCGGCTGTAGAGGTGGTTCCAGTCGTCGAAGGGGTCCCGAACGGGCCCTCGGTCGGAGTTAAGGACGAAGAGGTGGTCATCGTCGAACTCGTTGAGGTTTGCTCTCTCCGCGGCAGAGAAGTCGATATCGAGCGTCTCGCACCCGGACTCCGTGGGAACATGGGGATTGTGCGGTTCAAGTAGATTTACCGCGGCAAATCCCGACGCTGGTCTGCCATTTCGAAGGAATGAGTTGAGATGCGAGAGAACGCGGGAACCGTGAAATATATCAGATACATCGTCGCCTCCACTAGTGATAAAGTGGCTATATGCACCGTATCCAATATTGATGACATTCCGTAGTGGGGCACTCGATCGGAAAGCCTCACGGAAAAGTCGGAGCGCTTCAGAGGGAGAAACTGACAGGTCTCCGTAGGCGTCGAAGTCCGTCGAGAAAAGCTTTCGATCGATGTGTGTATCGACGAAGTCGAATCCGTGATGAAAGCCTTGCTTTTCGCTGAAATTAGGGTTCTCGCTGAATAGACCGGTTTCGTACTCGCTGCTCGCATGTGGGAGCGACTCTTGGTTGGCGGACAGTTTGTCGGTAGGTCGCGTCACTGAGTGACCGATGGGCGAATCGCCTGAGAGCAACGAGGCACTGGACGGAACAGTCCACGAACTGGGCGCAAAACAGCGATCGATTCTCAGATCCGCATATTCCGTTAAAAAAGGCATCGTATCGGAACTGACATCGGCGTCCCGGAGCGTATCGGCGATGAGTATAATTACGTTCGGGCGCTTCATTCTATCGTTACCTACCAACTCTACTGGAGAAAAATGAATACTGCGCTTATCCGCCGGGAACCTGTACTCGCTATGGAACGGGTCCACGCTCCATACGACCCGAAATGCCGTGCAAGCCACCGAGAGCGGAGTTTCGAACTACGTCGAAGTTCCCTTTAATCGAATGGTACACTATCGTACCGAGGAAAAAGTACACATAATCTATAAGAAACGGTAACGTGATAGATCGTAGTGTACGGACGTAATGCAATCGGTTCCGGAAATAGTAGTACCGGTGGGTCGCCTTCGACGAACTGGTGCCGACCTTGTGATAGATGTGAACATCGGTAACGGTGGCGATATCGAATCCCCGCTCCTTTGCGCGCGTACAATAGTCTACATCCTCGAAGTAGAGGAAATACTCTTGCGGAAGGAGGCCGACCGTGTCAATTACTTCGCGACTGAACACGGGGCTGCAAAACGGGACATAATCGTTACAAACGATACCACTCTCAGAAGTGATGTCAGCGTGTTTCGCGTCGTGGGTCTTGTCTCCGACTGAGCCTCTGACGAACCAGGGTTCCTCTGTATCCGGATACTCGTTGATTTGCGGCGTGAGGATGCCAATGCCGTCCTCCTTTTCAAACGTCGAGACGATCACGTCCAGTAGATCAGGATCGGGATCACGAATATCGTTATTCAGAAGCCACACGTAATCCGCATCTCGGTCCATTGCATGGATAATTCCCGCGTTCATACCGCCAGCGAATCCCCGGTTCTGTCCGGTCTGAACGACAGTCGTGTCGGGGAATTCCTGACTGAGGCGCGCCCCGGAACCATCCGTGGACCCGTTGTCGACGATAATCAACTCTAAATTCTGGTAGTTGACAGTGGAGATCGCGTCGATACTCGCCGCTGTGTCCTCGAAATTGTTCCAGTTTAGAATAATAGCATAGACGGATGGACGACCAGTCTCCATTGTGTCGCCACTACGGGTCAATTGTGATATATCCTTCTCTTTAATATCGTTGCTCGATAGTGCTGATCTAGTGGGTTTACCTGAGAGTACTATTTAAGTCCAGTCACGATTCGAATTACCTATAGAACTCCAAAAAGTCATAGACTCCACTAGGTCCCTGTTCTATCGCTTGAATAATAGGTAGAAGTTCAGGAAAACGACGGATTCACTTTCCGGATTCGACATAGGCGACAAAAAGAATGTACTCGTCGTAACTATCGGCTGCCTGCGGAACGACCGACTCTCGCGAACCAACTACAGGAGAGAGAGGACACCGTTCCTCGACGAAGTATCCAATTACACGACAGCAGTTACGGCCGCTCCCTGAACCTACAGTTCAGTTCCGTCCATTCTGACCGGCCGATATCCCCACCGACACGGCGCAGTCTACCCCGACGACGGCGTGCGAAACCAAGATCTGAACGATCCCCCCATAGCGTGAGTTCCGACATCTGGACTCTCGCGGAGAAGCTCGCTGCGTCTGGATACGCGACGCGGTTCTTCACCGCAGTTAGAACTGCGGAGATCCCGATCCGCGGCCGATTCAAGGCCGCGATCCGCCGGCACGACGCACCGGCCGTCGAGGTGTTGGCAGAGACGAAACAGTGGTGGAACGGAACTGGCGGGCCGAAGTTCGGATACGTGCAGCTCGGTGACCTGCACGAACCACTTCGTGAACCCATCGCGTTAAGTTTGGCGTGAATTGTGGTAGACGGCGAAGGCTTCGAGCCATGATTGGGCTGTCTCAAGCGTGACATGGCTAAAACTATTCGCAAACGATGATGTTCTGCGTTCTACCTCCCAAAATATACGTTCGATGGCATTCCGATTCCCATGCGGAATTATCTGGAATCGGTAGCCGTCTTCAGCGAGAACCGGTCCAAGATAATCTGCATCGTCCACGAGAAACAGCACGTCGTCGAGTTGGTAGCGGCGGTGGAGCTCGTCGAGAAACCACCGCGTCGTCTGTTTCGTCGTGGTCGGAAACAGGCTCACGTGCAGAATTTCGTTCGTATTGGGATCGACAGCGCCGTACAGCCAGTGGTCTTGGCCGTGCAGGCGGATCATCTTCTCGTCAACCGCGAGTTGATCCGCGGTCACTGTTGAGATCGGCTGTAGATCCGCTTTGTGAACCCAGTTGTGGATAGCAACGTGACTGCGTTGGACTCCCAACTCCTCTAGATGCTAACTTGCATCCCGAGTTGACATACCCGCCAAGTGACACCGGATGCCAACTTGAATCGCCCAGTCGGGAGTCCGCTCGCGCTCCACAAACGACAAGTCTATCCACGCGATATCACCGTTGAGGCGTTCGAAATCGGGCATGAACACTTCGAGATCGAACGCCTCATCCTCTAACTTAACGCGATGCGTGAACCCGGCGAAACATTCTTCGGCCGCGATTGACGGGATCGATCGGTGGCGCTTCGAAGAGGATACCGAACCCCAATCCGCTTTCCAAGAATATCGCACCGGACGAGAATTGTTCTACGATTCGGTTCTCCGTGAGGTAGACGAGTCGCTCCGCTCGTTCCTGAGTGATCTCGACGACCGCGAGGGGACAATCGTCGTCGTCACCAGCGACCACGGCGAGGAGTTCTGGGAATACGGCCAGTTCGAGCGCGAACACTTCGAAGATCCCCGAGGGATAGCCGGCGTGGGCCACAGGCACGCGCTGGTCCCTCCCGTGCTTGAGGTGCCGATCCTGTCTGACTCGGTCAGTATCGCCCAGAGTGACGGCCCGGCAAGTACTGTCGACATCGTGCCAACAATTCTTCGGGAACTCGGCGTTGATCACCCGGACGGACTCGACGGCGTCCCGCTCTAGACCGAGGATTACGTGCGGCCCCTCCTCTCACAAGAGATCGCTTACGGCCCGAACCAGATCGGCGTTACTCACGACGGAGACCATCTGATCTACGTTCCAGCGCGAGAAAAGACGGTACTCCTGGACTTCGACACTGGGGAAGTCGTCGATGACGACGCTCGGATCAAGGAGGTGATGTCGTACGTTCCCGAAACGCAACGGGTCGGTTCGGCGGTCGAACTGGACGAGGAAACTATGGATCAGCTTTCCGACCTCGGCTATGCCTAGCGGGGGATGGACTACTGTCGTGCGGAGAGAACTGACTCGTATACGTCCGCCGTCTCCCTTGCAGTGCGTTCCCACGTAAACTCGGCGGCGCGTTGCGGGCCTGCGAACTGGAGCCGATCACGAAGTTGGGAATCAGTCAACAGGCGTTCGATCGCCTCCACGATACTGTCCGTGTCCTCCGGGTCACACAGCAACGCTGCGTCACCGACGATCTCTGGGAGTGACGTTGCGTCCGCTACGACAGTGGGTGTCCCGCAAGCGAGGGCCTCAAGCGCCGGGAGGCCAAACCCCTCATACAGTGACGGGAACGCGAATACATCGGCGAGGTTGTAGAAGTGGGGCATCTCCGCCTCTGGAACGTTCTCAAGGAAGTGGACTCGGTCATCAATCCCGAGGTCGCTAACGAGATCCAGTGTTTTCTCCCGTGACCCGAACTTTGAGGGAGATCCGATCTTGAGGAGGTGCAGGTCCGGGTAAATCTGACTGACCCTCGAAAATGCTTTGAGGAGTCGTGGAACGTTCTTACGAGGTTCTTCAGATCCAATGTATAAGAGATATCTCTCGTCTGAGGATAGATTGTACTTGTTCCAAATCTGGTTATCGACGTTGGAGAGAGGTTTGTAGTGGCTAGCGACACCGTTGTACACGGTCGAGACAAGGCTTGGATGACAATTTAAGATATCGTATAGATCGTCCGCAGTCGTTTTAGATATAGATATGACATGATCGGCGTAGCGTAGGGGCCGGTACAGAAAATCCCGTGTCACGTACTCCGTATATTTGCGAGGGGAGCGATACTTTATCAGGTCATGGCACGTGATGACCTTCGGCTCAATATCCAGAAAGGAGATCCCAGGATGTGCGATATGGAAGAGATCGAAATCATCAGGAAGCACCGATCGGCACCGAAACTGGAACATCAGGTCAGGTTCAAACGGAATATCCAGTTTTGTTATCTCGGTTTTGTTGGTTCCCTCCCCGATTTGGATCTTTGACTCCTCTGGACGAATCTGTACCTTGGTAACGTTCACTCCGATATGCTGTAATTTTTCATATATGTTTTGCGAGTAGGTGCCGATACCAGAGTGGTCGAAACTAGTTGAGACGAGTGCTATTTCGTAACTATCCATCTGTTAAGAGTCTGTGACCAATTTTTCATATATAGATACGGTTTCTTTTGCCGCGCTTGACCAAGAGAATTCTAATGCTCGGTCACGACCTTCTTTCGCTAATTGGTCCTGAAGTGTCGCATCATTCAAGACTTCTGCGATCGCAGTTCGTATCTCGCTTATGTTTTCAGGATCGACAGTTTTCCCCGCATCCCCCACGACTTCGGGTAGCGAAGTGGTGTTTGAGGTGATGACAGGAGTAGCGCTCGCCATCGCTTCTAAAACCGGAAAGCCAAATCCTTCAGCAAGAGAGGGATACACGAATACCTCAGCATAGGAGTATAGAGCAACAAGGATATCTTCAGGGACGAACCCGAGGAAATGGATCCGGTCACTAATGGTTGAGTCCTCGGCGACACTCGTAATTTTGTCCGAACGCCAGCCCATCTTCCCTGCGACCAACAAGACAGCATCTGGATTATCTTTGGCTATCTCTGTAAAGGATTTGATGAGCGCAGTTTGGTTCTTTCGGGGCCTTACAGTTCCTGTATTCAATATAACTTTTTTATTTCGTATGTTAGATACACCTTCGGACTGAAGATAATCAAATAGTCTTGAACGATCGATAGACCTGTTGAAGTACTTCGCCTCAACACCATGGTGGACCACGGACACATTTTCCTCGGCTATAGAAAATAACTCGACGACATCATCTTTCGTTGAGTGTGATGGAACGATAATATGATCAGCTGACCTAGCATATTGTCTCCAAATTCGGGCATATACCTCATCGCTAGTCTTCATATTCATTTGCTTGAACTCAAGGACATCATGGATGGTCACAACTGTCGGAACTGAGGAATTTATCGGCACAGCGTACTTGAGACCGTGGAAAATATCGACATCATCTATATGTGATTGGATAGGGAATGCGACATTCTCCCAAAGGATTCTTAGAGGGGTTGATTGGATGTAACGGGAAAATCCCCCATAATTCTCACCGTATAATTTTACTTCATCAACTAACTCACCGGTTGCCTGAATTATGTTCTCAGAGTACTTTTTTGACCCGCCTCGAATAGACAAAGTTCGAGCATCAAACCCAACCTTCATTTCAATATCATATTCCGATCTACCCAGCTACTCCACGAGCAATTCACTGTAAGACGAATCGACAGTCTGTGTCTGTACATAACGGTTTCGATCTGACGTAACTTTTTCAATACTACCCGCCAGTTGGTCAGGTGCTTTGGGTGGTACTAATTCACTCTTCACCGATTCTAGCAGGTCCGTCTGCCCCCCATTATCCGTCGCGACGATCGGGAGACCTACCTGCATCGCTTCCTGAAGCACGATCCCGAACCCCTCGTGAATCGAACTGAGGACATACACGTCGCCACACTCCAGGTACTGGAACTTCCGGTCTTCGTCGACGTATCCAAGGAAGTGGATCCTATCGGCGACGCCGTGCTTACGAGCATACGCTTCTAGCGACTCACGGAGCGGACCCTCTCCGATGATGAGTGCCTCGATGTCCTCCGCGAGTTCCGAGATGGCCTCGATCAGATATCGATAGCCCTTCCGCTCGACGAGGCGTCCGATCGACACTGTGTAGGTCACGTCCTCCTCCAAGCCGAGCGTCGCTCTGTCTACGGACTCAAACTCGTGAGGGTCGTACGGGAGGGGAACGACGTCGATGTCTGTCGTCTCCGCCAGGTCGTAGTACCGGTAGGCGTTGTCTCGCGTGTCGCTTGACTGGGCGATGACGCGGTCGGCGCTGTTTATCACTCTTGAGACGACTTCGCGGAGGTACCACTTGTTATGCGGGGAGAAATCCTTCGTCGGATCGTGAATGTCCCCCCCGTGAATCGAAAGGACGTGCTCAATGTCGAACGCTTCCGAGATGGCGACCCCGAGCGGCCCCGAAGGGACCGCGAAGTGGGAGTTGACAACATCGTAGTCGTGGCGGCGGCAAAGGCGGACGCAGCGTGGGAACCCGGAAACGGGGTAGGCGAGCATTGAGTGCAAGGACGCGGTGCTCTTGTCGCGGCGACCGACTGGGACCCGGTAGACATCGATCCCGTCGATGACCTCGTGTGTCGGCTGACCGGGATAGAGGCTTGTCACGTAGTCCACGTCGTGATCTCGATCCACGAGATCAGAAGCGATCGTCTTGGCCGCGACGCCACCGCCACCACCAACTGGCGGAAACTCATAGTTCACCAAGAGGATCCGGCTCATTCGAGGACCTGCTTCACTCGATACGGCCTTTCCTGCTTAGCATATTGGTACCCCTTGATCCCGATATCGGCCAAAATACCGGAGATGAAAAATTGTACACCGATCATCACCATAAACACTGCGAACAGCGGCATTGCCGTATCAGAGAGGTTCGCCCCGCTGACCAACTTCAGCCACACAGTATACAGCCCCGCTAACGAGCCGATGCCCATTGACATGATCCCTAGTCCGCCGAAGATGTGCAACGGGCGCCCAGAGAACTTCTGCCAGAACCAGACGTTTAAAAGATCCATGAACCCTTTCGGTAGTCGTTGCCAAGAGTACTTCGTCTCGCCGTTGCGGCGGGGCCTGTGGTTAACCTTAACCTCAGAAATACGATATCCTCGCCAGGACAATAGAGCAGGGATGTACCGATGCATCTCACCGTCAAGGTCTATATCCCTGGCGGCCTCACGACGGAAGGCCTTGAGAGTACAGCCGTAATCATTGAGATCAGTACCTAAAAAAAGCTTTCGGAGGTAAGAAGCTACTTGGGAAGAGACGCGCTTGCCCAGCGGGTCGTTCCGGTCTGCCCGCCACCCGGACACACAGTCATAACCCTCCTCTAGCTTCGTGATGAGCTTAGGAATGTCCGCAGGGTCGTTTTGCCCATCCGAATCCATTGTCACAATGACCTCACCCTTCGCATATTCTAAGCCTGCGTCCATTGCCGCACTCTGACCGAAATTGCGTCGGAACTCGATAACTCGGAAACGGTTGTCCTCCTTGTGGATCGCTTCAAGAACATCAAGGCTCCCGTCGGAAGACCCATCGTCAACGAAGACAACCTCCCAACGGTCATATTCTTGCTCCAAGACTTCCGATAACTCATTTGCAAGCGGCTGGAGATTTCCGCTCTCGTTGTAGACGGGCAAAACTACTGAACACTCAACCATCCGCTGGTTGCCCGTTTCCTTGTATTCTGATTCGACTGTAAGAGCCACGTTACCGATAAATGTATGAATAACCCCTCTTAGGTCTAATGGTATGTGGGATGCCACCTACATTCGGAATAGTTAACTTATAGGGCGGTGGTGCAGAAGTCCTCACAAGGAAGCGGTAGGACGAATCTGATGTGTCTACGACCAGCTCCGTCCTACCAGATAACGCTACGGTAGAACAGGTCTTCAAAACACTGGACACCGA
>NZ_JBLKNX010000029.1:0-40835 GCF_051414055.1 Halosimplex halobium
CAGCGACGCCGCTTGTTTAACGAAGCGGAAGAGTGGCATAGGTACATTCACTCTCTCCGCTTCGCTTCCACCTTCAGAGCGACGCTATCCGCTCGCCCTCACCGGATTCAACAGAGCAGAGTTCTCGATACTCTTTCTTCCGCTCGAATGCATCAATGGCGTAGAGCACTTCATTATCCTTATCCCAGTCGATCAGTACGCGGAAGTCACCGACACGAAGCTTGTATCCAGGGTGGTTCTTCAGGCGATCGAGAAAGTGCTCTGGGAAGTCACCAACGTCCTCCAGCTTGCTGAGAATTCGCTCCGCATCATCCGTTTCCAATTGTTCCAACGCTTCAAATAGAGTCTCCGTCAGGACGACCTCGTGTGCCACAGTTCAGCTCTCAGTCTTTGTCGATGCCGAGGCGTTCTCGGGCCTCGTCAGTGGACATTGTCCGCCCCGCCGCAACATCCGCGTATCCCTCTGAGACGCCTTCCTTCGCACCGGGCGTCAGAATCGGCTCCGTGGTATCGCGCAGGACCTCACGAATGAACTCCGACCGATTGGTATACTCTAGTTCCTCAGCCAGTTCGTCGATTTCCTCCAGAAGACGCTCGGGGACTTTGACGTTGAGTTTCACCATGTCGTCGTCCTCGTCTTCGTTCGTGTCCGTGCTCATGTCGCGTGGTACGTGAGTGGTACTGATAGAATCATCGCTTGGTCCGCACAGAAGCTAACTGTAAATATATTGTAGAAATGTCAAAATTAGACAGTGTCTAGACATACCGATCTCTGTTCTAGACACACCACCGCTGCAAGTGAATAGCCGGTAGTTGGATACCCCCTCTTCACTTGCAGCGGTGGTGTGTCCACGGATACTTGGTATCGTTCCGTCTCGCGATATCGCGAACAAGTTCGGTCTCCGTGTTAAGCTGGAGTGCGTCGCCCACGCCTCAACAGCACTGGAGAAGGGAACATCCAGTTCGTAGCTATCATCGATGCGATTCCAGATCTACTGCAGATGATTTACAGTTGGTCTTTTGATACCCTGGGAGACACACACCCGGTAACGAGTGAAAGCAGATGTTCTATCGATGGTATCTCCACTTCCTTGAACGGAATCCGGAGACGAAGAGACACACCGGACAACGAGTGAAGTTGACCACTCACGATGGTGGACCCCAGAAGCACGAGTTTCGTCTCCGAGGAACTTTCGATTAGGACTTATTTCACTCGTTGTCTGGTGTCTCAAATAGAAGTATAACCTTATAAAATAGACTCAGTACGCTGTGTTATCGAATTTTGTTCGATTTGGAGCGCTTCATTCGTTGTGAAGTCGCCATCTTTATGGGTGATATCGAACTCCGCTAGCACATCCAATGGACGAGACGGAACAAGCGACCAATATCTTCGAGACAGGCGGGATCTTCGCTAATCGAGAGCTTCTGCGCGTCGGTCATGTTCCCGAGTTAGAGCGCGTTGTGGGCCGGGACGACGAGGTAAGTTCAATCGGACAGGCGCTCGGGCCAGCAACGGTGGGAGGCCCACCAGAAACAACGATTGTGTACGGGAAAACTGGTGCTGGAAAGTCACTCGTTGCGAGGTGTGTGGCCCGTGAGGCCCATATCGAAGCCGAGGCAAACGAAATCGAATTTCAGCACGCATACGTCGACTGCTCGGACTACCAGACGGAAACGAAGGCCAGCCGGGAGATGGCCCGTCAGCTCGCAGCGAATCTCAATGCCAACGTAGAGATTCCCCGTGTCGGGATCGCCGCCGCGGACTACCGAGATATTACGTGGGACCTGCTCAACGAGTACGGCGTCGACTCGTTCGTTGTCATTCTCGACGAGATTGACAAGCTAGACGACGACGAACTCCTCCGGAGCCTTTCACGAGCACGGGAGAGCGGCAAGTCCGAGACGCACATCGGGGCGATCTGTATCAGCAACAAAATCGAGTACCGGGACCGGTTGAACGAACGGCTCGACTCTAGTCTCCAGGACAACGAACTCGTATTCGACCCGTACGATGCCGACCAGCTCCGCGAGATCCTCGCGAATCGGACGGACGCCTTCGAGGACGGCGTGCTCAACTCGGATGTTATCCCGAAAGTCGCCGCGCTGTCCGCGAAAGAGCACGGCGATGCGCGGAAGGCGATCGACACCCTGTACGAAGCCGGACGGCTCGCGGAGAAGGATGGAACAGACACGGTTACAGTCGATCACGTCGACGACGCGGTGAAGCGAGCGGAGGCGAACCGGTTCGAGAAGCTCGTAAGCGGGACGACCCCTCACGTGAAGCACATCCTCCGTGCGCTCGCACTGTTGACCGCCGACAATCCCGGACAGGATGCGTTCCGGACGCACCAAGTCTACATACTGTACACGAAACTTGCAGAACGAGAGGGGGCCGAACCACTTTCCGAAGATCGGGTCTACCGACTTCTCAAAGAGCAGTCGTTTCTCGGTGTTACCGAATCAGATCACACTGGTGGCGGACAAGGCGAAGGAAGCTATCTCGAACACCGTCTCTTACGCGATCCAGAGATCGTCGTCGAAGCGCTTGACAACTCCTGAGCGGCTGCCGCGATACTCGCTTTCACTCGTTGTGGGGTGTGTGGGTCATCTCGCTGGAAGCGTTTCCGTTTGGAAATCTCATTGTTGGCCTGATAGAATCAAGGACAATCAAGTATTGGACCGTCAGCCAATTCCACAGATTTCAGAGCGCATCGGGACAGTTTCACTTGAAAGTGTGGTGTCTCCCAGTCAGCCGGACACTCTTGCGACACCAGCCTATGGGAACGGAAATATACTTCCAAGAGATCGTAGACAGACTGAGACACCCACCGCTCGGGATTCTTCCGCCTTCACTCGAACAGTTCGTCGAGCGTGCGATCGCCCTCTGCCCCCTCGTTCAGTACGCTCGGATCAGCCGGTGCAGCGTCCGCATAGAACGTCTGTTCTCGCAGCTCGGAGAGATCAGACGGATCCGCAGTATGGTCCGATTGGGATGGTTTATCGTATTTGAGCGCCTCGCCGACCGATGCCGGTAGACTCGGTCGTGAGGCGTCTTCGTGACGCTGGACCGTCTCCGTTTTGTGGGTTGCATCGTGGGCGGCGCGCATGATCGGGAGGCCGCGAAGATAGTTGTACTCCACAAGGAGGCTAACACCGAACTCCGTGAGTCCCCAGAAGTCAGTCGGAATGTCCCTGACTTCAGCATTCGGCTCATGATGGTACTGCATGAGGATCTCGTGGTTGGCCAGGTCCTCCAGTTGCTCGCTGATGGTCGACCGGCTTTTCGGAATATAGTAGTCGAATTCGGTGGCTGAAACGAGGTGGGCGGGGTGGCCGAGGATCACCTGCAGGATGTTGTGTCGCGTCTCCTGGGAGAGATAGCGCTGCACGGTCCGCTGGGCCTCATATGGAGTCGCATCATCCACGTCAAAGACCTGCTCACGGTGGGGTTCGTCTCAGGAGCAGTCTGTTTTGACGGGGCGTGTGGATGACTCATCGTGAACGGAACTACTGGATCAAGTGCGGTAAGTCCACGGCATTCACGCCGTCGAGGTGGCCAAGAGCGGTGTTGCGGGTCCGCTACGATCCACGGTCAACCGTCGCGTTTCCGGGAAGGTCGGCCCCGTCGACCCACCGGAGCGTAGGGGTAGTGTCGGTTGTCCGCCAGACGGATCCGAACGCCAGCCCGGGTAGTGCATCGCGGGCCGCCTCCCCCGTCGGGGCATCAACCGGAGTTACATCAACCAAGCCCTTCCCGACGGCTTGGTCGACGCCGGCGGTTTGAGTATTCCAGTAGACGGACTCCACAGTGCCACTCTGTCTCTCACCGAACACTGCTCCGACTTCCGACGGGTTTTGGGTCGTCTTAACTGGGCTCGCAGCGTACACGCGCACCACATCTCCGTCGAGATTTTGGCCGACAAGTCCACCGATAGTTTGGTAGTGGCCACGGACAGTCCCCGTCGCGTACGCATCGGCGATGCGTCCTCGGTAGTTCGTACCGACGAGCCCGCCAATACGCGACCAGCCGGTGACGTTACCCATCGCGAACGATCGATTGATAACGCCCCCGTTTCCGCCGACGAGCCCACCCAGCTCACTCGGGTTATCGGCGGACCCACCGTTCACGTCACCGAACGCGGCCGAGCGGGTGATGATGCCAACATTCGTCCCGACCAACCCACCGGCGCTCGTCCCCTTGACAGTCGCATTCGCCGTAGTGTCGATGATTCGGGCACCAGTATCAGTACCCCGAAGCTGCGAGCGGTCGCCGTTGAGTGCCGCCACGGCGCCAATACCGCGACCGGCTTCCGTACCTCTGCCTGGCCCGCTCACGTAGCCGGTCACCGTGACGTTGCGGATGGTTCCCCGGTTTTCGCTGGCGAGGACGGCGACCCCCGCCCCGCCGACGACCTCGGCGTCGGGGACTCGCAGGTCACGCACCGTCCCGGCCATCACGCCGAACAGCGCGACCTGATCCCGGGAGGGCTGATTGAGTGTCAGGTTCCGAATTGCGTTACCGTTCCCGTCGAGCGTACCGGTAAACGGTGCTTCTCGGTGCCCGTTGGTGGCGTAGGCATCACCGACGGGCTTGAACCCCGTACGCCCGGTCGCGTCCACGTCGGCGGTCAGCTCGTAGTGGGCGTCGAGATCCGCACGGATGCAGTTGAACTGGTCGATCGTTTCGATTTCGTAGGGATTCGCAGCCGTTCCGTCCCCGCCAGCGAACGACGGGTCGGGACACCGCACTCTGATCCCTTTCACCCTGAAGCCGCGATCCATCGAGTCGGTGACATCAGCCCAGTCGTTGTGTGAAACGTCGGACTCCTCACCCGTGGCGTACGACACCACGTCGTGGCCCGCATTGTAGTTCATCACGCTCGGGTACTCGGTGTAGGACAACTCTTCCGAGTCGATGCCACGGAACTCCGTGAGGCCGAGCGAGTGGCCGAGTTCGTGCGCGAAGATACTCTCGCTTGGCTCGAAGACGAACCTGCCGGTGCCGGCCATCCCACCGAGTCGCATCATGTCGGGGCTCGTCCGGCGCAGATCCTTCGCGCCGAGCGCGTAGTGGTAGCCTTTGGTCTCGTAGTCACGGAACCGTGACTCGTACGTGTCGAAATCGTCGAGGTCGTCCTCGCGGTCGTGGTCCTCGAAGTAGATCTGCTCGCGTGACGGGACGCTATCGTTGAGACGGATGTGGAGCGAAATGCCACGCGTCCCGTCCGGGTTCTCCACTGGCGCGTTCGCGAACGTCTCCGTCACGCGGTCGAACCGGTAGTCGCTGCGACTCAGCGAGCCGTCGGTCATGTAATCGACCTCGACGTAGATGTTCTTCCGGAGCGGATCGGCACCGGGCAAGATGTCCGTTCGCTTCACCTCGGCGCCGTCCGGCAACCCGTCGCTGTCCGTGTCGCGGTTCGTCGGGTCCGTCCCGAGTTCGCGCTCGCGGCCGTCGTTCAGGCCGTCGCCGTCGGTGTCCCACCGCGTTGGGAGCGTGCCGATCTCGAGTTCGGTACTGTCTTCGAGGCCGTCTTGGTCCGTGTCGACGACGAGCGGGTTCGTCCCGTATTCGATAACCTCGGGGCCATCTTCGAGGCCGTCGTCGTCTGTATCTGCGACGGTCGGGTCCGTCCCGTTCGCAACCTCCGGGCCATCTTCGAGGCCGTCGAGATCTGTGTCCGCAAAGGTCGGATCGGTCCCCTTTGCGAGTTCCGCGCCGTCTTTGAGGCCGTCGTCATCTGTGTCGGCGACGAGCGGATCCGTCTCGTTCGCGAGTTCCGCGCCGTCTTCGAGGCCGTCGCCGTCCGTGTCCGCGACGGTCGGGTCTGTTCCGTTCGCGAGCTCCGCACCGTCATCGAGACCATCACTGTCCGTGTCCGCGACGATCGGGTCCGTCCCGTTTGCGAGTTCCGCGCCGTCGTCGAGACCGTCACCGTCTGTGTCGGCACGTTCCGGATCCAGACCGAGCGACTCCTCGCGACTGTCGTTGACGCCGTCACCGTCGGAGTCCACCGGGGTGGGCGTTGTACTCCCCTCACTCGTCGTTGGCGTTGCACCATCGTTTGGTGTCGACGACGGGTTGGCCGACCCCGAATCCGATAGTCCCAGCCCAGCGCATCCCGAAAAGAGAACAAGGAACGCGATCAGCAGGACAGAAACGATCGAATGCCTCACAGGGATTTCACTCTTTGGGGATCAGATATAAATTTCAGGGTATCGGAAATTACATCATCTTTAGTTTTGAGTAGTGGGTATGAGACTTGAAGTAAACAGGCGCGTGATCTATACGTGAGTGACCCGTAGAGGAACGGGTTATCCCCCTCTCCTAACATCTTCGCTTGACTTAAAATCTTAGGAAGGTTCGGCTCGGAAGCTGGGTATAAGAAGGTCATTACAATAGTAAATTAGAATACAGTGAAGGTTGGGGGAGCTAGGGACTGGAGTCGGGGGTCACCTCAGTCCCGTCTTTTGTAGGCGTTTTCAGACTCAGAAAACACCGGTCTGGTTTTTTCATCCCAACAAATATGTTTCGACGTGTCTGCACGACCCCCGGCGCCAATCTCGTGCAGACCCCAATTCCCCCCAAGTGGGTTTGCCCCAACCCACGCCCCATCGTTTTCGACCGCGGGTGTGAGAGCCGATCTTGAACTCTCGTATTCTGATGGTTAGCCGTCGGTCGGTTGAGGCGACCTCTAGATCACTGACGCGCTCGCGGCCAGTCTCGCGCCAGTGACAGCCTGCGTAGACCTCGGTCATTCGCCAACAGTCCGCTTCTGACGCCTGAACGAACCGGGTGCGTCGACGTGGGCCACTCGCCGGCGTGTATTCGACGACGAGTTCATCGTCCATCTTAGACACACTCCGTTGTGTTGTGTCCGGTAATGATCGCGGCGACGCCGCCGGTACTCACGCGGTGGTCTTGCCAGGGACCGCGCTTAGTCTCAGCGTGGGTCAGCCAGTCGGTCAGTGTCAACAGGGGCGTCTCCGAGAAAGCCCATGATTCGAACTCGCCATCCTCGACGACGTAGACCGTCCGCTCGTAGCCGCTCCAGAAGTGGGTAGCGCCGTCGCCATCAGTGCCCAAGTAGTGGGCGTCGTGAGCCAGTTGTGCAGCAATACCTTCTTGGGGTGTTAGATCGTTGTTCGACATGGGTTCTGGAGGAACCCGGCTCGCCTGTCTCAGCAGGCGGGCGCTTTCTGCGAGATATCGCCCTGGAGAGCCGGTGTTCCTATCTAATTGTATCGGAGGCGTTCATCATAATACTTTTGCTTTTGGTAAATTAATGGCCGCACGTATGGCACAAGGGAAGCGCACCGTTTCAGACAGTGAGATTATTGCTGTAATCAGTGACCAAGACGATCCGTTCGTGACTGCTGCGGAAGTCGCTGAACTATTCGGAATGACGCGTCAATGGGCACACAACCGACTTCAGGATCTTCACGATACCGGTCGAATCAATCGGAAGAAGTCCGGACCACGAAACGTAATCTGGTGGGTTCCAGAGGACTAACTATCGCGGGTTTCGGCAAGATACTGTTCTCCGCCCGTCGAAATCCAGAAGAATCGAGCGCGTCCACCGGGATTCTTGCTTTCCAAATACCCCTCACTCTCAAGAGATTTGAGACGGTTGTCTGCCCACTGTCGACTCTTTTCGAATTCGTCACCAACTTCAGCCGCGGTAAATCCGGGGTCTGGCGACTCGACGAAAAACCGCAAGATCTCGCGTGTCGTGACTGACGGGTCGGGACCGCGACTCACACCACTAATTACACGACCCCCGAATTATTGATTCCGACTCCATCCATTTACCATTAGCAATGGTTAAGTCGGTAGCGAAGACAGTAGAGAGCAGACTCTACGTGGTGAGAATCCCGCCGGAAAATCGGCGACCGTGATCCAGCACGGCCGCCACGTTGAGTCGGAACGACCGACATGTTCGCAATTGCGCCGCGGGAACTTCAACGTCCCGCACGAGAAGTCGCATCGCCCTGCAAGTCTGCGGTGGCCCGTGAAGCCGTGGTTGACGCTACCCGCTCGCCGCTCCACAGTTTGGAGGGTGATCGTCGATGACCGACAGTGAGTCCCTCGAAGCACGCCTCACAGCTCTCGAAGCGACTGTCGAACGGCAGGCAGCCTGCATCGACGACCTCGAAGCCGATCTCGAAGCAGAGCGCCAGGCCCGCGAGGCGGCTGAAACGCGCGTCGACGAGTTCGAAGCGACTGTCGAACGCCAGGATGCCCTCCTCGGCGCGCTCCAAAAACGAATGAAGACCAGTCGTGAGATGATCGGGGAGCTCCAGTCACGTGAACTCGAAAAGGGAGCGCACCTTCGCTGGGAACATGTCAAACCCACATTGGACGACGACTTGCTGGACCTCCACGAAGACACGGTTGAGCGGATCAGCAAAGACGACGGAGAGTACATTCGGCTGCCCGCAGAAGCCGACCCGCTCGATCGTGGCGAGGGTGTGGTGCTCGCTCACGGAGACCTGCTGCCTATCCAGCAGCTCGCTCAGTTGGACGAGGATACATTGCAGTCCGTCACGGATGCTCGGCCGGACCGACTGGCTACACAGGTTTGGCAGGCTCGTCAGGAATCGTCTACGGACCTGTGGAACACCGGGTGTAATGGTGTCCGGGAATATTTGGACGCAGGCGAGTTAGCGACGTGGATTCGGATTCAGGAGGGCAACGTGAGTCGCGACTATGCCACGAAGCTCGCGCGGCGGACGATCGATGCACTTCTGGACTTGTCGAACCACCGGTTGTACGATGAGTTGCGTTCTCGGCGTGCTGATGGCCTCCAGTACAAAGAGCGCCGAGTGGTGTTGCCAGCGGATGCGGCAATACCCGGGGAGACGCGTACGGGGAGTGAGTCAGCGGACTCCGAGGGATCGACCCCGGAGACAGCTGGTGTCGCCGGTGACTAGCGTCCGCGGAGCGAGACAGTCGCCCAACCGGGCACGAACTGGTTGACGGATCCAAACGAACCGAGTAAGCGTGTGTGTTCATATGGCGTCGGTAGCACGTCGTATCGGGTCTCGATCGGCCGTCGTCGGCTAGTATCCGAGGGCCCTGTTGCTGTGGCCACCGGCGACACCAATTGTCCTTGCAAGACTTTCTTTTATGAAACGGTTGATCGATGGCAATGATCGACGAACTCGATGATACAGGCGAACACATCACGACCGGTATGTCCAGGATACTCATAAGGATTGTAGAAAACCCTACATCGATAGATTACGTCGCAGCCTTTGGGATTCGCAGCACGAATTTTCGGCATCTAGTAACCAGTTCCCACAGAGAGTTCGTCGAGACTGTCAGTGTCATACCGACACGCCACCGCGACCGTTCGGCACAACTCCTCGCCGCAATCGATAAGTTGCAGACAACGATACGATACATACTCGACGCTGTTGGTATCTCGTGTACGGATCTCGTAGACTCGACCGCAGGCGTGGTTTGTGAGTTGGACGCTCCCGCTGGGGAAACGATCGATCAGCATGACATCGGGATGTCGATCGATCAGGCCCATGGCTTGCCTGTGGTGCTAATGAACGACGGAAACGCGGCCGCGCTCGGCGAGTGGTGGTTCGGGGCACGCACCGACCAGGACTGTCTCGTCCACGTGACCGTCGCGACGGGTATCGGCGGTGGCATCGTCGAACAGGGTCGGCTCGTCCGTGGTGAGGGTTGGCAAGCCGGCGAGATCGACCTGCTGCCGGTTGCGTCCCATAGCGACCTGACGAGCGCCAGTGTGTGGGGCGCCTGGGAAGCGATCCGTTCCGGCTATGGCATCCTGCAGTACGTCGCGGAGCGTGCTGACGAGGCCGGGGCTGGCGATGGCACCGTCAGTGGGACAGACGGTGGGTTGTCACTGGGCGCTAACCGGTCGACGTGGACGGCTGCGGACGTCTTCGACGCTGCTGCCACAGGAGACAGATTCGTGAACGACTGTTTAGACGAGATTGCGCAGTACAACGCCGCCGGTATCGCCGCGATTTGCAACGCGGTCAACCCTGGGCTGGTCACGCTCGGTGGAGGTCGCACTGAACAACCCCGACTGGATCATCAAGGGGATCGAGGCGTCACTCGATGAGTACCTGTTTGTAGAGCGACCGGCTATTCAGCTGACACCGCTCGGTGACGCTATCGGGTTGTATGAGGCGCTGGCCACTACACTCGTCGAGTTACCTGATTGATTCTCAGGTGCGGATCTGCCTACTAAGCAGGTTCAGCCGGAGTGAGACGGGATGTCAAGACAATACAATCGAAGTTCTGATGGAGTATATAGACAGACCCGTGACTACGCACGACGACCCGATCAACAAAACAGAGCCTGACGACGTACGTCTGCTGACAAGAGATCATGACTCCACTGACTGTACTTGGCGGGACCCGCAGGGAGGATTCTCAGGAGCGACAACTGATGACGCTATTGGTTGGCATCCAAGAGTTGCCCACCCTTAACGTTCTCAGTCTACGGACCACCTGAGACCGGTAGAGGTTGATGAACCAACGACGTTGTCACGTATTTTTGCCATTATAATTTTAGTTTTGATTATAATAGCAGTAGACAACCACATGACGACAGACCGACATCGAAGTCGGATGAAGTTAACAGAACCCCCAGTTTGAGCGGCTTCGGAAGCAAGCAATTACGCAGTCTTCCTCCACAGAACTCTTTCGATATGATAGACCGTCCAAGATGTCGGTCCACTCCCTCGCAGGCATCTTGCTGGAGCCCTTACAGAATCTAGTTATATGGACTTATGAATACATTTCAGCACGAAAATTATATGATTATTTAATTAAAATCCACCGTCGCAATCAAAAAAGACGCTTTTTCATATTCTAAGTCATTTCGACCGCACTCGCTGCAAATAGTCTCTCGACGGACTCTATGGGTGCTCCAACGTTTCCGAGTCTGAATTTTCCAGAGCCTGGGCCATGACAGTCCGACCCACCCGTCTGAATCAAACTGTATTTCGTAGCCAGAGAGCTTGCTTTGTCGGGACCGACATCAGATCGAACTGCGTCGTAGGGATACCAGACTTCGATCCCATCAAGCCCTGCATCTGCCAGAGTCTCAACCATTGACTTGACTCGGTCACTGCGAATACGTCCCGGGTGAGCAAGCGACACCACTCCCCCGGCGGCATGGATCGATTCAATCACCTCTGTATATTCTACTCGCTCCATTGGGACATAGCATCTCCCAGACTCAGCGAGGTACTCTTTGAACGCAGCCCCAATTGACTCAACAATCCCCTCGCGTTTGAGTATCTCTGCAAAGTGCGGTCTTCCAACCCCACCTGCAGTTTCGCTTCGTAATTCATCAATTGAGAGCTCCAGCCCGGTTTCCGCATTCAATTCCTTGACTAACTCTTCATTCCGTTCGCGTCGGAAACATATATATTTTGATAAAACTTCTTGCAGGCGTGATGACGAACTATTAATCAGATACCCGAGGAGCTCGATTTTTTTTTTTCCAAATAGATCCGCTCTAACTTCGACGCCGGTAATTACAGTCACATCGTTTAGATTTGCGACTGGTTTCGAAAGTTCTGAACTGATCCTGTCATGATCAGTGATGGCAATGTACTGTAAGTTTAGCTCTTGAGCTTGTTGGATGCGTTCGTCTAGTGTGGCAGTCCCGTCAGAGGCCGTTGTGTGAATATGTAAGTCTGTACTCATTGCCTGAGCTAATTAGCCTTCCAGATATTCACGATCCTCCAGTCGTTGAAGTATTTCTTCTTCTTCCGACTTCGAGATTGAGAACCCATAGTTATCTTCCAGGGTCTCATCAAGTACACCAAGAGTCCGCAGTTCTTCCATTATGGTCTCAACGCACTCTTCAACAGTGTCTTGTTCAGAATCGATAATAATCTCTGGATTGAGAGGTTCTTGGAATGGATGGTTAACGCCGGTAAATTTCTCAATTTTTCCTTCCTGAGCCTGTTCGTAGAGTCCCTTCGGGTCTCGCCGCTCACACTCTTCTTTCGAGCACTTCACATAAATGAGTACGAACTTGCCTTCGGATTCAATGATTTCTCGAGCTTGTCGCTGGGACTCCCGAAATGGAGTAATCATACCAACAACAGTTGGAATTCCGTTCCGGTTCAGTAGCTTGGAAATAAATGCAGTCCGGCGGTTGTTGATCCGCCTATCTTCCCTCGAAAATCCAAGGTCAGGGTGGAGATTTTTCCGTATTTCATCTCCGTCAAGATTTTCAATTGGATAGTCTAGGTCGTATAGCTCGCTTTCGATCTGACTTGCAATCGTTGATTTGCCTGAAGCGGGCCGACCCATAAACCAGAGCGTAAACATCTATCGATCACCTATAAATATCTCGTCCATATTAATAACCGTTTCTGCAACCTCTGGACGCATCAGCTTTGGACTGGGAGATTCCTTGTTTTTTAACATCTTCCGCAGTTTCGTTCCAGAGGGTTCGATACGCGAGGAACTATCGTGCGGGCAGATTTTCTCCGACACGATACCATCGCATATCTCACAATAAAACGCATAATGATAAAATAGTGGTTCGATATTAATGTCCCTCAATTGGTTGAATATTTGTTGAGACTCAAAGTCCCCGTAGTAGTTGCCAACGCCTGCGTGATCCCGACCGATGATGAATTGTGTACATCCGAAGTTCTTCCGGACAAGACAGTCAAAGACCGCTTCGCGTGGCCCAGCGTACCACATTCTGGAACGGAGTGTTCCGAAGGCGACCGTTTGATCTGGATAGTAGTTGGAGACAAGTGTTTCGTATGCTGTCAGGATGGCCTCGTTGGAGTAGTCGCCTTTTTTCTTTGAACCGATTTTTGGCTGAATGAAAATACCGTCTGAATGCTCCAATGCCGACTTCTGTAGATATTCATGAGCTCGATGAGGAACGTTCCGCGTCTGGAATCCTGCTATACTATCCCACTCATTGTGGTTGAAAAGCACACGCGACTCGACTGGCGTTAAATTGAACCTTGATGGCGGGTCGTGGACTGATGCAAACGCCTTGATATCTCCGCCAATAAAGAACGGGTCTTTAGCCTTAAATTGCCGAACACCAGGATGCTCGTCACTTGCCGTCTGGAAGATCTTCTCACACGCGTCCTCAACATTATACCTATAGATATCCTCGACGTCCATCACTCCGATAGGCTCTCCGCTTGGTCCGCGTAATCCTACTCGGTCGTTAGGATCCACGGCATTCGCCAGTTCGGCGTCAATGTCGAGCACAATCGGAAGTGGCCAAGGGACTCCACTTTCCAAAGAAAGGTCATTTATCACCTTCAAAAAGTCGTTCTGAGACAAGAACCCACGCAAAGGACTGTACGCACCTGTTGCGATATTTCTGAAATCGTAAAATTGGTTGTCAGTCAGTTGGATATCTGGTAGTTGTTCAAACTCCGATCGTAATTCTTTGGACCGATGCTCGTTCAGTCGCCGGTCTATGAGTGTATTACCATGTGGCGGGATCATCTAAGACACATCCTACTGAAACGGCACCTCTGATTAAGATTTTGAAAATGTATAATACCGAATTGAGGACGGCGGTTTACAGAGACCTAAGTATGAGTTACCAGCGTTCGTAGACGTCTCCCAGCGAGGTAACTGAGACTCCATAGGAGTGCAAGTACTGTCTTTATCTGAAATCCATACTTTAGTGACTTCCAGAAGCTATTGACCGCATCGCGGTACTTATTTTCGAAATGAGACAGTCGACCCTGATTGTAATGAAAATGCTTAAAAAATATTGGTAAGTGCTCCTCTGCCTCTGGCACCCGCTTCCGGATTGCGTTCGCGTATGCGGTGCCCATCTCATAGTGGAGTTGTTGATCCGTCTCTGCGGACAACCCTCCATCGTGTTTGTGTATTTCAACAAGGTTCGGTACAAAACAGATCCCTGCCTCGGTCGCGGCCTCAATGACGAACAGGTGATCTTCATACCGTAGGAGTGCCTCATCAAACCTTGTCTTCACCTGCTCTGTGTCAAGCAATATTGACGACGTCACTGAGTGCAGGCTGCCATCAAACATTCCCTTTACGAAATCATCATACTCTCTTGAATTGCCCTGAATACAGATTCCTGCATTTGTTTCTTTCATCCGTTCCAATTGCCGCATAAGCTTCTCGTCTGTCCATCTGTCATCAGCGTCTAAGAGGGCAACAAACCGTGTTTGTGCCTGCTTCATTCCTTTATTCCGTGCCCACGCCGGTCCTCGCTGGTCATCATCTCTGACGACAATAATGTCAGTTTCAACCGACTGACTATGCACAGACGCTTTTGCTTTCTTTAGCAATTTTTCAGGAGTGTGATCTGGACTCCACGGGATCACAACTGTTACCGTTGCTGTATCAACCGACATTGGTAGTCCCACTCTTCAGTTTGCTACCTCTTTCGAATCCGTCAAAACGAGGAATCCCGAGCGGTGAGTCGTGTCGAGACACAGTTCTTGGTGTCGTTGTTACCGCAGTAGTGAAGCCAATGTCGGCGACGCACCGTCTGCTTGTGTAGTCCCACCCCCCGTATGGGAACGAAAAATGGTGGACTCGTCCGCCGGTGAGGTTCTCAAGATACGACTTCGACTGTGACACGTCGTGTTTGATTGCTGTCTTCGAAATCCCATCAAGCGGCACGTGCTCGTGGCCATGTGAACCAACAGTCACTAATGGGTGATCACTTAGCATTTTGATTTGGTCCTGTGTGAGCATCTCCACGGCAGACATATCTGGTTCTTTAACCTGGTCAAGTACTGATCTCCGTTCTTCGGCCGTTGCGTACTTGAATCTAGACCGAATCTGGTTATACGCCGCCCGTTTTGCGGATGTCTGCTTCGTCTCCATTTCGAGCGAGAAATCACTCGTGTCAAGAGAGACCCAGTCGGTGGCGGATATTGCCTCCTGAAGCAAGTAATCAAAAGGAGGTCGTTGCTGTTTTATTAGCTTTGTTGATACGTATACCGTCGCCGGTACCTCGTAGCGTTCCAAGATAGGGAGAACAGTCTCAACAAAATCACGGTAGCCGTCGTCAAAAGTCAAAAAAACGCTGTTGTCTGGAAGATGTGAGTTTGTATCTACCCAGTCGGCGACTGCATCCGTAGAGACAAAGGAATGTCGCTCGTCAAGTTTCATTACCACCCGTTCGAACGCCTGCTCAGTTAGAGTATACTGGTTAGGGCCCCAGGTCGTTTCAGTTGTACTACTGATTCGGTGGAACATGAATCCTGCAACATGAATGTCCGTGAAATATGTCAATAAATTTCGTGTTTTATTTTCTAGAAAACGAAAAACCCGCTGAGCACTGCGGTTCATCGGTAATTTGCTAGATCAATATGTTCAAACCAGTGATCGAGATCGCGGTTGATAAACGACTCTAATTTAACTGTTTCGGCAGCGTAGATACTTTCCAATTTTTGTCGTGTCCCTGGTTCTATCCCTTTATTATATTCATCTTTCCCTAGAACTACTGATTCGAGCCTTTGATGAACAGGCCTCAGAAGATTCAATACAGGGTCCGGGAACGAAGTGGAAGCAGACAGTATCAGTTTGCGATATAGAGTTGGCTGCTCACTTCGTGCTTCGTTAACTCGATTGTCAATGAAACTCGGGACAAAAGAATCATCTGCACCAATAAAATCGAAGATATCCTGAATGAATACCTTATCATCCGTTACCAAATCATCGAAAATAGCTACCTTCAATTGATCCTCTGGGAAGGAATTTTTAAATCGCTGTAAATGCTGGTGATAGAACCCAGGAACAACCCAGTTTTCGAACAGATCATAGTTTTCAAAAACCTCCTCAAATGCGAAGTCGATTTTCCCCTTCGATCGCTCATGCCAATAGTGGGAATAGGCCCGCTCAACCGGATTGCGTAAGCTGAAGATTACCCTGGCATCTGGTATTAAATCGCCCATTCGTTTCGGGGTCTTTGAATCACGGATATAAGATGGGGTCTCCTCTCCCACGATCGGTTCATTGTCGTGTGCGTCGAAAAATCCTCGATACCACTCTTCTCCTCGGTGGTAGTTCATATCGAAGTAGTGTACTGAGTCCGTCTCCGGCATCAGTACCTCAGGATGTTCTCGCAAACATTCATACATCCACGTCGTTGCACACTTTTGTGGTCCGACGATGACGAAATCCGGAAGCGGAGAGTCGGTCATTTCGATTGGATTGCCATAGACCAGTCATATATCTTTCGTAATGTAATTCAGAAGCACCTCTGTTGAGCTGAATAGCGAGAGTTGCCAGTATCAGATGAGTTCTGGTTTTTATATTAATCCGACAAACCACTCAACGGTTTGTCCCAGCTCTGTAGAGCGTGGTCAGTTCTAATCATCACAGCAGTTGGATGAGCAGATCTCGCGTTCTTTAATTGTCCTCTTTGAGGACAACACGATTGCGGTCCCAGAGTACTCCGAACTTTCCACTATCGTATACTTTTGCGTTTCTAGCGACACTAGACGATAGCCAGTCGTCACCAATGATTGCTTTCCGAGAGAACGTTCCCGGCTTAGGGATACGAACTCGTTTTCCAGACCATCTGTGCCGATACAGGAAATTTTTCGATTCCGTAGAGAGAGTTTCATTCTGTACAGATATTGTGCTGCCAAACGAGTATCCTGCAGCCTCAAGTCGATACGGCAACACGCCAATGGATGTAACAGATGGAGACGATCTGAGGAACGAATTTGAGATTTGCTCAAGCTGCGCAGATTCACTCTCCGAATAATACGCCATCCGGTCAGTAATCTGATCGGAGTCACCAAGCCCACGCCAGAAGAATTGTGATGTTTGTGTAGTTGATATCGGGGCACAAATCAAAAGTAATGCTGCGGCGATTGGGACATACCTTGATAAGCCGATATTATTCTTATCATCTCCCCTATTTGTATCCCTCACTATATATATGAGACCTATTCCCAAAACAAAGGCAAAAAAGAACATCCACGGGAATGCTATCCTGAGTCGTGACTTTATATACAACGGAGTGGGAAAAATAAGTGCCGCTCCTAACAGTCCAACGAAGGTCGCAGAAACGCTCAAATTCCGGACCTTGTCATCTTCAATAAACTTGGTTATTGCGAGAATTACGGTTCCAAATAATAATGTTAGGTATACCAGTCTAATTCCCGCCGGGCCGAATGATTGTAGCGTTGATTGTACTTTCGGAGGAGTCCCCAATTCGTATATTTCTACCGCGTCTCTCCCCCCAAAGGCACCGGCGGTTAACAGCATAACTGCCGCAAGTACAAGCCGTCTAATGAATGCAGTTCCTGAGAATATCCAGTTAAGAAGTGACACAGAAAACACAATTCCTAACAGCACTGGATCGCATAATGCATCTCTTCGCTTCCGCAATGGTAGCCTCTCAAGAAATAGATACAGAGCCAATGGGGCCACAAAGAGGACCTGGGTGAGATGATGCGTAAACGCCACTCCTGTCCCAACCACGGTGCCCAAAACATAGAATCTTAATTTGTAATGCCGGGTTCGGTGAGTGATTACTAGAAGTACGAATACAGCCGTCACCGCGAGCGCTTGTGGGAAAAAAAATGCTGAGTAAAACCAAAATAGCGAGGTGCTCAGAATACCTAGTATAACGCCAATTCCAACGACTCTTGAATTTGTAATTTGCCTCGCAACCACATACGTACAGAGGATTATCGTAATAAAAGAGACATGGCCAACAAAGGTCATTGCCAGCTTGCTTTTGACGCCTGAAAGCAGTCTAAGGTTGGCTCCGATTACATGATATACTGGATAATTTCCGTACGAACCCAGCCCGATTGTTGTCCCGGTATTGAATAATTTGTTAATTTTCCCAGCGTGATAGAGCAGATCAGAATACACATAATAAAATCCAGTAGTCAAAAATCGACCCGCGGTTATTATGGAAAATAGTAAGATGACACTGATCAAGATCCACTTCGGCGATACGCTAACTCGGAATGAATAAACAATCAGGCCTATTGCGAGAGCAAACAGTGGTGCCGGTACCGTCATGTCACCGGTATAAATCCAAGCGGAAAACGCGCTCAGTAGAACAACACCAGTCAGCTTCCGTATTTTTACCCCTGACCTTCGCTTTCCATACTGGAGTATATTAGATTGTCCTCCAACCCGGTACATCGAAATACCGACAATTGTTCCGGAAAGTACATAGATACCTTTTAGAGCAACATCAGTAGAGAACAGGAACTGAACACTAACGATAGCGGAAGTCGCTATAGTTAAAATGGTGGCCCAGAATATAAATATCTGGCCACGTCTGGTTATCATATAGCCAACTTTTCGTAGTGTCGTTCATAACATTTTCGCTCTTAAAAACAACACTCCAGACTGGTGTACTTGCAACTTCTCCTCCAGCTATTTTGCAAGAATGTCCAATAGTCCCAAATTCCGCACTCGTAGCAGTAATGCACGATTCTGAAAGAGGAGAAGGCATACGAAAGCTCCAGACACTGCCACAGGGAAGATGTTTGGAACTTCAGTAGTTGCCGCCACTACGAATGTTGACCCAGTAATGAGAGAGAATAGATACATTGGGATATTCACGAGATCGATCCCAGAGTGCTTCTTGACCTGGAACAGTCCGAAAGCATTTGTAAAGAAATACGCTGCTACTACGGTGGAGAGCGCTGCTCCGAATGTACCATAGATTGGAATCAGTATTACGTTCCCCGCTACTGCTAATATGACTACTACAACACTGTTAAAGAGGAGTTGTACTCCCTCTTTATCCATTAATAACACCTGGCCGATCGGACCGGTTGCAGGATTAATAATTCCTGCACCCACGGACAAGAGAATCAAAGCAGGATAGATCCCGCTATATGAACCGAAGAGCGAAAGTAGATGTTCTCCTGCGAGGAGCATAACTATGCTGATTACAATCCCAAGCAATATTGCAGCGTCACGCACAGCGGTGAATTCAATCCGAAGACGTCCGTGACTCTCCTCAGAGAGAAATCTGGATAGTCTTGGCTGGATCACCGCAGTGAGAACATCGTCACCGGCACGAGCCAGTAGTGACAAGGACCAAGCGACGCGATATCCACCGGTCTCAGATAGAGTCGCGAGAACGGACAGTAGTAGAATATCCGCATTGTTTAGTAATCGACCGGCAACCGAGTTCAGGAACAGTGCTCCGCTGAACTGCAGAATTTCGGAGCCGAAACCAGAGATAGTCACAACGTAAGAATCGTTGAACACGACAGCGAAGGCAAATAGAGGGAGATAGTAGGACGCTGCTATTGCAGCAAATATACCTACTACTGAAGGATAGTACAGCAGAACAAGTGGAAGTAGTGCTACCCGAAGCAACCAGGGCAATATTTGCTCAAGAACGACGGCCGCTCCTACACGTTCCCTGCCTCGAAGAATGCCACCGAGTATCGGGACCAGGGTAACTCCAGGAACGACTCCACTCATTAACCGGATCCAGAGATCTAGTTCAGTTTCGCCCGCCACCTGAGCGACTAACGGCGCCACAGTCCACGTGCCGGCCGCCACACAAAGACTGGAGATGGTGATCCAGAAAAGAACGGAACCCGCCAACTCGCGGCTCTGTTTGATAGAACCCTCCGAAATTAGTTCCGCAACCTGTTGTATTACGACCTGTCTGAAACCAAACTGGGCAATAATCGCTGAAACCAATGCTATCGACATCGCAGTTGTGTAAGCTCCAAAAGCAGTCTGAGAGAGTATTTTTGTAAGTAACCAAAGTGTTGCAAAACCACCTACAAACGTGGATATTTTACCAGCTATACCCAGAAGGCTTCCGGAGAGATACGAACGGATGCTATCATCCATAGGTTTAGATATGGTGTATAGCAGGATTTACGTAAAAAAATCAATTACGGTATCATTAGCTATCAGCCATAGGGCGATAGTGACAATTCATCAATCAATCGCCGAGATACACTTGCTTCACATCTCGGATCTTAGAAGGTTTGAAAACCGAACTACGATGATAGGCATTATTTTTATCCTCAACTCAGATTTCTGCCAAACAAAAACAGAGCATTAATAATTCCTGCCGATATTCCCCCAGTTAGAATGGTGACGCAACCCGGGCCAAATCTTATCGTTTTGTCTGTGGACTCTCTCACGAAGTCAGGATTTGATGAGTACATGAGTGACATCTTGGACGAATTAGATGCTGTCAGCTTTTCTAACGCCTACGCCACGGCATCAAATACGAATTCATCGGTCCCCACTCTCGCTGCTGGCGTGTATTCTGACTTCAGTGAAGATGTCGGGCTTCCGGGATCTGGATCACCGACCACATTCGCCGAGGCACTCTCAGATGCCGGGTACAAATGTGCCCTGTGGACCGACAACTTTCTGTTTGGACGCGAATACAACTACGACCGCGGATTTGAGGGTGGAAACGTTGGATCAATATCATGGAAGCGCCGAATTGCAGGTATCCTTGATGACCAACCTATCGACACGCTTTACGACATAGGAGAGTGGACTTACTTCCACGTACTTTCGCCTCTGCTTGAACAGACAAACGAATCAGGATCGTTCTGGAAACCGGCCTCAAAATTCCATGCAACTGCTATCGACTGGTTAAATCAAAATCAGGACCTGCCCACGCTCAGCTGGATCCACTACATGGATGTCCATCATCCATATGACGCTCCAAGTGAATATATAAATAAGGCCACGTTCAATACGCCACGGTCTGTCGGTGAGTTGGGTAGATTCACTAGAGACGCTGCACGCACAGACGGCGAGGGCCTCTCTGAAGCAGATCTAGAGGACGTGAAGATGGCGTATGATTGCACATGTGAGTATCTCGGAGACGAAATCTTGGAATTCATCCGAGCGCTAAAACAGGAGGGACATTTCAATGAGGACCGGGACATACTCTGTATCACTGCTGACCACGGTGAATCATTCCCGCCGAAAGAACACGATCAACTTGGACACAAATCTCTATGGGAAGAAACCATACATGTCCCGCTCGTCATTGCTGCACCTGACTGGGACTCGAAGGTAGTTAACGAACAGGTGAGTCTGATCGACTTGATGCCGACATTGTTGTCGCTCGCAGGAGTGACACCCCCCGATTCGGCAGTCGGTAATGCCTGTGAGGACCCTTCTGAGATGGAACGAAATAAAGTATATACCTGTAACGCTCAACCATGGTTCAAAACCTGCCGCGGAATCCGGACAGCTGACGGTTGGAAGTACTTTGGACACATGGACAGCGACCGAGAATACCACTATTACTTAACCCGATCTGTGGGCTCACCGAAGCGAGATGAAATTTTATACACGACACCAGAGAATACGAACCAGCCACCTGACGGCCAAATCCAACAGTCAAAGTGGGACTCACTCGCTGACGATCTCAGATCGTCTCTCGGACCTGCGATTACAGAATCAGCCTCTTTCGAGCTAACCGATCAAGTTGAGGAACACTTAGAAGATCTCGGCTATGTCGAATGATTGGAATACCACTCGCAACCGGAGGAACGAGTGACTAACTACACTTTTTGTAATAAATGCGCATCTGCTGGATAAAACTGAACGGGTGGCCTGATGCATTCAATGAGCGCGCGGCGACGTTAGCCACTCATGTGGATGAGCTCATTGTTCTCAAGCCTGAGTCGGTGGAGTCAGAAATAAATATATCAACCGAAGGAGCGGATGTTCGTGTTCTGGATTTTCCGTTATCTCGTCAACCGATTCTTAAGCCGCGGTTGAAGATTGCTGTGTATCCGTTTTGGGTACTCGCTGCCATCATTGTATACCTCCGATATGTTCGCACAAACGGGCATGTCGACGTGTTGCACGCGATCGACCATCCGTTTAGCTCTGCAACCGCGCAGGTTCTCTCCCGACTTACCGGTGTTCCGTATGTGGCCTCGGTTCGTGGACTACACGGCCTCAGCCGTGATGACGGCAATGATAGTAGTCCTAAATTGTCAATTTCATTTTTTCTCAATCAAGCTAGTCCACTTTCGCTCAGAGGAGTTGATCATCTAATAACGAAGTCTGAGTATCAACAAGAGTATCTTGCTGACGAATTTGGGCTTTCGGGAACGCCGATGACTGCAATACCGACAGGGGTAGATTTCACAAAGTTTGATCCGTCGGCCACTCAAGACACTGGAATCCTTGATGGGCTTCTACCGAAGTCAGCCCAGGGAAAGCGTATCGTACTCTTCATCGGTCGCCTTACGGAAGGTAAGGGAGTAGACGTATTTGTTGATCATATAGCTAGCGCTGACATCCCACCAGACGTGCACTTTCTAATAGTGGGAGAGTTCAGCGATGATCAATTTGAGTCGGAAGTCAGGAAACGAGTCGAAGAAGATGAGATTGAAGAGTATCTTACGCTCTATCCGGAGTACGTCTCGTTTGACTATATGCCTGAGCTACTGTCGGCTGTCGATGCTGTATCGTTGTTCTCCCTACCGGACGTAGAAGGCGTCCCTCGTGTGCTTCAAGAAGCGGTCGCATTAGAAACCCCAATTCTCGCAGCAGACGTGACAGGAATATCTGGGGTATTTGCCGGCCAGGATGGCTGTTTCCTAATAGAGCGAACCGACTCAGACGCATTCGAGAGGGCTTTACAGCGGATAGGCGAGGTCAAGCCAACAAGAGAGGACTTCCATGACTTGCTGGACATGGATCGCAACTACCGACGATATGTCGACGTGTATCGGGAAGTCTTGCGTTGATATAGTCATGTAATTTTCCCCAGTACTTTCGCGACGGCTCGGGTCCCGATGTGTTATAACTGTTAATCCACAAGAGCCAACCATGAAAAGCCAAACTGAGGATGTAACGGTATTCCAATTTGACAAGACTAGTTATCCGGAAGAGCCGCCGTTTCATCCGTCAGATATGTTTTCCGAGTATCCGTTTGGAGAGACTGTTGATGAACCAAACCCGATTTACGACGGTGTCCGGGAAACTTTCCGGCAGGCAGGCTTGGACGAGCCAAATATGGATTCGGCGAACTGGAACCCATTAAGTGACGTCCTTGAGCCTGATGACGACGTGGTATTGAAACCAAACTTCGTGAAAGAGAGCCACCCCCGTGATCCCGATGGCTGGAAGTATGTACTAACCCACGGCAGCGTTATTCGTGCGGTTGCGGATTACGTATTCAAAGCACTTGGTGACGAAGGAAGTGTTGTAGTGGCAGACGCGCCGCATACGGACTCCTCATTCAATGCTATCTGTGATGTTCTCGGCATGTACGACATTGAAGCATTTTATTCCGACCGGGGTCTTGATTTCTCACTTGTTGACCTCCGCAAAGAAGAATGGGAGACAAACGACGGCGTTGTTATGAACCGCCGGGACCTTGAGGGAGATCCCCGAGGATACTCCGAATTCGATCTCGCTAATGGAAGCGAATTCGCAGATCACGGCGGAGAGGGCCACTACTACGGTGCAGATTTCGATAAGGAGCAAGTAAACTACCACCATCGGGACGGTCGTCATGAGTATCTACTCGCGTCGACGCCAATCAGCGCTGATGTAGTCTTCAGCCTCCCTAAACTCAAGACTCATAAGAAGGCAGGTATTACCGTTACTTTGAAAAATCTCGTTGGGATCAATGGTGACAAAAATTATCTCCCTCACCACACTGAGCCCGGTGACGGTCACCCTGGTGACGAACATCCGGATCCGTCAAGTAAGCACCAAATTGAACAGTTGATCGCGCCGCTCTTTATTGAGTTTGCAAACCGGTTCCCGAAGATCGGTCCGCGAGTGCTGCTGCTTGCAAAAAAAGCCGGGAAGCCGATATTCGGCGGGACAGAAGAAGTCATTCGACAGGGGAATTGGTGGGGTAATGATACCACCTGGCGCATGTGTCTCGATCTGAACAAACTTCTTTTTTACGGCAACACTGACGGGTCAATTCGGGAGGCCGATCCTGAAAACAGAAAGCGTCACTACTCGCTTGTTGACGGTGTTATTGCCGGTGAAGGTAGGGGCCCCATGGACCCGGATCCTGTCAACACCGGATTGTTCGTATTTGGAACTCACCCAGCAAGCGTAGATGCCAGCTGTGCATATTTAATGGGATTTGATCCGGACAAAATTCCGATTGTTAGGCAATCTTTTAGGTGTGAATCATATACAATTGCAGAGTGGGATTGGACAGATATTAAGATTTCAAGTAACCGAGAGGCGTGGTCCGGTCCTCTTCCCGATATCCCCGTAAGTACAACACTTGATTTCAAACCGCATTTCGGGTGGACGGATCATATTAAACATGGAGATAATATTTCAGGGAGTGAGCAGACACCTCGTTCGACACTGGGCGATGATTAGCGGTACTGTTCGGGATCTAGATTCTGCACGAAGAGCTCCTGTTTGCCGCGATCAGTAAGAGAGATTTCGTCGACGGGTTCGATAGAAATTTCGACCATCTCGCCGCACTTGCTTCGCACTGCTGACCGGATCCGTTTTTCATCTGTATTGTCATATCTGTCTGCGGGAACTACCCGGATACGAAGAGCTCCGGGAGAATCCTGTACGAACTGGACACGATGCACGTTCTCAAGCGTGTCGCCATGCATCGTGTGATAGAGGGCATGAATTGGGAACAGTGTCCCATTAGATTTTATTACGGACTGTTCTTTCTCGTCTTTTCCCTGTAAATCTTTTATAACCGGGAACTCACGTCCGCATTCACAGGTTGACTGTACTAATCGGCCGTAATCCCCCGTTCGATAGCGAATAAACGGCATACACCGGTTGAGCAAGCTGGTCCCGACGATCTCACCCCGTTCACCATTGCTGACCGGATTCCCTTCTTCATCAACGACTTCTGTGACACCGTATTGCGGGTAGACGTGGTAGTCAGTCGAATGTTCGCACTCCGCAGCCAGGACGACTTTCTCGCTGAGTCCGTAGTGAGAGAACACGCGCGCGCCGAATGCGTCCTCAATGAGCGACCGTTGTCTCTCGTAGAGGTGCTCTGATGCGGCAAGCACGCCGTCGATTTCGGGAAAGACGATATTCTCAGTCTCCACGTAGCTCGCGAGCGTCGATATCGCCGACGGATATCCGTGGATGAAGTCCGGATCTATGCTCTTGATCTTTGCGACGTATTCGTCGACTGTATCTCTGTTGAGATGGAACGGAGACATCTCGTACGTATTGTAGAATGGGTTATATTGCCAGTAGACGCCGTCGTCAGCATCCGTGAACTCGACACCACGGAATGATACGAGTTGGTCACCAGGAGTATAGCCAATTCTGTTCCATCCAGTCATAATGAACGCCCACTCCACCCCGTACGTCGAATTGTCCAGTCGGAACTGGAGGGGGTTTCCACTTGTCCCACCTGTAGTCACTTCGTACGTCTTCGAAGTGGGAACGTTCTCAGCATAGAATTCCGACTTCTGAGATTGAATCGTCTGCTTGTCTATGACTGGAAATTCTCTCAGATTTCGGAACTGGTCGTCATGTGGTAGGTCCACGTCGGAGTAGAAGGGAACGTTCGTCACTGCATGCTCCAGGAATTCCTCTAATCGTCGTTCCTGGTATTGACGGAGGCGTTCTCGGTCCCACTGTTCAGACTCATTCAGCATCTGGTACGTTTGGCTAAAGTCAGAACCGCCCAAGCGGTATTTGACTGGGATAATCGTCAGTAATTTCCGGAGCCTGGTCGGCGATCGGCGGAAGAGGTCGTATATTTTGTTGTATATCATAGCGCGTAATTATCGGACCGGACCTTCTAGTGGTCTTCGTCCAAGTCGGCGATAAACGACTCGTGGTCGACCTGTTCCGGTTGCGCACTGGCAACAGAGTCGTGGACCCGGAACGTACTCAGAGTCGTTGCGACGAGGTCCTCGACAGATATCGGTGACGGTTCGCCGTTCTGAATCGCTTCGATAAAGGTCGTGAATTCGTTGCTGTGTCCCTTGTCTTGGCGGAGGTTCAGCCGTCCACGTTTGAAGTTATCTATCGTACCGGACTGACCAGACCCGAATACCTCGACGGACTCTTTCGGCAGCGAGCGGTCTCCGAGTGAGGTGTACTGGATCGTGCCTGTGCTTCCGTCAGCTAACTTGACGACAATAGAGACGTTTTCGCTCGTCCCTACCGCACCTTGTTCGGGAATCGAAGAGGCAAAGACCTGAGCCGGAAGGGAATCGGTCAGGTACTGGAACAGATCGACGAAGTGGCAGACCTCGCTGATAATGCGTCCTCCGCCTTCTTCCGGGTCGTTGACCCAGTGATCGTCCGGGATCGATTCCGCATTCACTCGATAATTGAGCATCAACGGTGTCGTCCGATTCTCGAATTTGGACCTGATTTGGCGTGCTGAAGGTGAGAATCGCCGATTGAATCCAACCATGAGACGCCCGGATGAACCCTGTTCTGCTCGTATCACTGATCGCAATCCGTCCTCTGTGATCGCGAGAGGCTTTTCGATATGGACATCCTTGTTGTGATTGAGTGCCGAAGTCCCGATTTCTGCGTGAGTGTCGTTCCGGGTCGCGACGATGACGATGTCGATATCGTCGTCTGTGACTATTTCCTCGTAGTCTGTCGTCGAATAGGCTGCTCCGACATCCTTCGCGATCCCTGTCGCCGTCTTTCCAGTAGCACTTGCGACGCCTCTAATCGACAGTGCAGAGATATCGCCTATCGTCGGTAAGATAGTCGTTTTGGCGAAGTTGCCTCCACCGATGAGACCGACAGACAGTGTTTCAGAATTTCTTGTCTGCTTCGATTCACTAGCTAATTTGACGGTCTGGGATTGGTCTTCGCTTCCGTATTCGAGCAGTATACCGGTAAAGCTCTCGTCGTCCGGATTTTCGAGAACGAGGTCGTACGCCTCCAGAGCGTTGTCGATCGAGAAACGGTGAGTTTTCATCGACTCCAGGGAGATCCGCTCAGTGGAGAGCAGGCGGAGAAATTCTCGCATATTCCGGTTTTCCGTCCAACGGACCTGACTAATGGGATAACTCAACCCATTCTCTTCGTAAGTGCGGTCGTAACGGCCGGGCCCGTACGAGCGAGAGATACGGAAGTCCAGTTCTTTCTCGTAGTACGAACTCCGTGGAATGTCCATCCCGACTTCTCCGACAACGGAGATGCGTCCGTGTTCACGAGTGATTTCGCCGGCGAGTTCGACCGGGTCGTCGCTATCAGTCGATGCGGCTATAATCGTCGCGTCGACGCCGTGTCCGTTGGAAAATCGCTCGGTAATCCCTTCGACATCTTCCTCGCCGATGACCGCTCCCTCGTCCATCCCAATTTCGAGCCCTCGCTCGACCTGACGTGGATCGATATCGGCCCCGACGACAGGGGAGCCGTACGCGTTCAGGATCTGAACGACCAATTGTCCAACTAATCCGAGTCCGACTACTGCTACGTTTTCTCCGGGTGAGATGTCTGCTCGTCGAACCCCTTGCATCGCAATTGCCCCCAGCGTCGTAAATGCAGCGTCCTCTAATGCGACGTTATCGGGGACTGGAGCGACGAGGTTTTCTGGGACAAATACCACGTCGGCGTGGCTGGCATATCCTGCTCCTGCACAAGCGACTCGGTCCCCGCGAGAAAACCCTGTCACATCATCACCGACGGCAATTACTTTGCCGGCGCAACTGTACCCAAGTGGAGATGGGCTCTCGAGACGCCCCTTGACCGCCCGGTACGTCGAAATCAAGCCATCGTTCTTCGCTTTCTCGAAGACTTTTTTTGCTAAGTCGGGCCGCTCGCGTGCTTTGTTGAGGACGTTCTTCCGAGCGAGTTTGATTACGCTTTCCTCAGTGCCAGCACTAACGCACGAATATGATGTGTCAACCAGAACCCCGCCGGCTTGCAAAGCTGGTCGGGGAACGTCTTCGACTCGGAGATTACCCGAGCGGAAATCTTGTAGAACCTGCCGCATATGTTTTGAATTCAATTCTTGCATGACAGTAATTGAAGCTACTGGTTCACTGGCGTTCCTGAAACCTACGACCGCTCCGGTTAACTATCGTAGTAATCGAGGTCCTCCGACAGTCAGAGGCGGCTCATAACTTATGCTTGATCGCTTGTTAATCGCCAACCTCTATTGTAATTTGGTTTTCAGTGGTTGCTACGTCGATGTCAGATCTGTTCCCCTTGGTAAGGAGATATCCGAATCTGTATTTTTCATTAGACGGGAAGACACGTAGCGCCGAGCGGGATACTTCCTTCCCGAACTCCGGATAATACGGGGCCGAGTCGAGTTCACAGGTTGCCTGGAACGGACGGATATGCAGGTCGGACGCCATCTCAGTGCTCGAAGCAATACAGATACCCTCTTTGAGTTTCAAGTCGATAGTGGGATGAAAGTGAATGTTGCTTCGGATGGAACCGGCGCCACTGACATCTTTCACGGAATCTAGAACGAACCACCAGGAACTGCCGTGCCTGATTTGTCTCCTGTGTCCGTAACTCCCACTACTCTGACCGCCCTGATAATAGCCGTCAAACGCGTTTGTATCGGAGTTGAACTGAGTAACGGGCTTAGTCCGCCTTCCCATGAGATATTGCCCTCCGATTGCTATCGGTTCGCTCTCGTCAACCTGAACGGTATTGTGCGCAGTGACACTACGAGATCTGGTTCGACGTTCTGTGGGAGCATAGGCGTAAGTGCCGGTATCGGTCACAACTCGGTGCCCATCTATCCAGAGGAGGTAACTCAAGAGATCGTTGTGCGAGTGTGCCGGCAAGTGGGCCGGCCCGACAGGACCACCGTCAATGAGCATTCGATCGGTACCGCTTCCGAGCCAGTAGTAGCCGGAACTGTCGAGCACTGAATTCTGCCTATCCGTATCGATCCCCACCGCGTCAGCGTAAGATAAGCATGCTTCGAGCGAGAGGGCTTCGTCGAATACAGAGTCGTTCAGAAGTGGGATCATTCGGTCAGGAGGGCAGATCGAGCGCAGGTACTTCGTCGCGTTGTGCGCAGTGATTTCTATTTCGTCCGGGAGATCGACGGATTCAACCCGAGACAGAATATCGTATGCGCTCAAATACCGAGTCAGACATTGGATGTGGTACATCGGACTTCTCTCGAAATGTCCACCGTCTTCGAGAAACTGCTTGCTTTCTGCCTGAAGTACCGAACGCCCTTGTGAGAGCAGTTCGTCACCATCAGGGCCAAGTACAATCCCAGCAAATACGAGACCGAAACCGTTCTCTATCAGGTGGTTACCTCCGACATCGTACTCCACATGATTGGAGAGGAATACTGCGTTCTTGTATAGGATTTGTAAGAGCTGTTCTTTCGCTGTTCGATCAATTGAGTCGTCTAACCAGGCCAGATATCGACATAGGTGGAGCAACCTGAGAGAGACCGAATGGGGGATCCAGTTCCGACGGAGATAGTTGGGCGACCCGATCGTCGCGTAGTTGTCCCAGTCGTCCAACCAGTTGTTTGCCGTTTCGACGACCGCATCTGGACAATCAGCAGGTGAATCGTAGCCCAAGTATATCGAGCGCAAGAACGTGAATCCCTGAAGTTTGAAACGCCAGAACAGAGGGAGTTCCGACAACCGGTCGCTCTCCCAGTCGATATGAAATGTATCACCGATCTCGATTGGGTGATTCATGAATTCGAGCGTTCCATCGGTTGCGCGGACGGCAGCTGTCCGGTACTCTTCACGCGTTTGGGGCAAAATAGCGGCCTGGAGAGCTGACAGGTTTTGTTGGATGGGGCTTAAGCAGTGTTGAAATTGGGACGGCGTTTTCGCCTCGTATCGTCGGTCGAAGTCAATCGGTAACAGAGGGACGACACGGTGGCGAACCTTCCGCTCGGCTACACCGAGGAGCTGCGGTAATTGCATGTTTTTCGCCGTGTGATAGTATAGTGAGAAGTCACTCATATCTGGAAGCAAGGGAGCCGAGCTTGGATCTTCGGGCATAATTTACGTCAGTTGCGATTGGACGACTGAATCGAGCTCCGACTCGAGTTTTGCGGCAATCGCTCTTCTGTCGTAATTCTCAACGACGTGTGTTCGCCCATTAATTCCGAGCCGTTCGCGCTCTTCGGGGTGATTCAGGAGAGTTTCGAGGATGTCACCTAACTGTTTGGCCTCGTTCTCAGAAACGACGCCACAGTCAGCCGTCTCGATCAATCGCTCGAGTTCGCCTTCACTCGTGCCAATCACCGGGATCGAGGCAGCCATATATTCGTATGCCTTCGTTGGAACTGCGTATTCTAGCGTTTCTGAATCGACGAGTGGTGCCAGTCCGATAGCGGCATTCGATAATATCTCTGGCACCTCGTCTCTCGGAACTAGTCCCACGAACTCAACTTTATTCGAAAGGTCGAATTCAGCTGTGAGTTCTTCTAACTCCTCTCTGGTGTCTCCGTCACCGACTATTTTGAGGCGCGCTCCGTCCACATCAACGTACTGCATGGCACGGACACACGTATCTAAAGCCTGAGCGTGTCCGACGTTACCTGTATACACGATGGTCGAATTCGACAGATCGTGTCCGACTTCGAATCGATCCGTTTCAACGCCGTTCGGTAGATGGACGATCTTCCCCGGAGCCACTCCGTACTGGTCACTTACCTCTTCACCCAAGCGTTCAGTCGTGACTCCGACGCGGTCAGCTGCGGTGAGAACTAACTGTTGGTACTCCCTGCTCACCCGTTCTATAATACTGTCCGATTCTATGAACCCGAGTCCGACAGAGGCATCGATCCACAAGTCTCTCACGTCAACAACAAGCCCAGTCTGTCCGACTAACCCGAAGGGCAAACCTGCGATGCCCGTAAATATCGGCGGTGACGACGTAATGACCACGTCGAACTCTCGCCGGTGAGCAAGAAGCCAGATGAGAGCGTGCAACGGGAACGTGATGTAATAGGCAATTCGACTCAGGAACGAAGGATCCTCAACTGTCGGTTGATGAGCCCAGAGACGGTGAACGGTTATTCCGTCTTCGCGATGGGTCTCTTTCCGCGACCAGTTCCGGTCGAATTCTCCATGGGGAAAGGCAGGGTGAGGGGCTAATACGGTAATATCCCACTCGCCACCTGAGAGACGGCTCGTCATATCGTTGAGCCTTGCTGCATTGCCGGATTTGTCCGGTGGGTAGTGTTGGGTGACAAAGACCACCTCTTTCTGTGTATCCGCGGCCATACGTCAGATAGTCACCACAGTGAACGTCGTAGAATCCCAACTTGTACCTAAGACCGCTTTCGTGTCGACGATAACGTCGTTCGACATCTGATCAGATAACCACTGCGGATCGAGATCGCTGTATTCGTCGTGATCAGTTGCGATGATCGCCGCTTCAGCTTCTTCCACCGCCTCTTCCAGCGGTAGGAGATCGAGGGTCTGGTCTTCAACGTGCGGGTCTGAGAGCGTCACTTCGATACTATTGGATATACCGCCATCGGCTGAAACGGGCGACTCGATGCGTTCGGTTCGTGTCTGTAACTGCCGAGCTATCTTCAAGCCGGGGCTGTTTCGAGGGTCACCGACATTCCCTTTATAGGCTATACCGAGAACGGCGATCTTTTTGTCTACTACTGTTCCGACCTCGTCCTCGAGCCGGTCGATGACGTAATCGGCCATTCCATCGTTGATTTCCCTGGCATGGGCGATCAGATCGAGGTTATCAGCATTCTGTCCCAGAAACCATGGATCGACTGGCAGACAATGCCCACCGACTCCTGGGCCAGGTTGATGAACGTTGACGCGAGGGTGGTTATTCGCGAGAGAGATTGCTTCTCTCGAGTCGATCCCGTACTCGTCAGCTAGTTTCGCGATCTCGTTTGCGATTGCAATATTGCTATCTCGATAGGTATTTTGTACTAACTTTACAAATTCAGCCGTTGTAGCGTCTGCCGTCGTGTATATCTCGCCTTCGACAAACGATTCATAAAGCCGGACGGCTGCCTCCATTGAGACGCCATTGACACCACCGATGATACGGTCGTTTTGTTTGAGTTCTGTGATGATGTTCCCGGGTAGGACCGTCTCGGGACAGTGGACAAGTGCGAAATCTGAGCCCGCATCAAGTCCGGACTCTTCGAGAACCGGCTGGAGCGTCTCAACTGTCGTTCCTGGTGGAACGGTCGATTCCAGAATGACAGTATCGCCCGGACGAAGGTGTGGAGCGATAGCCTCGCCGGCGTCCTTGACGTATTCGAGTGTCGGCTCTTTCGTCTCGTCGTCAAACGGGGTTGGGACGGCGATGATGTGGTACTTCGCTTCACCCACTTCGTCGCTCACTGTTAGATTCCCAGATTCCAGTGCCCGCGTAACGAATGCACGGAGTCCCGGTTCGTCGACATGGATATTTCCATCTCTCAGGCCCTCGATCACAGCTTTGTCAGTGTCGTATCCGGTTACCTGATAGTCGTAATTGGCGAACATCGCTGCGGTCGGTAACCCGATGTATCCGAGGCCGTGAACGTATATTGTACTCATTATGAGATTTGCCGATCAGGTATCTGTTGATCACTCACAGCCGTAATTATCTGTTCCGATGCTGTCCCGACTCCGAATGGGTTCGCCCACTCGGATCTACTTTGGGACATCTCTATGGCACCCTCACGGATTGTAGCCGGATCGACACCGACGAGTCGATTGGCCCCGACCTCTATTGTTTCCGGCCGCTCCGTGTTCTCCCGCATTGTCACGCATGGTACACCGAGGATACAGGCTTCTTCCTGAACACCGCCCGAGTCTGTGAGGATGAGGTCCGCCTCACTTTCCAGCAGTAAAAAGTCGAGATAATCCTGTGGGTTCACCAATCGAATTTGACTGGGAACCAAGACATCAGACTTCCGGAGCTGGTCTTGCGCACGGGGGTGAACTGGATAAATAACTTCAACATCGGACGCCAATGCCGCAGCGTTTACCCCCCGGAGGAGACTTCGGAACCGATCTTCGTCGTCGACGTTCTCAGCGCGATGGGCCGTCATGAGGAAAAAATCACGTCCAGTAAGGGAAAGGTCAGAAAGGACAGTACTTTTTTCCTCGGCGATTTCCCGATTACGGTGTACCGCATCAACAACTGTGTTTCCAGTTACAGTGATCCGGTCCTCTGAGATTCCCTCTTCGACGAGGTACTCTTTGCTCTGCTCCGTCGGCGCAAAGAGATAATCGGCCACATGGTCCGTCACAACTCGGTTCGTCTCCTCGGGCATATCACGGTCGAAACTCCGGAGCCCCGCTTCAACGTGCCCCAATTCCATATCCAGCTTACTCGTCGCGATAGCCCCAGCAAGTACCGAATTCGTATCGCCCTGGACGAGAACGGAAGCTGGCTGCTCGTCACGTAGGACTTTTTCGACCTCAATTAGCATTTCCCCTGTTTGTTCACCATGAGGTCCAGAACCGATACCTAAGTTATACTCTGGCGTCGGGAGATCTAACTGATCGAAGAAGACTGTATCCAAGCTGTCGGAATAGTGCTGACCAGTATGGATAACAGTATACGAGATACCCTGTTGCTCGCACTGATGGATAACCGGTGAGAGTTTGATGATTTCTGGCCGTGTCCCGAGGATAATCGCGATTTCCACAGACATTTATTTGCTCCTCTCGTCAAGTTTCGAGAGCATATTCGAGATACGGTTCAGGATGAGTCCTGTGAATACACCGAGGACTCCTAATATAGTCGCAAACCCCGCAGCGAGCATCTTCCCGGGGTAAAACTCACCTGTGGCTCGGTAAATCATGATCCCATCGATGCCGTAGAACGCCCCGATACCTGCCAGCACGATACCAGGGAGTCCGAAAAACACGAGCGGATGTCGGTCGCGAACAAGCCGGAGGAGGAAGACGACGACACTGAGCCCGTGGCGAAGTGGATTGAACGTCTGACCATCGATCTCCTCGTATCGGACATCGATAGGAACTTCCTCGATATCGAGCCCCTGTTCGGTCGCCGAACCGATCATTTCACTTTCGACGCCCATCCCATCAGTTCGAATCGTAAGACGGTCGATCGCAGCTGGTGCGAGTGCGCGAAAGCCACTCTGAGAGTCAGTCACTTTCGTGCCGGTTGACCCGAACGTAATAGTATCGAGAACCCGCTGTCCGAGTCGCCGATATACCGGTGTCTCGGTGTCGTCTTCCAGATATCGGCTTCCGATGACGATATCCGAATCACCTTCGACAACGGGCTGCACGATCGCGGGAATATCTCTCGGTAAGTGCTGCCCATCACCATCGATCAACACGAGCGCTTCAGGGTCCTCTTTCTGGGCGTGATTAAGTAAGGTTCGGACAGCCTTTCCCTTCCCTTGGTTAGTCCCGTGTTCGAGAACGGTCGCACCTGCCGCCTCTGCTATCTCAACCGTATCATCGGTACTACCGTCGTCGACCACGACGACTTCATCACTGTATGCCTGACACTTATGAATCACACTACCGATGGCGATCTCCTCATTATAAGCCGGGATGCCAACAAGGATATCTGTCGCTGTATTTGGCCCGTTTCTAGCCGATGGTTGCTTCGATTGTTCAAGCATTGTTTCCCGTTGTTTCGCCCAGTAACCGCTCCTTCGAACCCGCGCCCGATGTATCGCATTTGCCCACCCGGTTCATGGTTCACAATCGAGATGCAATTATCTGAGTAGTAACTCTCTTCATCAGTGATCGTTTCTAACAGCCATCTGTAATCGGCTGAATCTCACACCGTAACTCCCGAAGATGGCATCGATTGATGTGGACTAATGCACTGATTGACATCTGCTTATAGACTGATTACTATACTATACTCACCTATAGCTTTCGCCATGATCGTATCACGCAGGAGTATAGGAGTCCGTGCGGTTACCCGGTAGAACAACTATAATCACGGCAGGTAAGTCCCTTCTATGACAAGAGACGAGCGTTTGTCACCGTGGTTACGATGGATTTTCAACGTTCGAAGCAGGTGGGCGGGTGACCGATATTTTCAACAACCCGAGCCAGCATGTAGACGACAATGCAAGCCCGGGTGCGGTTCTGGACGATTGCTGGGTTGGTAGCCCTATTATCTCTGTGGGCTGTCGTTCTGGATCGAATACTCATACTCTTTGGAGCAACGGGAATTGCCGCGTGGTTACTCGCTCAACAATATCGCTTCGCTCAGCTGGCTGTCAGCACAAAACGGGACATCTCACTCACACAGACACCATCTCGATCACAGGTGACGACCGGGACGAGCTCTAATGTAACATTCACAGTCGAAGCCACAGACCCACTCCCACTCTACTGTTCGGTAACACCTACATTTCCACCCAGTTCGGAGACCGACGACGACGGTTTCGAACTCAATCGAGGAGAAGATCGCGCAACGCACTCTGTAGAGGTCACCTGGCCAGTTGCGGGGACACACACGATTGGGCAACCCGAAGTTACGCTGCGTGATCGACTCGGATTGTTCGAGGAGTCGATTACCGTCGGACCAACCGCAACTGTAACCGTCCAGCCCCGTGGGTCGCGGAATCTCCACGTTGGCGAAGGCGGCAATCCAGTCGCCGCCGGGATCGGCGAACACGAAACAGGCCAAACCGGTAGCGGCCTTGAACCGGAAGAGGTCCGACAGTATGTTCCGGGCGACACGATCAGGAATATCGACTGGAAAGCGACTGCTCGCCTCGGCGAACCCCACGTCAGGGAGTTCGAAACCGAAACCGACCGCGAAACTGTGCTGTTTGTCGACCACCGCGCATCACTCCAAACCAGCCAGACCGGTGAAACAAAACTTGATTACCTGCGGCAGATCGGCCTCGGCTTCGTGGAAAACGCGCGCGAGCACACCGACCCGATCGGCTGTTACACGATCGGTGACGAAGGCCTCACTGGGTCGTTCAGGCCGAGTGCCGACGTCGACCAACAGCTATCGATTCGACAGCACCTCCAGTCGATCGAACCGACTGACCAATCGGAGACAGAGAACCATCAGTCAAGCCCGACCGAACCCACACGTGCACAGCAACTCCAGCAACGCCTCACGGTCGATGAGACAGCCTTCGGGGAGCAACTCGCACCGTACTTCGATCGTCCGAACGCATACGTCGAACAGGTACTCGACCGACCGCTCCTGAGCGCGATACAATCTGCGACGGCGCGACTCGACGGGACGAGCTGGTCCGTCATACTCACTGACGACCAGGAGCGAACCGAACTGAGAGAAGCGGTGAAACTGGCACGACGGAGCCAGGGGCGTGTGTTGGTCTTCATCGCCCCAACGGTCCTCTACGAACCGGGCGGGCTCGGTAACCTCGACGACGCGTACGACCGATACATGGACTTCGAGCAGTTCCGCCAGTCGCTGGCGTCGATGGACCGAGTGACCGCCTTCGAGGTCGGTCCCGCCGACCGGATGTCGGCCGTCCTCGCGCGTGGACAGACTGAGTGGTCGAACACACGGAGGCACTAATGGCGGAGACACAACTACTGGACAGTGGCGAACGCGACGGCTGGAGTCAGTTCGACGACCGCCCGTCGTGGCCGCCCTCACGAGAGGCCCAGACCGATCTCCTCGTGATCGGCGTTGTGACCATCATCCTCGGTTGGATGGCCGGTCCGCTCGGGATCGTTGCGGGAATTTTGCTCGCGGGGTTGTGGACTGTGCTCCCGAACGTCGTGGTCTTCGCCGCAGGGCAGGTCGTTGTGATTGCGTTGGTTCCTGGAGAGCCAATCGCCGTAACGAATCTCCTACCGGTGGTTATACTCGGCGGACTACTCATAACGACCGGCGTCTCCGATACTCGAGTACGCGATGGCACGTTGATGCTGGGGATCTGGATCGCGATCGGTGGCGTCATCGGTGCCGTGTACCTCTGGACGGAGACGCTCTGGGTAACAGCAGTCGGACTCCTCGCTATCGCGATGGCCGGGTTTATATCGCTCGCTATTCACAGCTATCGGCAGGTCGGAGACGAACATGAGTAACGAGGGTGCCGAACGAGCGACGATCCGGTCCGCCGGCGAAGCGGACACAGAGCAGGTCGGCCGCACCCGTGACGAGATCCACGCGGAACTCGCGCTGTTGCGCGAACAGAACAGGAAGCTCCGCGAATCCTACGTCCAGGCCAAACAGACACAGTACCGGCGAACGGCACTCGGACTCGCCGGCCTTGGCGCGCTCGCTGTCGGAGGAGGACTCGCCCTCCCTGGGGTCCGCGAAGTGCTGTTCGTCCTCGGTGCTATCGGTCTTTTCAGTGGTATCCTCACCTACTACCTTACACCCGAACGGTTCCTCGCAGCCGATGTCAGTACTGCTGTCTACGACGTACTGGTCGACGACCGAGTGGCGATTATCGACGAACTGGGGCTCGCAGATGAACGCGTCTACGTGCCCGTCGGAGAGCGCAATAGTCGCGTCAGACTGTTCGTCCCCCAGTCCGCCGAGTACGAGCTCCCATCGGACGACGAACTCGAGGCGTTCCACGTCGTCCCCGAGTCCGATTCCGAGCGCGGCGTCGCTCTCCGCCCTACGGGCGAACCGCTCTATCAGTCGTTCGAGGACGCAGTCTCCGGGCCGGTCAGTGAAACACCCGCCGCACTCGCGACGCAACTCACGGATGCGCTGGTCGAACAGTTCGACCTCGTCACCGAGACGAACGTCGACATCAACGCAGACGAGGGGCGTCTAACAGTTGGGGTCGACGAGACTGTCTACGGGTCCGCAAATCGTATCGACCACCCCGTGGCATCAGTACTCGCGGTCGGGCTCGCGAGGCAACTCGGACAGCCAGTCACAGTCGAGACGCGGGCATCGGCTGATGCACGGATGGCGTTTCAGATCACGTGTCGCTGGTGACCGTCCCTCGACTGTCAGGACACGCCCAAAAATCAAAAGTCCAAGACTTAATTGACCGTCTTCGACAGCCACAAACTGTCATCGGTCATCAAAGCATAGATTTAGGAGCACGCTCATTGCAGAAGCAGGACCGAAATCCGTGATGGACTCGTCTACGCGAGGGCCGGCGCTGGTCACAATGCTGTTGCTGGTGACCAGTATCGCGGTTCCAGTCGCCGCAGGACTCCCGGCCGGCGACGATCGACAGGAACGCAGTCTCGATGGTGGACCCTCGGTTCACCAGATGCAGACGCCAGACAACTCGACGGATCACCACGATGATCCCGACGCGGTTTCGGAGGACGGCGAGATCTCTCAGGTGCAGGGCTGGCTGACCCAGCGGTTGTCGAACCGACTCAGCGACAGCGCCGTGCAGATCAGCCAGGGACAGTACGAGCAAGCACAGTCTGTCATCGGGGATGACTACGACTCCCGTCTCGAACAGCTCGTCGACGTGGCAGGTGAAACTGACAGCGAGAGCGACGACGAAGCGAGCGAACGGTTGTCGGCGCTCCAGCGCGCCCAGCGCAACTACTCGACCGCCGCGGCGGAGTACAACGAGACCTATCAGGACTATCAGGAAGCGAGGCAAGCGGGCGACGAGGATGCCGCTCGCAGATATGCCCGCGAGTTGCAGGAGATCGAACGGAATGTAACACGGTTCAATCGAACCCTCGTCGAAAACTACGGACAGGTAGAGAACCTGACCGGTGCCGATCTCTCTACGGCTACCCGGAGCATTGGGTCAACCTCGGAGAATATCACCACCCAGCAACGACAGATCGAGCGTGAACTGTTCACGCCAACGCGACTGGAGATCCAGCCGGAGTCGGCGACGATCGCCTACGATGACCCGCTCACGATCCAGGGGCAGGTGACCCAGGCGAATGGCACCGCACTGGCCGACCGATCGATCACACTACGGATCCACACCCGAACGCGAACGGTAGAGACCGACGCAGACGGCGCGTTCACACTCGAGTACCGGCCGCGGACGCTCCCTGCGAACGCTTCGACACTTCGCATCGAATACGTACCCGAAGCGGAGTCGGTATTCCTCCCTGCGAACGCGACGGTTGGAGTCACCGTCGAACAGGTCGAAGCGACGATAGCGATCCGTACAGCGCCCGAGCGTGTCGGCTTCGGTGACCAGGTCGAGATGGCCGCCCAACTCGTCCACGACGGCGAACCGGTGTCGGGCGTCCCACTCACCGCGGCCATCGGCGGGTACGAGCTCCAAAATGCGCGGTCGACGGACGACGGGAGCGCAACAATGACCGGTCGCGTGCCCGCGACAGTCCCGACGGGCGAGTCCCAATCAACCGTCTCGCTCGCGGTCGCGGACCGAGCCGTCACTGCCGCTCCCGCCACTGCTCCGGTCACCGTCACGGAGACGGCAACGGCGCTCACTATTACTGGAGAGCGGGTCGGCGAGACGGTCGAACTATCGGGACAGTTCACCACCGTCGATGGGGATCCGCTCGGGGACCGGTCGGTCAGCCTGACGATATCGGACAGCGATGACCGCACCGTCAGAACGGACGAGAACGGGACGTATTCGGTGACACTGCCCCGGTCCGAACTGTCCGACGGGGTAAACGGGAGTCTCGCTGTGACGGCGAGATACGACGGCAGTGGGACGAACCTCGGGTCGGTCGACACCAGCGAACGGATCCAGTTCGAATCGTTCGGTCCCCCGACCGACCAATCGTCGGGTGGGATACCGCTGGATCTCGTTGCGGTCGTCGCGGTCTGTCTCCTGGCAGCCGGGGTCGCGGTCGGGGTCCTCCGTATCTCGCGGTCCGACGATGGCGATGGACACTCCCCCAACGGAACGGTTGGTGGGTCCGACCCAGGAAATGAGACGCCGGATGCGGTTCAGGATCGACCCGACTTTTCGACCAGTCGGTCGTTGCTCGAAGCGAACCAGCCCGACGCCGCTGTCCGACACACCTACCAGCAACTTCGAGATCACCTGACGAGTGAGACAGCGGTGCGGCACTCGGACACCCACTGGGAGTTTCTCGCGAAATGCAGACAGAGTGGGCTCCCCGAGGACCAGACAGCAGTGCTCGAAGAACTCGTCCAGACGTACGAACGCCTCCGGTTCTACGGGGACGACCAAGCGCAGGACGTCGACACCCTTATCGATCGGCTCGAATCGACCTGGTCCTGACCATTGCGATTCCATCCGTCCAGGGCTCCCCTCCGTACGAGCCAGTCAAATTGCCCCGAATAGACAGGGTTGCAACCGACAGACCGCCTGAGGTGATCGTGTACGTCTCCCTCCAGGGCGGGTACGGCCGATCGTATCGTGTTGGGTAGTAAAGACAAACTGTACACAATCTCTGAGATTACAAAGATAGGAGTGTCAGTATATTTGTTAGTTTTGAATAATCTATGGTAGTATTTCAAATAATCCGTTGCGAGTTCCGAAAGTCAGGCGGTGAAAGTCGCAAACCGAAATAAATGCACAGAACTGAAGATATGGCGATCAGGTTATATGATGGAGAGGGCTGGAATCACGTGACATCCAGGTAATAGTTCGGATACAATCGACAGTGAGAGTCTCGCCGCGATGTCTTCACATCCATGCGGACCGCAATTCTTGCCAGCACTTCGCAACCAGTAGTGTCGATCTATATTCTGCGGTGTCAACCAAATAAAACGGCGTATAACAATCCAATCTCCGGGCATGCCCCCATTTGGGGAACATGGGGGTCACTCGGACACCAGCGTTGCAGTCACGCTGGGGCGGAGGTGTGTCCGAGGGCTCTTTCAGTCTGTGAAACTACCGCCCCAGATATTTCTGTCAGCAAGCACATATTTGAGTGCCTGCACACCACCGTCACCCCCATTGACCCCCGTGCAGGCGTGGGCTCACCGTATGTTTCCCCCGTGCCGTGAGCCCATGGCGGTGTTCAGATAAGGATTGAAAGGTGAGGCGGTGCGGTTTTCAGGTGTCCATGCCAGAAAACGCCCGCCTCAGTGGTTGTTTAGACGAGATCGACTTAGAGTTTGTTGAACGAGA